>CAZSOQ010000106.1:0-17291 GCA_964608495.1 uncultured Armatimonadia bacterium | reverse complement strand
TCGCCTCGCCGAGCGACCTCGAGCGCGTGGAAGGCATCGGCCGGGCGACGTCCGCCAGGCTGGCCCCCTACGTGAGCTTCTGACGCGCCCGCCGACCGCGCCCTCGCCCCCGATGGCCCCCCTATCCTGGAGCGGGCTCCTCCTCCGCGGGCACCAGCCACACGCAGTCCACCCACATCGCCTGGATGTTGCCCGTCTCGCGGGTCGGCGCGAACCACACGTAGTGGCCCTCCGCCGGCTGCACGCGCGCCACACGGTAGGTCTGCCACTCGCCCGGCCGCAGGTCCTCGAGCTTGCCCGCGATGCCGCCGAGGCCCGCCTTGCCCACGGTGTCATACACGCCCGCCGTGAAGGCTTCGCCCTGGGTCTTGCCCTCGGCTGGGGCGACCTTGATGCGGGCGAAGACGTCGTAACGCCGGCCCGCCTCGAAGGCCGCCTCGGGGTAGCGCCACTGGATCGCCCACTCGAAGTGATCGCCGCCCATCCGGGCCGCGAAGCCGTTGGTCGCGGCGGGGTCGAACTCGATGCGCGCCAGCTCGGGCTCCCGGTACAGGCCCCAGTCGCTCTCCTGGCTCACGACCAGTCCCGCCGGTATCTGCGCAGCCGCGGGCGCGGCCTGGTCCTCCGGTGCCACCTCGATCTCCCACACCAGCTCCTCGCTGCCCCGGGCCGCCATCTCGCCGTCCATCCGGGCGCACAGCACCAGGGCCTTCCGAGCGGGGTCCACGGTCATCCCGGCGCCCGTCATCCCCGCGCCGCGCACCCGCCAGCGCAGGGCCAGGCCCTCGCCCAGCAGGACGGTCGCCCCATCGCCGGCCCCCTCGGGGGCAAGGGCCAGACCGGCGACGGGCAGGTCTTCACTTCCCGCCAGGGGGATGACCCGGTCGCCCACCCGCGCCGCGACCGTGGCCGGGTCGCAGGCCAGGCGCAGTTGGGCCCAGTAGCGCCGCGCCTGCGCGCCGTCCTTGCGGTTCTCGAAGCGGTCGGTGATGACCACGCGCGCTGGCTCCTCTACCTGCACCGTTCGCGTCAGGCCGAGGTCGCGGGACAGGTCCGTGGTCAGCACGACGGACTTGCCGCCCTCGTCGGCCTTGGCCGCAAAGGCGTCGCCGCGGCCAGGCCCGCCGGCGTTGCCTCCCCACCAGCCGCCATAGCCCCCGACGGCCGGGTACCCCGGATCGCCCGGCTCACCCAGGTAGCACAGCTGCCGCTCGGTCGGGATGTACGTGAGGGTCAGCACCCGGCCGCCGAGCCTTGGGGCCACCTGCACCCGCAGGTCGCGCGTCTCGAGGTCCAGCAGCCGGTAGCCCGCCACCAGGGGCTCCTTGGCGTCCCGGTAGACCTGCAGCGACCGCCCTGCGCCCTCGCCGGTGTTGGTGAGCTGGGCCGCCGCCGAGAGGGCTGAGAACTTGCTCCACAGCGCCTCCAGGTCCGGGTCGGGCGTCGCTCGGAAGAAGCCCTGGGCGAGGCTGAAGGCCCGGGGCGCCCCGACCTTGTACCTCTCGAGCGCCACATAGTGCAGGGGCAGTCGGGCGATCTGCACGCGCTCCAGCAGCACCGGGTCCTGCGCCACGAGCTGCTCGGCCTGGTCGAACAACCCCCCGGCCCGCGCCAGCAGGTCGTCGCTCAGATAGGGCGCGCTCGCATTGGCCCAGATCATCACGTGGATGTCCTCCTGCTCCACCTTGTCGTGCAGCAGGTCCAGGTACTGGCGGACCGGCACCGCCGCCGGCCCGTAGTAAGCCTCCAGGAACTCCGTCAGCGCCTTCTCGTAGGGGTAGTCGGGGTTCCACAGGAACTTGGCCATCATGTAGGACCGCAGCTTGGCGAACTCCCCGTTGACCGTGTTGTAGTCGCCCTCCTCGAAGATCCCCGTGACGTTGTGCTCGGCGAAAAACCGGATGTTCGGCCTGAGCACGCGCAGGTTCGGGAAGGGCAGCAGGTAATGGGGGAAGTCCACCACGTAGTCCCACACCCACAGCCGGTCGCAGACCTTGCTCCAGCCCTCCATGTCCTCGCGGAACCGCGCGTTCCTCTCGTCGGCACAGGTCGCCAGCGGGTGCGAGAAGCAGCACTCGATGCTGCACAGCCGCACCACCACGTTCGGCCGCGGGCGGATGCTCTTCGGCGGCTTGCGCGAGTACTGATAGGCCAGTGTGTCCACGATCCTGTCCGGGAACTCGTCCCGCACCTGGTCGGCCACGTAGTTCACCAGCTCGAGGATCGGCCCGATCTCGCTGCCCTCGCGCTCGGCCACCTTCGCGCACTCCGGGCACTGGCAGGGATTGCGCCAGTCGTTCTGCGACACGGAGAACACGGTCGCCTCGGGGTGCTCCCGCATCCGCCGCCGCACCTCCTCGGCCACCAGCCTCTGCACGTCGGGGTTGGTGCAGCAGAGCTGACTGTAGTCCCTGATCCGCTGCCCGTTGATCATCGAGAAGTACTCGGGGTGCTCGTCGAAGTACTTCTCCGGCGGCAGCAGTTGGTTGAAGGTATGAACGAAGCCGTAGTAGGTGATCTTCCCGCCCCGCGTCTCGTCCAGCGACGAGGAGTGGGAGTTCATCCTGTTCCGGGCGCACCAGTCGGCGTCGAAGGCGTCCTTGTAGAAGGGCTCGCGGTACTCCAGCACCGGCACCTGGGTATCGTCCAGGGCGCCCACGGCGATCCGGGCCGTCCTCGGGACCACCGAGCAGTCGGTGGCGAACCAGCGACAGCCCAGGTAGTCCTCCAGGAAGGTGTACACCCCGTACATCGTCCCGCGCAGCTTCCCTCCGGCGATGATCAGGTGGGGAGGCGCCGTGCGGATCGTGAAGCCCTCGTTGCCCAGGGCCTCGAAGTCCACCTTGACCCCCAGTTGGCGCAGGTGGGCGTTGTCGCCCAGGATGATCTCGTGGGGCCCCACCGGGCCCGAGTCGTCCTTCATGGGCAGCCGAGCATTCGAGATCTCCTCCAGGAAGGTCTGCAGCTCGCCCGCCGCGTGCGTCTCCGAGGCCGACGCGTCGGCCCCCACCACGATCACGAAGTCGCTCTGCCCGTTCTCGGCGATCACGAGCTCCTGGGTCACAGCGGCCGACAGCAGCGCTCCCGCCAGGAAGGCGCCTAGCATCTGACATACCTCCAGGGCTGGGCGAGGCCCCCTCGCCCGTGCCCAGCGTGCTTGGCGACCAGTTCGCGCGACGGCGTCCGTACCCTTCGCCGCCGCGTGCACGCCTACGACCGGTGGGGGCTCCTTGCTGACGGGTGGCCAGGCGCACGACCGGTACCTGCGCCAGGTGGTGGCCCGCCTGCTCGACCGGGCCCCGCGAGAGGTCCGGCCGCGGGCGCGCTGAAACAGCCCTTCAGCGACTTGCACTCCGAGAACCGGGGAGGACCTTTCAATGGCTTCCGTTACCAGGCTTGCCGTGATGGGCGTGGCTCACAGCCACGTTCGCTCGCTGCTGGGGTACGCGCGTGAGGTGGACGGCGTGGAGTTGGTGGGGATCGCCGACCCGCGCCGCGAGGACGTCTGCGCCCAGATGGCCCAGGACTTCGGCATCGGCGGCGTCTATGCCGACTACGAGACACTGCTGGCCGAGGCCAAGCCCGACGCCGCTATCTCCTGCGCGGAGAACAGCTACCACGTCAACGTCGTCGAGGCCTGCGCGGCGGCGGGCGTATCCGTGATGGTCGAAAAGCCTCTGTCGGGCACCCTCGCCGAAGCCTGCCGCATCGCGGAGCTGGCCTCGCAGGCCGGCATCCGCGTCATGGCCAATTGGCCCTTCCTGTGGTCGCCCACCTTCCATCGCCTGCACGCCCTCGTAAGCGAAGGCGCCCTGGGCACGGTCTTCGAGTTCCGCCTGCGTGCGGGCCACGCCGGCCCCACCGGCGGCCACCTGCCCGACGACCCTCGCGCCGGCTGGTGGTTCGAGCGCGAGCTGGGCGGCGGCGCGCTCCTCGACTTCTGCTGCTATGGCGCCTGTGAGTCCTTGTGGCTCATCGGCCAGCCCGCCCGGACCGTCGTCGCCCTCGCCGACCGGCTCCTGTACGACTTCGGCGACACCGAGGACAACGCCGTAATGCTCGTGCGCTATCCGGGGGCCTTCGCCATCCTCGAAGCCACCTGGACCCAGCACGGCTCGCCCGGCCCGGGCGGCCCCATTGTCTGGGGCAGCCGGGCCACGGCCTATCCGGGCGACGGCGGCCGCGTTACCGTGCTCTGCGACGGCCAGGAGGAGCAGATCGAGCCGGGGGAGCTGCCCATCGAGCCCTCGGGCCCGGCCCACTTCGTGGCCTGCCTGCGTGAGGACCGTGACTTCCACCAGGTCGTCTCGCTGGAGCACAACCTGCAGGTCATGGCCATCCTGGATGCGGGTCTCCAGTCCGCACGCACCGGCCAAGCCGTCGCGCTCTAGCCGCAATCCGCCACCCTTAGCGCGGGGGTCTATCCTCGCCGCCGGCAATAGCGACGCGCTGCAGGACGCAGCCCGGCTTGCCCGCCCTAGCCTGCGGCGGGCAAGCCCAGCATTGTCACGGCGCCGCAAGCAGTGCGCCGCCACCGGCTGCAGTGCTCCAGGCCCGGGCGAGGGGGCCCTCAGTCTACTGCGGGATTGTCCCACACCTTCGGGAGCGTGAACTTCGAGGTGTCGAAGGTGAACCCGAAGACGTTGTTGAGCTCCGAGAGCTCGGTTAGCTGGCCGGCGGGATGCCCGGCCACCGGAACATCCACCGCTGCAATCAGCAGTGTTCGCCACGGATTGCCGACGTTAGGCATGAAGAAGGAGACACTCGCCTCCGCGCCGGCCGGGATGACCGGTGTGTCCTTGCGGTAGACGAGGAAGGGGTTCGATGCTCCTACGTCGGTCGTGTAGCAGACGACCACGGGCGAAGGCGGCGCGTCCTTTGATCCAAGGTTCTTGATGCGGACATGCAGCGTCGCCGACGGGAACTCTTTAGTGGTAAGGGACGACAGCCTTACCTGCGATACCGCGAGGTCTGAGACCTTCACCGGGAAAGGCAGCGTTGGCCCCGGGGGGCCGGGTGGCGCCGTCAGAGCGCTCCGCGTGAGCGCTAACCCCACCAACCCTACCAGCAGCAGACCCAGAACGGCGTGCCTTCGGGCCGTCATCACGTATCTCCCCTCTCCCAAGATTCACTCCATGACCGTACGCTGTACGGTATATGACTTATTCGGCGGCTGCGGGCTGGGTCCTGCATGGTGAGCTGCTCGTCCGGTCCCAGGTGAGGAAAGACCCTTCGGTGCAGGATCCGCGCGCAGCCTGCTGGCGCCGGCCGGTCCTGTCCGTACGCGGTGCGCCGCCCAGCCCCCTCTCTCCTCCGACCCTCGCCCCTTCGCTCACCCCCTCCAGGCAGGACCCGGCCTCCCGTCGTGGAAACTCCCAACAGCCTTCTCCAGGCGCGCACACTGCTGCACCCCATGGCGGGAGGTAGGCACATGCGTCTTGACGAGCGGATAATCCCCGTCAGCCAGATGACTGACGATGAGATCGAGCAGGCTTTTGCTGAGAACGGCATCGGCCTGACGGCCTACGAGGGGAGGCGCATCGCCGAGCTCATCGGCCGCGATCCCACGCTGGTGGAGCTGCACGTCTTCAACTCCGAGTGGAGCGAGCACTGCTCCTACAAGTCCAGCCGCCCCGTGCTGCGCGAATTCCTGCACTCCGACGCCCCCAACGTCATCCTGGGCCCCCAGGAGGACGCCGGCATCGTCTTCTTCACCGAGTACCAGGGCAAGCGCTGGGGTATCGTCATCGCCCACGAGAGCCACAACCATCCCAGCCAGGTCCTTCCCTACGAGGGCGCCGCCACCGGCATCGGCGGCATCGTCCGCGACGTGGACTGCATGGGCGCCCACGTCGTCGGCACCGCCGATCCCCTGCGCTTCGGCGACCTCACGGGCCCCCACGCCGACCGCGGTAGGTGGATAGCCACCGGCGTCGTGGACGGCATCTGGGGCTACGGCAACGCCCTGGGTGTGCCCGTCCTCTGCGGCGACGTCTACTTCCACGAGAGCTTCGACGACAATTGCCTCGTCAACGTCGTGGCCGTGGGCGTTGTGGCCGAGGACGAGATCATCCACTCGGCCGTGCCCGCCCAGGCCAAGGACGAGCCCTACGTCCTCATCCTCGTCGGCAAGCCGACCGACGATTCCGGCTTCGGTGGATCGGCCTTCGCCTCCAAGATCCTCAGCGAGGAGGAGCAGGAGGAGGACCGCGGCGCCGTTCAGGTGCCCGACGCCTTTCTGAAGAACGTGCTCGCCATGCGCAAGGCCAACCACGCCGTGCGCGACCGCGCCCGCGAGCTGGGCGTCGTCATCGGCATCAAGGACATCGGCGGCGGCGGCATCGCCTGCGCCAGCTCCGAGATCTGCTCGGCCGGCGACGTGGGCATTGAGATTGACCTCAACGACGTGCACCAGGCCCTGCCCAATCTGCTTCCCGAGACCGTCATGTGCGCCGAGACCCAGGAGCGCTACGTGCTTGCCGTCCCCGAGCACTTCGCCGAGGAAGTCCTGCGCATCTACAACGAGGACTGGGACCTCCCCAACGTCTACGAAGGCGCCCAGGCCGCCATCGTCGGCCGCATCCTGCCCGACGAGCAGGTCTACCGTGTCAGGATGGGGGAGACCATCGTGGTCGAGGCCCCCGTCAAGGCCGTCACCGAGGGCATCACCTACGACCGCCCCTACCAGCCGCGCGAGTGGACCGAGGTCGAGCCGCAGTTCGACATGCCCGAGGACCTGGGCCGCGTTCTCGGCCAGGTGCTCGCCCATCCCAACGTGTGCTCGCGGGCCTACATCTACCGCGCCTACGACGTCGAGGTGCAGGGCAACGCCGTGGTCCGGCCCGGCGAGGCGGGGGCGGGGGTGATCGCGCCGCTGGAGGGCTCGCGGGCAGCGATGGCCCTCTCCGTGGCCGGCAACCCGCTGTACGGCGTCATCTCGCCCTACTGGGGCGGGGCCACGGCCATCGCCGAAGCTATGCGCAACGTCGCCTGCGTCGGCGCCACGCCCCAGGCCGTCACCGACTGCCTCAACTTCGGCAATCCCGAGAACCCCGAGGCCTTCTGGGAGTTCCGCGAGGGCGTGCGCGGCCTGGCCGAGGCCGCCCGCAAGCTGTGGCTCAAGGACTACCCCGAAAGCCCTACGCCCATCATCTCCGGCAACGTGAGCCTGTACAACGAGTCCGCGGCCGGCCGCGCCATCGCGCCCTCCCCGGTCATCGCCTGCGTCGGCACCATGCCCGACTACTCCAAGGCCATCACCGTCGCCCTCAAGCGCGCGGGGGATGGCCTCTTCCTGCTCGGCCCGCGCAAGGACGAGCTCGGCGGCTCGGTCTACTACCAGACCCTCGGCGTCGGCCTCGGGGCCAACGTGCCGAAGATTGACTGGGACCTGGAGCGCGGGATGATCTTCGCCGTGATAGACGCGATCCAGGCGGGGGCCGTGGTCGCCTGCCAGGACATCAGCGACGGCGGGATGATCGTGGCCCTGGCCGAGATGGCCATCGCGGCCCTCGAAGCCCGCGGCCTCGGGGCCGAGATAGACACCACGGCGGCCGCCGGCGACCTGCGCCTCGACCGGGCCCTCTTCTCGGAGAGCACGGGCTTTGTGGTCGAGGTGGCGGTGGGCAGGGAGGGCGAGTTCGCCGAGATCTGCGCGCGGTGGCGTGTCGAGCCGCTCAAGCTGGGGTTCGTGACCGAGGTGCCGCACGTGCTGGTGAACCACGACGGCGCCATCGTCCTGCACGCGTCCCTGGCTGACCTCGCCGAGGCCTACCGCACGGCGCTGCCCGCCCTCTTCGGTGCCTGACGTGGCGGACCGCCGCTCTAGCGCCCTACACCGGCTGCGACGTCGCTAGCGCCACGCACCGCTCCGTCTCGTCCACCGCCACGTAGAAGTGGTACCACGTGCCGCCGTGCTCGATCACACACGGCTTGTGGGCGTGCCGCGAATCGATGCTTCCCGCCTCCCCGACGTCGAGGATGGGGTTCCACGGGCTCTTCTCCCACTGCACCAGGTTTTCGGACAGCGCCACTCCCTCCCGTGCGTGCTCGCCGTCGAATCCGTAGTAGAACATGTGCCACCGCCAGCCGGTCCCGACCACCCACGGGTCCACCACGAACCGGCTGTCCCACGCTCCCTCGGGCCCGTTGTCCAGCAGCGGCCCGGCCGGGTGCCTGCGCCAGTCGCCCAGGTCGGGTGAGGTTGCCAGGCCGATGCGCTCGTGCCGCGTGGGGCGCAGGATCCGGTCGGGGTACTTGATGCGGCGCAGGTACTCGGGCAGCTCGGGCGTCACAGGTACACCTCCCATCGGCCTTGCTGGTCGCCGGCACGGCGGCGCCTTCGGGGGCCGTGTGGCGCGATCTTCCGACGTCCCGGCCCCGCCCCGCCGGTCGAGGCCCGCGACTCCGCCTCGGCAGTAAACGCCGGGACGCCGGCCGGTTCCCATCCCCGGCGCGATGCTGTACCTTGGGGTGCCCGACGCAGGTGCCACGGGCGACGGGCCGGGAGAGTGAGCCATGCCGGAGCCGCGAACCTACACCTTGCCACGTTCCCTTGAGGTCATCGCGAGCACTCTGCGCTCCGCGCCAGCGCCCGGCGGCGCCTTCGACCCGCAGGGCGAGTGGACTCATTCCTACCAGACGATCGCCCTCGAGCACGACCCGGCCCGCCCGGAGTTCAAGGGAGTCCCCATGGGCTTCCTGCGCCTTCTGCGCCGGCCCGTCGGCGATGACGCGCTCGAGCTGGAGGTCGAGCAGCTCCTGCGCACCCCGGGCCGCACGGAGCGCCTCCGCGCCACGGTCACCTGCGCCGCGGAGACCCTCAGCACGCCGCGCCGCTGGCGGATCGAGTGCAGTCTGCTCGCCGACGACTACCCGATCCCCAACGCCCAGGCGGCCCAGCGGGGAGAGGCGCGCGACGGCCTGATCCGTCGCCAGGCGCTCGTCGGGGGCAAGCCCTCGGGCAGGATGCGCTCCTTCCCCGCGCCTGCCAGGTTCACCGCCGGCTGGTGCCTCTTCGACGCCCTGCAGCGCCTGCCGGGTGACGACGCCCGCGTGGACGACTTCGACCTGCTCGAGGACCTGCAGGTGGTCAAGTCCGGCCAGCGCCTGGCCTTCCGGCAGACCACGGCCCTCGACTGGGCCGGCCGCCAGGTCCTCCTCCACGGCTTCGAGCAGCTCGGCAGCGGCCTCTTGCCCTACACCTGGTGGCTCGATGATGCGCGACGGGTCGTCGCCGCCGTGGGCGGCATGAAGGCCCTGGTCTGGAATCCCTCGGCGGACGCCACGGAGCGACAGCCATGAGCGAGAAGGGCGAGCCGATGAGCCGACGAGAGTTCCTGCGCCGCGGTGGAGCGGGCCTGGCGGGCCTGGCCCTGACGGGCGCCGCCGGGTCGTCCGCGGCCCAGACCCGGCCGCCCAACCTGCTCTTCATCAACGTGGACCAGCTCCACGCCGATGCCCTCTCGACCCTGGGCTGCACCCACGTGCGCACCCCCAACCTCGACCGCCTGGCCGCCCGCGGCATGACCTTCACGCGCAGCTACTCGGCCAACCCGGTCTGCTGCCCGGCGCGCAGTAGCTGGTTCACGGGCCGCGCCACCTGCGAGACGGGCGTGGTCATGAACGAATGGCGCATCGCCGAGGACATGCCGGACCTGGGCCAGTGGCTGGGCGCCCGCGGCTACGAGCCCATCTACGCCGGCAAGTGGCACGTCCCTGGGCGCCCCCTGGCCAAGAGCTTCCGCGTCCTGACCTACGGCCAGCTCTACGGCGAGCTCAGCGACGCCATGATCTCCCGCTCGGGCGAGGCCTTCCTCCACAGCTACGACGGCGACAACCCCTTCTTCCTGTGCCTGGGCCTCTTCCAGCCCCACGACTGCTGCTACTGGGTCTTCGAGCACACGCCGCCCCTGGGCGAGCTGCCCTATCCGCGGATCGCCGACGACCTGCCCCCGCTGCCCGCCAACTTCGATTACGACCCGGCCGAGCCGGAGTTCTTCGCCCAGGTCTGGCGCCAGCGCCGCCCCTTCCTGGAGCAGTGGACCGAGACCCACTGGCGCTACTACCTGTGGTCCTACTACCGCATGGTCGAGATGATGGACGCCGACGTGGGGCGTGTGCTGGACGCGCTCGAGGACTCCGGCCACGCGGACGACACGCTCGTGATCTTCTCCGTGGACCACGGCGACGGCCTGGCGCGGCACCGCATGGTCTCGAAGATGTTCCTTTACGACGAGGCCGCGCGCGTGCCTCTGATCGTCTCCTGGCCGGGCCACGTGGCCGAGGGCGTGCGCGATGACACGCACCTGGTCAGCGGCCTGGACCTGCCGGCCACGCTGACCGACTACGCCGGCGTCGAGCCCCTGCCCAAGGCCCGCGGACGCAGCCTGCGGCCGCTGCTGGAGCAGAAGGACCCGACCTGGCGCGAGTTCCTGGTGGCCGAGGCCCACCGCTTGGGCCGGATGATCCGCACGCCCGAGTGGAAGCTCATCCGCTACGAGGGCTCGCCGACCGAGCAGCTCTTCGACCTGCGCACCGACCCGGGCGAGACCCACAACCTGGCCCAGACCGCCCGGCACGCCGGCGTGGTACGCGACCTCGGGGCTCGTCTGGCCGAGTGGGAAAGCCGTCTCGAGCCACTCCCCCTCGAGGGGCGCGACCCCAGACAGCGCAAGCGCTGACGGCGGCATACCGCCATCGCTGCGCTGGCGAGCATCCTCCAGCCGCGCCGGGTCCCTGCCGGCCAGACGGCAAGGGCGCTTCTCAGGCTCCTCTTGCCCTGGGCGGTCCGGACGCGCATAATGTCGCCCACTGGATGTCCTCCCGGGGGCGCGGATTGCCGGCGGAGGGGCGGCCTACCTGCGTTCGCAGCGCCTTGCCTTGCCGGACACCCCTGCATCTCGGCCTCTGGCGGCCCCGTGTGCCCGTGGCTCGGCGGCTCCGTCAGCGACCACGGTCGGCGCCGCCTACCCCCGGGGCTTGATCCTGCGACGTGAGGCGCGATGCCCAAGCCCCAAATCAACTGGAAGCGCCTGATCCTGGGTCGCCCCCTGTCTACGGTCCAGGGGGAGCAAGAGCGCTTGGGCGTACCTCTCGGCCTGGCGGTCTTCGCCTCGGATGCCGTGTCCTCGGTCGCTTACGCGACCGAGGAGATTCTGCTGATGCTGGTCCTCGGCGGCGTGGCGGCCCTTTCCCTTTCCCTGCCGGTGGCCCTCGCAATCGTCGGGGTGATGCTCCTGGTAGTGATGTCCTACCAGCACGTCATCAAGGCCTACCCCGAAGGGGGCGGCGCCTACACCGTCGCCTCGGAGAACCTGGGCCGCTTCGCCGGCCTCGTGGCCGCCGCGTCGCTGGTGGTTGACTACGTGCTCACCGTTGCCGTCAGCATCTCCTCGGGCGTGGCCAACCTCGCCTCTGCCTGGCCGGTCCTCGGCCATCATCAGGTCCTCCTGTGCGCCACCGCCATCATCCTCCTCACCTGGCTCAACCTGCGCGGCGTGCGCGAATCCGCCGCCGTGGTCGCCTTCCCGATCTTCGTCTTCATCGCCACCACCACCGGCATGATCGCTCTGGGCCTCTGGCACATCGCCACCGGCGACTCCACACCTCCCCCGCCTCCCGAGCTCGTCGCCTCCCACCCGGTCAACTGGGTCCTGTTCCTTCGTGCCTTCGCCGGCGGCTGTGCGGCTCTCACGGGCATCGAGTGTGTGAGCAACGGCGTCCAGGCCTTCAAGGACCCGGCCCCCGTCCGCGCCCGCATCACTCTGGCCCTCCTCGGTCTGATCCTCGCCGTCTTCTTCCTTGGCATCACGTTCCTGGCCCGCTACTACGCCATTGTCCCCAGGCTCCATGCTGAGACCGTCCTCTCCCAGGTGGGCCGCCAGGTCTTCGGGACCAGCGTCCTGTACTACGTGCTGCAGGTCTCGACCCTGGTGATCCTGCTGCTGGCGGCCAACACCAGCTTTGCTGGCTTCCCCAGGATCGCCAGCCTCCTGGCCAAGGATGGCTTCCTGCCTCGCCAGCTGTATAATCTGGGCGACCGCCTCGTCTTCGCCAACGGCATCGCCCTGCTCGGGGGCGTGTCGGTCCTCCTCGTTATCCTCTTCCGCGGCTCAACCCATGCCCTGATCCCGCTGTACGCCGTGGGTGTCTTCATCAGCTTCACCCTAGCCCAGGCTGGCCTCGTCCGCCGCTGGCTTGCCCAGCGCCCGCGCGGCTGGCTCTTCTCCATCGCCGGCAATGGCCTGGGCGCCCTCGGCACCGGTGTCGTCGTTGTCGTCGTCGCCGCCGCCAAGTTCACCCACGGCGCCTGGATCGTCATCGTCGCCCTCTTCCTCCTCATCCGCATGTTCTATCGCATCCGCCTGCACTATCAGCAGACCGCCGCCCAGCTCACCCTCGAGGGCTTCGAGCCCGCCGTCCGCAAGAGCGAGACGGTCCTTGTCGTCCCCGTTGCCAGTCTCCACCGCGGCGCCGTCCTCGCCATGGACTACGCCCGCTCACTCGAGAGCAGCATCCGCGCCGTCCACGTCGTCACCGACGAGCAGTCCTGGCGCAGCCTACGCGAGCGCTGGGCCCAGTGGGAGCCAGGTATCCCTCTCATCGGCCTGCCCAGCCCCTACCGCTCCCTGACCCAGCCGATCGTGGACTACGTCAAGGCCCAGCGCAAGCGCTACGGCATGGTGACCGTCATGATCCCGGAGTTCGTCGTCGCCCACTGGTGGGAGCACCTGCTCCACAACCAGTCCGCCATCGCTCTCGACCTCGCCCTCCGCCGCCTCCGGGGCGTCGCGATCGTCCACTACCCCTACCAGCTCGAAGAATGAAAGGCGCCCTCGGCAGCGAATAGTATCCTCTGAGGGCGGAGCGCGGCCTGGCGTGCCCCTCGGCGCTCACCGACTCGGTGGCTCCGGGTCGCCACCGCGCCCCTACCCCCAATCGGCTAGCTTGTCTCTTCCGTGGGAGGCAGTCTCGCAATGGCGTCCCCAAGAATCCCGGACCCGCCCCGGCCGGAACACCCGCGGCCCGACCTGCACCGCGGGCTCGTTGAGGGCCGCGATTGGGTCTGTCTGAACGGCTGGTGGGAGTTCGAGTTCGCCGGCAAGCAGGCGGGCCGCAAGCAGGGCTGGCACCGCGGCGAGGGCAAGCTGGCTCGCCGGCTGCGCGTCCCCTTCCCCTGGCAGAGCCACGCCGCCTGGGGCACCGAGGACCGGGCGGGCAACGACGACTGGTTCTCCCTGGAGGCCTTCGTCAACCCCGAGCAGGTCAACCTCGCCGACCGCACCTACCGCGACGCGCCCCAGCACGAGGTGGGCTGGTACCGCCGCATCTTCACCGTGCCCGAGGGCTGGCTGGGCGAGGGTCGGCGCGTCTTCCTCCATCTCGGCGCGGCCGACTGGCAGGTCGCCGTGTGGGTCAACGGCAAGTCCGCCGGCGACGCCGAGAGTGGCTACCTCCCTCTTTCCCTCGACCTTACCGGTCATCTGCGGGCGGCCGGCGAGGAGAACCTCCTGGTCATCCGCGTCTACGACCCCATGGACCACCGCCAGCAGCCCGTCGGCAAGCAATCCCGCTGGTACACGCGCACCAGCGGCCTGTGGCAGTCGGTGTGGCTGGACCCGCGCCCGGCAGCCCACATCGCCGGCCTGCGCCTGTGTCCCGACCCCGAGACGGGCATCGTCCGCGTCTTCGGCCGCATCTATGCCGGCGAGGCGGCGCGCCGCGTGCGTACCTCGGTTGAGATCGCCCTGGGAGGCCAGCCCCTGGCCCGGTCTGCCGCGCCCCTGCCCGACCTCGAGCCCGGCGAGCACACCTTCGACCTGGCCCTGCGCGTGCCCACCGTCCGTCCCTGGTCACCCGACGAGCCGGTCCTCTACGACCTCAGCGTCGCCCTGCACTACAACAGCCCCCAGGGCCGCCAGTCCACCGACGAGGTGAGCAGCTACTTCGGCTTCCGCACCATCTCGATCGGGCCCCTGCACCACGGAGGCCCGTCTTACCTGTGCCTCAACGGGCGCCCGGTCTACCTGCGGGGCAATCTCAACCAGTCCTTCAATCCCTGGGGCGTCTACACCTTCCCCACCGACGACGACCTCCGCCGCGACTTCGAGCAGGCCCGCGAGGGCGGCTGGAACTTCGTCCGCCTGCACATCAAGATCGAGGACCCCCGCTGGTACTACTGGGCCGACCGCCTGGGCCTGCTCATCATGCAGGACATGCCCAACTTCGCCTACGACGGCTGGAGCGGCAGGGCCCTCGAGCGCTGGGAGCGGGCCCTGCGCGGGGCCGTCGAGCGCGACTTCAACCATCCCAGCATCATCGCCTGGTGCCTCTTCAACGAGACCTGGGGCCTGGGAGGCGCTGACTACAAGCAGATGCCCGACCGGCAGGCCTGGGTCGAGCGCATGTACCACCTCGCCAAGCGCCTGGACCCCACGCGGCCCGTCGAGGACAATTCCGCCTGTCTCTACGACCACGTGGTCACGGACCTCAACTCCTGGCACTTCTATATCAACGACTACGATCAGGCCGCCGCCCACATCAGCCATGCGGTCGCCGAGACCTACCCGGGCAGCACCTTCAACTACTGCCCGGGCCGCTTCCAGCGCGGCGAGCCGCTCCTGAACAGCGAGTACGGCGGCATCTCCGCCGGCATGGGCGACATGGACGTAAGCTGGTGCTTCCGCTTCCTCACCAACGAGCTGCGCTATCACCCCGAGATCTGCGGCTACGTGTACACCGAGCAGATGGACATCGAGTGGGAGCACAACGGCTTCTACAACTACGACAGGACCCGGAAGGAGTTCGGCTACAACCCCGCGCTGCTCCAGGGTGAGCAGTACCTGGGCATCACCGGCCCGGCCGGCCGCGAGCTCCCCGCGGGCGAGACCCTTCGTCTCGCCTGGTGGCTCAGGGGCCCGGCTCCCCACGGCGCCGCGCGCGTGGTCGTGCGCGCCCAGCGCCACAACGCCCTCGCCGAGATGGACGGCGACTGGCGCGAGACCCTCGCTCTGGACACCTGGGACCTCGCCTGCCTGGGGGAGCATGAGCTTGTCCTTGCCCCCGAGCTCACCCACAAGCCCGGCCTCGTCTGGCTGTGGTTCGAGCTCCTGGACGACCGCAGCCAGGTGCTGGCCGGCAACTGGGCCGTGGTGGAGGTCACGGGCGCGCCCGTCCTGCCCGACCACGCCGAGCTGGTGGACCTGGCCCGACCGGCCGCCGCGCGCTGGAGTGGGGGAGAGGTCGAGCGTGGCGAGCACGCCGGCATCCCGGAGCTCCTGGCGGGCCGTGGCACGGGCCACTTCGAGTTCTTCCTGCGCCCACCCTCGGGCGCCCGCGGCCTCACGCTCCTTGCGGAGCTGTCCAGTGCCCGAGGTCGCGGAGCAACCTACGCCGGACCCGGCCCCGGCATCCCCCAGACCGACGAGTACGCCTACCCGACAGAGGTGGTCGTCTCCCTGGGTGGTGAGGAGCTGCAGCGCGTCGTCTTGGGCAACCAGTACGCCGACGCCCGCGGTGCTCTGTCGCACATGCACGGCTTCGCCGGGCGCTACGGCGAGCCGGTCAGCCTGGAGGTCTCCCCCGAGCTGCTGCGCAAGATCCTGCTCACCGTCGAAGGGGACCTCAAGCTCCGGCTCGAAGTACCCGAGGACGCCCGACACCCAGGCGGGCTGACCGTCTATGGGGCGCGGGCCGGGCGGTATCCCTGTGGCCTCACTGCCCGCTGGCGCAAGTAGCTCGCGGCCGCACGGCGGGACGCCGCCCACGGAAGTCAAGGGCCTATGCTGACGTCACGTCCGGTCTCGATCCACTGCTCGGCCGCTCTCGGCCGGCGGCTGCTGTTGCCGCTGCTGGCCGGGCTGGTCCTGCTCGTGGGATCCTGCGGCGGCGAGATCGGCACCTACGATGTCTCCACGCTCGAGGTGGCCCGCTACCGCTACCTCCTGGACCCCGACGACGAGCTGGTGCACGTGGTCGTCGAGGTGCTCAACACGGGCCCCGATCTCGTCGAGGGGAGCGTGGTCGTGGTCGCCGGGATCGGCAGGAACGGCGAGAAGCGGGGCGAAAGCAGGACACGGGTTGACAGGCTCGCATCCGGTGAGCGCCGCGTCTGCAGCACGTCCTTCATCAACAGGGCCCGGCTCGCCACCGTGGACATCAGCATCGAGCCGGTCCCCCAGGAGGAACGCAAGAGATGACGAAGCTGCGGGCGGCTGTCATCGGGGCCTCCGGCGTCGGCAAGCATCACGCCAAATGGCTCCACCACGAGGGGTGCGAGGTCGTCGCCTTCGTCGGCACCAGCCCCGGCTCCGTGGCAGCGACGAGCGAGAAGCTCCAGGCCCTCTTCGGCTTCGACGGCCGCGGCTACACCTCCGTCGAGAAGATGCTCGACTCCGAGCAGCCCGACCTCGTCTCCGTGGCCTCGCCTCCCGACTGTCACCACGATCACGTCCTGGCCTGCGCGGCTCGCGGCGTCCACGTCCTCTGCGAGAAGCCCCTGGTCTGGCACCCCGGCCTGGGCCCCAAGGAGACGATGGCCCTGGCGAGCGAGGTGGTCGAGGCCCTCGAGGACAAAGCCCTGGTGGGAGCGGTCAACACCCAGTACGTGGCCGGTCTGGAGCCCTACTTCGAGCTTTGCCGGCGCCTGGGCATCGAGCGCGAGGCGCCCCGCAGCATGTTCATGCAGCTGGACTCCCGGGGCGCTCGCGGCCCCGTGGACTTCGAGGACATCTGGCGCGACCTGGGCTCCCACCCCGTCTCCGTCATGATGGCCTTCTGCGGCCACGGCCGCATTGACCGCAAGACCCTCCAGGTGCGGTGCGCGCGCAAGGAGTTCGACGTCCAGTTCACCTACATCCCCGAAGGCTGCTCGGAGACCGCCGGCAACCCGCCCTGCCGGTGCCACCTGCGAAGCTGCAACGTGCCCGAGGGCGATCTGGTGCGCCGGCTGGGGATCAACGACCACCTGATGGACTACGAGGGCCGCAACGACGACGCGGGCGTGTACCGCTCCTACTGCACCCTCGAGGGCCAGGAGCTGTGGTGGGACGACTTCATGCAGCTCTCCTTCCGCGCCTTCGTCGCGGCCGTCCGCGAGGAGGACCGGCCCCTGGCCACAATGCGCGACGGCCTCGGCAACCTCGGCTTCCACCTCCAGTTGCTCGCCGCCGCCGAACGCGTCGAGTAGCCCCCCGCCGTCACGGCTCGACGCGCCTCACGCCGAAGCTCAGCGTCCCCGGCGACGTGCCCACGAACACATGCGGCTGCTGGCCCGTGCGCCGCGCGTACTC
>CAZSOQ010000105.1:0-17311 GCA_964608495.1 uncultured Armatimonadia bacterium | reverse complement strand
GTATGGGGCTGCAGCCGCGGACGCTGGTCTTCGCCGAGGCGCCGGCGGGGATGTGGGCGTGGGGGTACAGGATGATGTTGGGCGTGGCGGCACTCTACGCCGTGGGAAGGGCGGGCGCCATGC
This sequence comes from uncultured Armatimonadia bacterium, assembly GCA_964608495.1. Lineage (GTDB taxonomy): Bacteria > Armatimonadota > Zipacnadia > Zipacnadales > FEN-943 > JAKORR01. The sequence goes on along the minus strand of CAZSOQ010000105.1, from coordinate 17,188 downwards.
AGGGCAGGAATGCGGCGGTGGGGCTGAGCCTGCTCGTCGCAGCGGTCATCTCGGCCGGAATGGGTCACTGGGCGTGGATGACGTCCGAGCCGACGGGAGCGACGCTGCTCGGACTGGTGGCGGCAAGCACGACCGGCCTTGGTCTGCTGTCGCTGACCAAGGCCGGTGGATCGAAGGTCTCCTGAAGCGCCGGTGCTGTCCCGTGGACCGGCACGGAGCGGGCGGGCCTACTGCTGGGGCCAGTCGAAGTAGAACTCGCAGTGGCCCGGGGCGTGGACCTCATAGCCGCCAGGGCAGGAGCCGGCGCCGAAGTCGGCAGCGAAGGGGCCGGAGTCCTTGGCCGACCACTTCACGTGCCCGTCCAAGTACAGGAAGTTTTTGCCGTTGTTGTGGAACATGTCGGTCTTGAGCCCCTGGCCCGTGCAGCCGTGGCTCTGCATGAAGGTCTCAGCGGCGGCATCGCCGACGATCCCGATGCCGCGCTCTCCCTTCTCACTGAGCAAGACGGTTTCGGAGGGACTGGGCGGGTAGTCAAGGGGACAGACCTGGAAGCCCGCGGACCCCGGCACGTTCAGGTGCCAGGGGTCGCCGGTGTAGCGCGTCATCGCGTAGGAGCGGACGAGCAGGGAGCCATAGGTGCCCTCTGTCACCGTCTTCCCGTACGGGCTGTCGGGACAGTGCAGGATCTCGCTGTTGCGCATGTAGGGCATGAGGACACTGTCCCAGGTGTAGGCGCCCTGGGCGGGCCCATTGTCGTTGCCGTCAATGGCGCCGAAGGCCCAGGAGGGCAGGATCTCATCGTAGTCCTGGCCGTACATGTTGAAGGCCAGGCCGATCTGCTTGAGGCTGGCCATGCACTTGGCCTGGCGGGCCTTCGCGCGGGCGCGAGAGAACACCGGGAAGAGGATGGAGGCCAGGATCGCGATGATGGCGATCACAACGAGCAGCTCAATCAAAGTGAAGCCTCGGGAACGCATTGTCTACCGCCTCCAGTAGGCACGCTGTTCGTGCCGCGCCGGTCGAATCCTGTCCTGTAGACGTGTTCGCCTGCACAAAGTTCCGCTCTAGGTAGAGCTTACCCAGGGCGCTCGAGTTCTAACAGCCTGTACTCCAGGCTGCCGAGCTGTGCGGCCGGAACGATCTCGCCCCAGAAGCGATCGGGGTCAACCGCACCCCAGATCGGCGAGACTCGGTCAGCCGAGAGATCCAGGGACGCGCCGGCAGCCGAGGCCGCCAGCCGGTCGAGCCGGCCGCCGGGGTACAGGGCTGCCTCGTGGGCCTTGTCCCAGCAGGCCTTGTCGAGAGCGACAGGGTCGTGGGAGCAGAAGAGACCCAGGTCCACGATGATGGGCAGGGCGGCGGGGCCGCAGTCGCAGCCGAAGGTGAAATCGGTGCCGACGGCGAGATGCAGGACGCGGCCCTTGTCGAAGGTGCTAAGGACGGCGCGGGCGGCCTCCAGGGTCCAGCGCTGGAGAGCCGCGGTGTCGGCGTCCCAGGGAAGAGCGAGGGCTCCGCTAGGGCAGTTCGCGACGCAGTCGCCGCAGCCCACGCACTGGTCCTCGGCGAAGGCCACGCGCTTGCGGTCATCGGCGACACGGAAGGCGTTGCCGGGGCAGAGGCGGATGCAGGTCCAGCAGGCCAGGCACCGCTCGGGCCTGTACTTGGGCCCACCCATCTGGGTGTGCATCCTGATCTTGGCGGCCTTGGTGGTGGCGCCCATGCCCAGGTTCTTGAGGGTGCCCGCGAGCGGGAAGGCGGCGTGGAAGGTGGGGTGGGCCAGGGAAATCAGGGCATCGGCATCGTAGATGGCCTGCGCGACCGGGATCTCCTGGAACTCAGCATCCTCAACGCGGACGGCCGTCCCGGCGCTACGGAAGCCGTCCGCGATGATGACGGGGCAGCCCATGGACTGGGGCGTGTAGCCATGCATGGCCGCCGTCTCGAGGTAGTCGTGGACGGTGGCCCGGCGGTGCTTGTATAGGCTTGTGGTGTCGGTCACGAAGGGGCGGGCACCAGCTTCCCTCACCAGGTCGGCAAGAACACGAGCCCACACGGGACGGAGGTAGCGCACGTTGCCATGCTCGCCCATGTGGAGCTTGATGGCTACGACATCGCTGCGGTGCAGGCCCTCGAGGAACCCGGAGGCCTGCACCAGACGCACGAACTCATGCAGCGGCGACCCCGCATCGTCCACGTCCGCGGAGGCCCACCGCACGATGGGCAGATCGGCCATGCCAAGCAGCAGCCCCCAGGGCCGACAGCAGGTCAGTAAGGCATAGTTGACACGGACTTGGTGATCATGGCCAGGGCCACGGTGCCCATGCCGATCAGCCCCATGCCGCAGCCGTAGCCTGCTGTGAGAACCGTTGCGTACTGCTTCCAGCGGCGCGCCCCGAAGCGGGGCACGAAGTAGAACTGGCTGACCAGAGCCCCGACGGTCTCCGGGAAGATGCCGTGGGGCAGAGTGCCCAGGCCGCGCATGACACCGTAGACGAGCAGCGTGGGCAGGCGGAAATAGCTCAGAGCGAAGTACATGATGACGCCGAACCCTAGGCCGAAGTACATGCGGCCCCGGTTCCAGGCCTCCATGAAGAGGCTGCGCCTCCCCAGGGTGGCCGTCATCCACAGGCCCCGGTTGAGGGCGAACAGATACCACATCTTCTGAGCATAGGGGTAGTGGATGGAGGGAATGGGGGCGAGATGCCACACGAACTCCCAGAACAGGAGGCTGCAGAAGATGGTGATGGGCATGATGGTGAGCTCCGCCCAGATGATGTCGCTGAGGCGGCAGCCCACAATCTCGAGGACGCGGAATCGCATGGCGACGCCGCCATGGTTGAAGTTGGGGATGGGCGCGAACCAGATGTCCACGCCCCTGTAGCCTGAGAAGATGATCACGGCCTCTTTGACCATCGGGATACCGACCCACTGGCCGGTGAGGCCGAGCATACGGGCGTCAATGTAGGAGTTGATGGGGGTGAAGATCAGCCCGAAGAAGACGACCCAGACCAGGGGGAACTTGGGCACGAGGATGCCGCAGAGGGCAATGTACCCGGTCGTTGACACGATCCAGGCGGCCAGACACCACCAGAACCAGACCGGAGTGTCACCCCGGCCTTCAGGCACCTGCCAGAAGGAGCGCGGCTCCTCGCCGGCGGCTACCATCTCGGCGCGACGTTGGCGCTGAGCGTGAAGGGCGGTGAAGACAGTGGTGTAGATGCCGATGACGGCGACGGCGAGAGCGACGCCGATGCCAAGGCTGAAGTAAAAGTCAATGCTGTTCTGGAAGCTGGTCTCGATGGTGCCCATCCCGGGCTTCCAGCGACTGAGCATGCCGTGGCGGTAGAGCCAGGGGTTGAGCAGGAAGGTAGTGCAGGCCATCAGGAAGCCGCCCATGACGGCCCAGAAGGGAACGACGAAGCCGCCGAAGATCGCGCCCAGATCGGTGACGAAACCGGTGGGCGTCGCCGGGAGGATGGACTCAGTGTTGCGGGTGAGATCAACCCACGGGATCGGGAGGAGCTGGAGGGGCTTGGTCATCAAGGCGCCGGTGATGGTGGGGATGCCGACGTAGAAGGCGCCGAAGACCAGACCTATCATGGCGCCGATCGAGAAGGTACGCCAGCGCCAGGTGTCCTCCTTGGAGGAGGCCTCGGCCAGGGCAGTGGCGCCCTGAGCCTGGATGGCGGCGAAGGGGAAGGGAAGGCGCTCGTAGTCGGAAGTCACGCGGAACAGCAGGTAGCCGAGGCCGAACCAGTTGAGGCGGCCCATCAGCTCACCGAAGAGCAGGACGACCGCGGGCAGAAGCCAGTCGGGATGGAAGAAGGTGCGCTTGAGGAGGGCTTCCGAGTGCGGTCCGGGCACGACCCAGCGGGGTATGTCGTTGGCTATACCAAGGCCCTTGGCCGCGGGGGAGCGGACGAAGTACTGGTCGAAGATCTTCCCGGCGAAGGCGCCGCCGGCGAGGCTGAGGCCGCCGGCCATGCTAGTGAGGGCGGCGGCGATGGAGAAGAGGATGTAGATCTCCTGGCGACGGAGAGTGACGAAGCTGCGACGGGCGACCTCGGTGAAGAGGATGATGGTCGTCCACTCGGCAGCGGCACCCAGAGACATACCGGCCACGAGGCTGAGGTAGATGGCGCCGGGAAGCATGACGAAGCCGATGAAGATGGCGCCGATGATGGACTTGACGTTATAGCCGCTCTCGAACTTATCGGGGTAGTCCATCAAGCTCCGATACAGCTCGAGTTCTGGGTCGTGGTATAGCAAGGGCTACACCTCCATCGCTAGGCCTGCTAGGTCACGCGTGCACGTGCAGGTTGGCAGGTGCCTGTCGGGACAGGTCAGGACGCTACTCTCCCTCAGCCGGCTGCTCGTCGGTCTCGCCCCTCAGGGTCCTCATGCCCCGCTGGCCGTACTCGGCCTTGAGGCCAACGGGGAAGGTCCGCCACAGCAGGTACTGCTTGCGCAGCATGTTGATGAAGTTGCGGGTGACACGTAGCCAGGAGGCCTCATCCCCGCTCTCGCGGATGACGATGGCGCGGACCCCGAAGACCTCCTCGTCCTCGGTGGGCACGGTCTGGAGCCGAAGGCGCTCGGACACGCCCAGGTCGTAAGGGGCGAGCCAGACCATGAGGCCCAGCTCGTAGCCCTCGGCCCCGTCTATGTCAACATGGGTGAAGCTGATGTCGGCCGTCGAGAAGTGGCCCAGCGAGTAGTCGGCGTGGGCGGCCAGGTACTCCTGCAGGAAGGCGTTGACGCCGATGGCCTGGTCGCCGGTCATCGAGAAGGGCAGAGCCATCTCGATGGCGTCGTCCTTGGGCTCGGGCAGGGACCAGGAACGCTCGATGCCCGGCATGGCAATGTCAGAGGCCTTGCGGGCCGGGTAGATGACGGACAGGAGCACGGTGATCATGATGACCAGGGTCGTCCAGACGGTGCTGACGGAGGAGTAGTTGAGGTTGAGGCCCTGCATGGCGTTGAAGGTCACAAGGACCTTCGCCATCATCTGCCCGAAGAGGTAGCCGGCGACCGCGCCCACCACGGCGTAGACCATGGCCTCGGCGATGAAAAGGAAGGCAATGTGAGTGGGCGCCAGGCCCAGGGAGCTGTAGATGTAGATCTCGCGCACGCGCTCGTAGACGGAGCCGAGCATGGTGTTGAGGACGATGGCGGCGGCGATGAGGATAGGGATGACGAGCTCCTTGGTGCCGCGGAAGCCGGTGGCGGCGACGGCGGAGCACAGGTAGGTGCGGCCTTCTACGCCGGCGTAGATGTTGAGCTCGATCCGCTGCATCAGGTTGTCCAGGTGGGACTTGACGTCCGCGGCCTGGGCCATCTTGATCGCGACGCAGCGGAGGGTGCCGCCGACGTCAATCACGTAGCGGTAGGGCACGATGAGCACCTGGTCGGGGGCCAGGTGGATGTACTCGCGCAGCTCCTCCTCGCTCATACGGCCGCCGCGCGCCGACTGCTGCTGCTGCTGAGCCTGCTGCTCCTGCATGAGCAGGTAGTCCACGGGCGTGATCTGCTCGCCGTCCAGGTCCCCGACCTTCTTGAAGCGGTTGGAGTCGACGATCCCGATGACCTTGAGGTTGGTGCCGAAGACCTCCAGGTAGACATGTCCGACATCCTCGCGCTGGATGCCCAGCTTCTCGGCCATCGCCTCCGGGATGATGCAGACGAGGCCGTCGTCAGGCGCGAACCATCGGCCGCCGGGCAACAGATAGCGCTGGGGCCGCGTGACCTCGGCTTCCTCGGGCGTCAGACCGACCATCGCCGTGGCGGCGTAGCTCATGTCGGCACGCGAGACCGTGATGAAGCTCTGCTCGCCAACGCGGGCCGAGAAGTACCAGGCGCGCGGGGCGACGGGGTAGTCGGCGCCGAACTCGTTGCGCATGATGCGCGTGGTGGGCTCGCCGATGGGCTCCCAGGTCTTGTCGCGGATCATGATGCCGTTGTAGGGCGAGGTCTTGGGCAGGAGGATGCGGTTGGGGCGGACGGTCTCGACGACCGAGGTGCAGGAGAGAACCGTGAAGGTGAGGAGGATGAGAGTGGCGGAGGTGAGGATGGAGCGGAGCTTGCGGCGGCGCATGTTGGAGATGCCGAGGCGGAAGGCGGCGCCGGAAGCGCTAAGGCGACCGACATCGGCTGTGCGGACGCCGGTCTGCTCGTACTTGATCTCCTTCATCTGTTCCTCGAACTTTTGCACGATAATGTATACGACGAGGACAGTGAGGGCGAGGATGATGAAGGCGAGCAGGATGATGACGGGAGTGAAGGTGATGGCGAAGGCGGGGTGCACGAGCCAGAGCGCACAGAAGACGATGGTGAAGATGATAAAGAACCAAATGATCTGCCACTTGACCTCGGGAGCGGCGACGAGGAGGCGCTCCATGAAGAAGGCGAAGGGCAGGAGGAGGGCGAGGTAGAAGATCACGCCGCGGACGACATCGCGGCCGGTGCGACGCACGTCGGGATAGGCGCGGGATTCGAAGCTCCAGGCGGCGCGGGAGGCCGTGAGGAACTGGTCGTACTGGCGCTTCTCGAGGGCGTCCACGGCGGCCTGGAGCTCGAGCTTGGCGCGGTCGTGGGCCTTGTCCACGCGCACGTTCTCAATGCCGTGGCTTTCGAGCTTCTCCTTGCGGACGTCGTCTATGCGCCACATGTCCATGGCCACGCGGAAGGGCGTGGCGTACATGGACGGGGTCTCGTCAATGAGATAGCCCTCTCCCTCGGGCTGGCGGGTGGTGGGGTTCACGAGGGTGAAGCGCAGGCCGAGAACGCTGGCGCCCATGAGGACCTTGGTCTTGGTGCCCGAGGGGGCGAAGACCAGGGCGACGGGCTCGTAGGCTGACACGAACTGCTGAGGCGGCAGGGGCAGGCAGTAGCCGTACTGGTAGGGCGCCGCGTCGGTGGCGGCGTCGAGGACAGACAGCTCCCGAAGGAGCTCAAAAAACCGCTGGTCCACCATGTCAAAGACGACCATGGGCTTGCAGCGGAACATGACGACGGTGACGGGCTTGATGTCCTGGTCGAGGTTGAGCTCGATGGGATAGGCCTCGGCGCCGTTGACGCCGCGGTCGGGGGCCATGGCGATGCGGCCGTCATCGGGGTCCAGGAGGTAGCCCTCGACAGGGACGACGCCACCGCGGGCTCGGACGTTGGGCACACCCAGCAGGTGGATGCGCCCCTCGCGGTCGGCCATGTCCAGGGCGTCGCAGCGCACGCCCATGGCGGTCTTGGTGCCCAGGCGGGCCACGGCGACCGCGCCGGGCACGGGGTCGTCGGGGAAGGTACTGACGGTCGGGTCGAAGCGGACGAGGCGTCCCTTGACCTCGACGAAGTTCCCCTCTAGCTGCAGGTCGTAGAGCTTCTTGGGCTCGGTGATGTTGATCAGGTCGAGCAGGAGACAAGAGAGGAACCTGGTCTGCTCGTACAGATTGGCGACGTCCACGTGCTCGGGGGTGTCCAGCGGCGTGTCCACCCAGGGGCGAGAGTCGTTGATGGTGGCAAAGCCCAGGCCGGGGATCCCGGCGAGGGTGGCGACCTCGCTGGAGAGGGCGAGCTTGCCGGCCATGTAGGTCTGCCAGTTCTTGCCCTGGATGGCGTTGATGCCGTCCACGAGGCGGTCCTCACGGTTGACGGACAGGGCGCCGGCGATGAGGTCCCCGTACTCGCGGGCCTTCTTGCCGATGTCGGAGAACTTCCACTGGATGCTCTCGCTATAGTTATAGAAGTAGGCCTTGTAGAAGATGCCGAAGGTGGGTCGGTGGCTGGAGAGGTCGAGGCTGAACCACAGAGAGATGCCCTTGTGGGAGAAGTCAAGGGCGTCGGTGGCGGCCTCGAGGGCGGTCTTGACCTTCGCCAGCGCCTCATCCTTCTGTGCCAGCGAAGCAGCCCGGCCGATACGACGGCCCTCCTGAACGACGGCGATCGCGTTTTGGAGGGCCTGGTCCATGCCGGGGATGGCGGCCTCGACCTCGCTGAACAGCTCCTCGCGGGTCTTGAGCTCCTCGGTGGATAGCTGCTTCTCCTTGACCTTGCCCTTGTTGGGGTTCACGCGGCGGCCGACGGCGATCGCCTTGCGGACGGCTCTCACGCGCTTGACGGCGGCGTGCAGGGCTTTGGAGATGCGCCCGAGGGCCCGGTAGCGCTCCTCGACGATCTCCTCGTGAGTCTTGGTGACCTTGGACGGACCGGTCTTCTCCTCCTCCCAGACGCGCTCGGCGGCGTCCTCGATGTCACGACGGGCGGTGTCGGTGAGGGAGAAGGCGCGGCGCACGTACTTCTCGATGCGGGCGCCGCGCACGCGCTCGCGGATGTACCACTTGGTGCCGGCGAGGCCCTCGAAGTGGCCGGAGGTGGCGAGGAAGACGATGGTGCGCTTGGGCGCCTGCTGCTTGAAGGCCTTGATCAGCTCGAACATGGTGGCCAGGCTGCACGCGCTCTCGGCGCCGGGCGCCGCGTCGGGGGTGAGGCTGACGGAGTCGTAGTAGGCTTCGAGGACGACGGAGCGCTTGCTCAGGCGCGCGTCCGTGCCCCGGATGGTGCCCTGGATGTTCTTGCCCAGAACGCGCTGCCACACGACGTCGGACTGAAGGGTGACGACCACCTGATCCTGGGACTTGAGGAGGCTGAGGAGGTAGTCGGCATCGGCGCGGCGGACGAGGAAGCGGGGGATGTCCACCGGCAGGGAGAGGAACTTCTGCTCGGCCTCGCCGCGGATGGTCTCCTCGGGCTCGATGAATAGGCAGGCGCGGGCCCCGAGGAGCGGGGCGTTGAACCACTCGGAGCCGCAGTCGAAATCAAGCAGGACGATGCTGTTGGTGACGTCGGTGCCGTTGAAGGCTCGCAGGTCTCCCCGGCCGGCGTAGACGAGCTTGCCCGATATGCCCTCGGCAGGGGTCTTGGTCGTGCGCAACAGGTTGGGCCACATGGGCAGGATCTCGAAGTCCCTATCGCCCTGCACGGTGAGACTGGACACTCGGCCCTTGGCGTCAGGCCGGGAGACAGGAACGAGCACGGGGAAGGTCTCAACGGAGACCTCCTCGAGGCCGAGTTCGCGGAAGCGTGCTTCGACGTAGCTGGCGGCCTGTTCGCAGCCGGGGTAGCCCGTCACGCGGCTGCCCAGGGAGGAGAGCCTGTTGATGGTCGCAGCCAGGTCGTCATAGCCAACGACGCCGGCGGCCGCCTCGTAGTTGGTGTCGGACTTGAGGACGAGCTCTTCCTCCTCCTCTTGAGCCCACACCGCGCAGCACGCCAGTGCCGTCAGGACGACGATGAGACTGCGCCAGGGTCTGAACGACCGCACTTGAGCTTCACCACCTGGTAAGCGCTATGCCCGATTGCGCGCCCACACCCCGCTTCGTGGACCCGCGCCGGTGTCCACGGTGCCATCAAGCGAAGCAGGCCAGGCCAGCCGCGCTCACCGGGCCTGCTTGCCGCGGTGAGGGTGCACGACCGGGCTTTGGCTAGGGTAAGACGGGAGGCCGCTGGGCCCTGCCTCCGTAGGATGTCTCGCCGCTGAACTGGCAGCTAACGGGCCCGCCGGCAGGCCGCCGGGGGCACGGAGGGTGCACGGGAGCTAGCCGGCTTCCTCGCCGCCCAGGCTGCCGACCTCGAGCTCGATCTCGTGCCGGAGCTCGATGCGTTCGAGCTGACCGTCTCGGATATGGACGATGCGGTCGGAGACGTCAATCATCTTCAGGTCATGGGTGGCGGAGATGACGGTGACGCCGCTGCCCACGTTGAGCTCCTTCAAAAGAGAGATGATCTCCTTGCCCGTGGTGAGGTCCAGGTTGCCGGTGGGCTCGTCGGCGAGGATGATGGACGGGCTGTTGGCCAGGGCCCGAGCGACGGCTACACGCTGCTGCTGGCCGCCGGAGAGCTCGAAGGGCTTGTGGTGGAGGCGGTCGCCCAGGCCCACGAGGTCGAGGAGCATGCGCCCGCGCTCCATCATGTCGTCGGTGCTCATCCCGGCGAAGATCATGGGCAGGGTGACGTTCTCGAGAGCGGTCATGACGGGGATGAGGTTGAAGGTCTGGAAGATGTACCCAAGCTTGCGGCAGCGAAGCCAGGCCAGCTCGAAGGCCGTGAGCTGGGCCAGGTCCACTTCGTCAATGAAGCAGGTGCCGTCACTGGGCTTGTCGAGGCCGCCGATCATATTGAACAACGTGCTCTTGCCGGAGCCCGACGGGCCCATGATGGACAGGTACTCGCCGCGGCGGACGTCGAGGTCAACGCCGCGAAGGGCGGGCACCTCCACCTCACCCATCCGGTAGATCTTGGCCAGCCCGCGGGTGCGCACGATGAACTCGTGAGTAGTGGCGGATTCGTCTCGGACGATATCGGAAGCGCGCTCGATGACTATGCGGCCAGCCTCGGCGACCTGTTCGCGCAGGTCGGTGCCGCAGTCCGGGCAGACGGTGACGACGCCCCAGGTCTCGATCTCTTTACCGCACTTCGGGCACTTGATATTGGCCATGGGCCACCTCCTGGCAGAATGCCCGTCCGCAGCGCAGTAGGCGGACGAAAGGTTAGACCTCGCTGCGCAAGGCGGCCGCCGCCGGCATCTGAGCGGCTCGCTTGGCGGGGAGGATCGCCGCGACGAAGGCTATGACGGTGCCGATAAGCACGGACAGCAGGAGGTACATGAGCATGGCGGGCCAGTCGAGCTTGGCTGCCAGGTCCCAACCGCCCTTCCAGCCATACAGAAGCAGGCCGGCGGCGTGGCCGATCAGGGCGCCGACGACTGACCCCAGGAGGCCGAGGAGAAGGGACTCGATGAGGAATAGGCGGACGATGAAGATGTCGAGGGCGCCGAGGCACTTCATGGTTCCGATCTCGCGGAAGCGCTCGGTAACGGACATGAGCATGGAGTTGCTGATTCCGACGGCGCAGACGAGGAGGGACATGACGACGAGCCAGGTCTGGCGGGCGGCCCGAGCGCGAGCGTCCTCGGCGGCTTCCTCGCCACCGGGCATGACAGCCTCCCCCGCCTTGGCCTCGGTGCCGATGGGGGTGATTCGGGCGCGGCGGGCCATGTCGCTCTCGATGACGTCCTGGGAGAGCTTGCCGGTCCAGATATAGGCGAGGAAGGCGATGCCGAGGACGATGCCGGAGGCGGTGATGGCCGCGCGGCCGAGGCGGATGGTGACGTTGCGCATGGAGATGACGAAGGCCGCGGACCAAGGAAGGACGATCTGCTTGCCAAGAGTCTCCTCGGTACGGGTCTCGACGGCCCGTCTGGCGAGCTCTCGGACGTTTATCATCATGGCTACATGATCACACCCCGGCGCGTCGCAGTGTGCGTGCAGATAGTAGCACGCTGTGCGGCCGACGGTCAATTCCGCGCCCCCGCGGCCATTCCTCCTCTCGGCCCGGGGACCTGTGCCGGATTGACCGCTCCCCCGGCAGGCCCATACAATCGGCAGAGAAGACCCATGCCACGCAACCGGCTCGGCACAGGACTCGTGCAGGTCTATACGGGAGACGGTAAGGGCAAGACGACGGCAGCCCTTGGCGTGGCGATGCGCGCGCTGGGCGCCGGGCTGAAGGTGGCCTTCCTGCAGCTCTTCAAGGGCGCGGTACCGTCCAGCGAGCTAGCGGTGGCGGGGCGCCTGGGGCCCAACCTGTGGGTCAAGCGATTCGCGCGGGAGCTGACGCCCTTCAGCCTGGGACGCGGCGAGCCGACGGCAGAGGACCGGCGCGTGGCCGGGGAGGCGTGGCAGACGGCGCGGCAGGTGATCCTGTCGGGTGAGTGGGACGTGGTGGTGCTGGACGAGGTGAACAACCTGCTGCGGGCGGGGCTGGTGCCCCTGGAGGAGTTGCTGGCGACGCTGGCGGAAAGGCCCGGCCATGTCGAGGTGATCTGCACGGGGCGAGGAGCGCCGCCGAGGCTGGTCGAGGCGGCGGACCTGGTGACCGAGATGCGCTGTGTGAAGCACCCCTACGAGCGTGGCATCCAGGCCAGGCCCGGTCTTGATTGCTGAGGTGGATGACCGCTGGTGAGACGCAGGCGGGAACCGCGAGTCACCTGGCGGCTGATCGGCCGGCTCATCTCAACCGCCCTGGCAGCGACGATTGCGGCGCTGGCTGTGTGGTTTGGCCTGACCTACAGGATCGGTGTGGTGCCCTCGGATTCCATGTCCCCGACGCTGAAGTTCGGCGATCAGTATCTGATCAACGTCCGCGCTTACCGCCACAAGCCCCCGCAGCGGCGGGAGGTGATCGTGTTCAGGCAGGACAACGGCGACTTCCTGGTGAAGCGCGTGGTCGGGATCGCGGGGGACTGGGTAGTCGTGACGCAGGGCCACACGTACCTGAACGGCACGGAGCTGCAGGAGCGCTACGCGGTATGGTCCGGGGAAGCCTGGAACGACCGGCCGCAGCAGGCCGTGGTGAAGGAAGGGGAGGTCTTCGTCCTGGGCGACAACCGGGACCGGAGCGAGGATAGCCGCGACTTCGGGGCCGTGCCCACGGACACGGTGCTGGGGCGCGCGGAGCGCATTATCTTCCCCAGGGAGCGACGCGCACAGCTCTAGGCCGGGTCTCGGGCGCGCCAGGCCGGCACAGCGGCCGGCGCACGGACCGGCACCGGGCAGGCGGTCACCGGCCGGGAGCGAGCCTAGCGCGGCGCGAGCGCCTCCAGCACGTCCAGGACCTCGTAGCGCACGCGGTCGGCTACGCCTCGGTCCTTGTCCACGTCCCACCGCCAGTTCGGACCATCCTCACCGGCAAGCACGCGATCGCCCGCGGTGCGGAGCAGCTCCGCGGCCTTGTCGAGAGCGGCCTTGTCTGCCCCGGCCTGGGAGCGCAGGGCGGCGACGCGATCGCGCAGCATCACCAGGTACTCGTAGTCCTGGGCCCCCTCGCGGATCCCCTCCATCCACTTGCCCGTGGTCACCGAGGTGTCATCGAGGTACAGGGGGCAGTAGGGGCCCGGGCCACTGGTCAGGTACTCGTTCCACACGGAGACGCCGCTGGTGTCGCTGAAGGCCCAGAAGCCCGAGCCCTTGCCGCCGACGGCGAAGCAGTGCCATTCCTGCAGAAGGTAGTAAGAGAAGGGGTCGAAGGTGCGAGCGGGCCCGGAGCAGGAGTAGAACCATAGCTCGCGCCCCTGGGCTTGCTGGTCGAGGTACAGGGGCGGGACCCAGTCGTAGGTCATCCAGTGGGCGCGCTGGGGGCAGAGGATGTTGACGGCCTCGAGCATGGGGACCATGCCGTCGGGCTTGGCCGGGATCGGGTCAACGAAGGTCAGGATGTCGGGTTCGGCGGCGTGGATGGCCGCGGACCACTGCTGGGTGATGGTATACCCCGCCGGATCACGCGGCTCGTCCTTGATGAGCAGGCCAAGCTGGGAAGGCTGAAGGCCGAGCTCGCGGAGGTGCTGAGCCCAGAAGCGAGCCCAGTTGCCGACGCGCGCGGCGAACTGAGGGGTGCCCAGGGGCATCCCGGCGAAGGTGTCCTCCCTGGCCACGAAGACCATGAACCTGCGCGCTCCACGCCATTTCTCCACCCACTCGTCGAAGCGGGCCGTGTCGGGCGGCTGCGTGAGCCGGTCCTGGTCGTCGTAGACGCCCTCGGGGAGCACGGCGGAGGTGGCCCAGGGGGCGTTGACCCTGTGGTCCTTCAGGTACTCGATGAAGGCGTCGCGATTCTGGGGTGTGATGCCGCGAACGCCCTGACCGTCGGTGTAGGACCAGCCGCCGAGGAGAAGCGTGGTCTCCTCGGGGAAGGGCAGAGGGGAGATCGTGAGGCGCAGAGGGACGCGCCGGGCTTCACCGGCTGGGAGCGTGATCACCGCGAAACCTTCGTGACGGCCGGGCTTGAGGTCCGTGGGGCGGAACTCGAGCCAGGCCTGGACGGTCATGCCGCTGGGGACGGTGACGATGCTGTCGGAGCCCTCGCGGCGCGCCTCGGGAAGGGCAGCGGCGACCGAGCCGAACCAGCGTGTCCCCACGTAGAGGACCTGGCGGACGAGCACGCACGGAGGGTCGGTGTCGGTGGGCAGGCCCTCGACCCGCAGGCGCAGGCTCATCTCCTCGGCGGCGGCGTTGGTGAGGTTCAGGACGTCCGCGCGGACCTCGCCGTTCATCATGCGGGCCGTGACGACGGGGTCCGGCGCGTCGGCGGGCGGCTCGGCGGAGGGCGTGAGGTGATCCCACCGGTGGCACTGCCAGACGCGCAGGGCGGGCTTGCCCTGGGCGCGCCAGACGCGGGCCTGGAGGGCGAGGATGTCGCGCTCGAGGTCCGTCATGGGCAGAACCGCGCGAAAGCCCTCCGCGGAGAGGCGGGGCATGTCGCCGATCCGGCTGGCGAGCGCGTCCGCCTCGGCGGTCAGGTCCCGGCGCTGCTCGTCGGTGAGGCCGGGGCCCGCGATGGAGTCGCGGACGACCTGCAGGTCGCGACGGAACTGGGCCTCGACGAGCGAATTGAGCTGCAGGCTCTTCATGAGGGCCGGGACGTCCTCGATCGGCTCGCCGGGCAGGGCAGCGGTCAGAAGCTCGTCGGGGCCCCGGTACACCTCGATCTCGTCAACGAAGCAGTAGGGGCCACCGGGCTCGATGGCGATCTGGAGGTAACGGCCCCGGGTCCCCAGCTCGGTGGTCTCGAGCTTGCGCACGGCGTAGGTGCCGTAGTCGGGCAGGAAGCCAGCCGGCGCCAGGCGGACGAGGTCTGCCACCTCGCGCCAGGCCTTGCCGTCGTCGCTGACGAAGACCAGCAGACTCCTGGGCCAGTGGACCTCCGCCACGCCGGCCGCGGTGTCAAAGGACAGCCCGCAGATCGGGAAGACCTGGCCGAGGTCGAGGGTGATGTACTTCAGGTCGCCGCCCTGCCAGCCGACGGTGGTCTTCTGGGTCCAGAAGTAGCCCTCAGAGTACACGCCATCGGTGAGCTGCACCGAGTCCTCGGGATCAGTGCAGTAAGCATAGTTGGGCCTCGTCAGGGTGTAGGAAGCGCCCAGGGCGACGTTCTCGGGCTTGTCCTGGGCCCAGGCGCAGGCCGAGGCAAGGATGAGCGGGAGCGCTACCCAGCGAAGGCTCCTCATGGCTTCCCCCTCCCGTTGTGCCGCCGTCGCGTCCCAGACGACGCCGGGCAGGGAGCCGGCGCGATCGCCAGGCACGACGCCGCGGTCGGGCCCCTCACAGGCCCAGCAGGCGGGCGGCATTGTCCCAGAAGATGGCCTGACGCTGCTCCTGGGATAGCCCGGCGTCCTCGAACATGCCGAGCGTGAAGGCCGGATCGAGCAGGTCCATGTCACTACCGAAGACGATCTGGCCGGCTCCGCAGGTGGCCAGGGCGTACTCGACGCGCCCGCGGACGGCGTGGCTGCAGCAGAAGTCCAGGTAGAGATTGGCACGATCGCGGGCCGCGTCGGCGGCAGCCGCGGAGTCCAGGGCACAGGCGTGGGCCATGATGAAGTTGACCTGGGGATACCGGGCGGCTACGTCCCGCATGGCGGCGGCGTCGGCGGCGCTGTAGGTATGGATCTCGACGAGCGAAGTGCGGCGGGCCACCTCGTCGAGCAGCTCGACCATCGCGGGGGCGGAGATGGGAACACCGGCGTAGGCGGGATGGATCTTGACCCCCACGACGTGGTCCAGGGGCAGGTAGGCGTCCATCTCCTCGCAGGAGAGCTCGAGGAAGCACGGGTTGCAGTACACGTAGGCGAGGAGGCGGTCGGTGCCGGCGAAGGCGTCGGCGATGATGGCGTTGCCGCGGCGCATGTCGTAGGTGAGGGCCTCAGTGGAGGAAGCCAGGGCCCAGCGGAAGTCGAAGCGGTCGCAGAGGATGAGCAGGCCGTCGAGCGAGCCGGAGCCCGGGATCGGGAAGTTCCAGACGCCGAAGTGGGCATGGACGTCAATGGTCTGCACCGCTCACACCTCCTCTCCCAGCAGGATGCGAGCGGCGTTGCCGCCGAGGATCGCCTCGCGCTGGGCCTGGGACAGGTCGGCGCGCTCGACCATGAGGTAGGCGCTGGAGAAGTAGCGCTCGGGGAGGCCCGAGCCGAACATGACTCTCCCCTCCCCCACCTCGCGGCAGATCAGTTCGCAGGCGCCGGGGGTGTTGAGCCTGTGGGCGTCGCAGTAGAGGCTGTCGCAGGCGACCAGGGCTGCGAGCAACTCGCCGAAGACGCCATAGCCCGCGCCCAGGAGGACCAGGGGTAGGCCGAAGTCGCCGAGGACGCGGACGACCAGGGAAGGCCCACCGCTGGCGGCGCCGGGGAGCAGCAAGGCGCCACCGCCGTCGGCGATCACTTCGACGAGGCGCAGGAAGTGCAGGCCGTCCAGCGGCCAGCCCTGCACGTCGGGGAAGAAGCGGAAGAGGCGCAGACCCTCGCCGAGGCAGCGCAGCGCCTCCTCGCGGCAGTCGAGATAGCGGCGGGGATCGAGGGTGGCGACGGGGATGAGATGGGGGTGCTGACGGGCAACGGCCCTGGTCTCGACGTTGCCCGCGAGGAAGTCGAAGTGGACGCCTCGCAGGGAGCAGGTGAGCGCTCGGTCCACATGGTGCTGGTCGAGCAGGCGGAGCAGGTCATCGAGGGACCAGGCCACGTCGCGGTGTCGGTCCATGCCGAAGAAGGTGTTGACGTCTATCAGGCCGGGCACGAGTAGCACCTCTCGCGTTGGCGGAGACGAGGGTTCGCCGCCGGGGAGGCGTCACCTCTGGCCGGGGACCCACCGTCGGGGAAGCCGCGCAGCCGCTCCCGCGGGCAGCAGCAGGTAACGGCGGCTGTCGTCGGTCGGCCAGAGGCCGGGGGGCTAGAGGGCCCAGTGGTCGGGGATCTGGTAGTTGGGCGCCTCTTCCGTGATGATGACGTCGTGCGGATGGCTCTCGCGCAGGCCGGCCTGGGTGACGCGCACGAAGCGGGCGCGGGCCTGAAGGTCCTCGATGGAGCGGGCGCCGCAGTAGCCCATGCCGGCCCGAAGGCCGCCGACAAGCTGGGTGACGACGAAGGACAGCGGGCCCTTGTAGGGCACTCGACCCTCGAGGCCCTCCGGGACGAGCTTCTCGGCCTCGACCTCGTCCTGGAGGTAGCGCTCGCGGGAGCCGGAGCGCTCGTGCATGGCGGCCAGGGAGCCCATGCCGCGGTACTCCTTGTACGTTCGGCCGCGGTAGAGAACGGTCTCGCCCGGGCTCTCCTCCGTGCCTGCCAAGAGCCCGCCCACCATCACGCAGGAGG
>CAZSOQ010000104.1:0-17765 GCA_964608495.1 uncultured Armatimonadia bacterium | reverse complement strand
CCCCGCTGGTGTGGTGTGGAGGGGCCGCTCCCTAACCTGACGGGGCCTCAGGCCCGCCTCCCGTCCCCCCCTGCCGGGCCTATCCGGGATTCCACACGCTCGAGTAGTAGTGCAGGTCCAGCCACCGCCCCTGCCAAAGGACCTGACGCCTCAAGCACGCTTCCCGCCACATCCCCATCTCGCGCAGGGCCCGGTGCCTGTCCCACGCGTCGCTGTCCGCCACGGCCTGCAGCTTGTGCCCCGGCGCCACGAAGATGCTGGCCAGGAGCTCGCCGGTCCGGTCGTGGAAGCTGGGGTGGACGAAGAACTCCAGCATCCACGGCTCACCCGGGTACTCCCGCTGGGCCCAGACGGCCGCGTGTCCCACGATCGCCCCGTCTTCCTTGACCATGACCTTCGACTGCTTCACTCGCCCCTTCGCTACCGCCGCCATCAGCCCCACGAAGGGCCCCTCGTAGTTGCTCTGCCCGTAGAGCCGCTGGTGCAGGCTCCTCAGCGTCCAGCCCTCGATGGTCGCGTACAGCGCCTCCATCAGCGGCCAGTCGCCCCAGCGCGTATCCCGCACGCTCACCGGCCCCGGCGCGAAGTACCTCTCCAGGAACCCGTCCTCCACCAGCCATCTCATGTGGCCGGTCTCGCAGATCGGCCTGAACCCATAGCTGTGGTAGATCCAGAAGGGCGGCGACTGGTACCCGGTGCCCAGGTACATGGCGCGCCCGCCCCTCACGCGGAAGTCCTGGTCGATCGCCTCCATCAGCACGCTGGCGACGCCCTTGCGCCGGTGCTCTGGCAAGGTGAAGACGTGCTGCAGCAGCCCCACGGGCCTGTCGAGGCTTTCCAGGACGGTGATATTGCCCACCACCTGCTCGCCCAAGGTGCACTCGTAGAAGTTCATCATCAGGCCCTCGAGGCCCGTCTCCAGGGCCTCGCGCAGGGGCTCCAGCCAGTCCTGACCCTTATGCACCAGGAAGGTCAGCAGTGTCTCGCTCCACTTCGGGTCCGGCGCCGTGACCTTCCACACCTGCGCCTCCTCGCCGCTCTTCAGCTCGACTTCCCGCATGATCCAGTGCACTGACAGGTCACCTGCCTTGAGCTTGGGGCTTGGCTCCCACGCGCCCCACATGCACCGCCATCGTTCCCAGCACGCAGCGCCTCACCCGGACGTCCTCAAGCCCCGCCTCGGTCATCGCCCTCGCTACTACTTCGGCCCCGGCCACGCACGCCACGGACCGCCCGAGGTATCTGTACGCCTCCCGGTCCACCAGTCCTCCCACAGCGGGCACCACTGTCACCAGGTAGGCCCGGAACAGCGGCCGTATCGGCCCGCTGGGCTGGGTGAACTCCAGGCACGCCACTCGCCCACCGGGCACCACCACTCGCCCCATCTCCTCGAACAGCCGCCTTGCCGACAGGACGTTCCGCAGAACGTACCCCACCATCGCCACGTCGAAGGCCTCGTCCGCGAAGGGCAGTCGCAGCGCGTCGCCCACCACGGCCCGGCAGCCCTGCCCGAGGCGACGCTTGGCGACGGCCAACATGGCCTCGCATCCGTCCACAAGCGTCACCCGAGCGCCCCGCCTGAGGGCCCTGAGCGCCAGATCTCCGCTCCCCGCGCCCACGTCCAGGACCCGCAGTCCCGCCGTCAGCGCCAGCTCTGTCATCAGCGCCCTGCGCCCTACCCGATGCAGGCCGAGGCTGAGGACGTCGTTCGCCAGGTCATAGTGCGAGGCGATGACCGCGAACCTTCGGGCCATCGCCTGCCGTTCCTCGATCTCCGCCCGAGTTTGCTCGTCCTGGGGTAGTCCTGGTTCCGCCAAAGCGAGAGCAGCGTAGCACGGCCCTCGGTTGACCGCAAGGATTCGCCGCTGGTACAATACCGGATACGGGGTGATGGCCCGGAGGCGTGAGGCCCGCGGGCCTGAAGAGCGAGCCGGTTGCGGCGACGGCTCGGCTGCTTCGTGATGGAAGGCGCCGCTCCACGCCCGGGGCGCATGGTGCCTTGCACGGCATCGGCCACGCGCTCTCGACATCCGACCACGCACAGCGGCGTCCGCGGAGCGGCCGTGAGGCCGTCTGCCGCGACCCTCCGGGCACGTCTCGGGTCCGCGGAACGCCACGAGGACTACTGTTCGTGTCGCAAACACGCCTGCTCATTCTCGGCGCCACCGGCTCCATCGGCCACCAGGCCCTCGACGTGGTCGGCCACCTCGGTGACCGCTTCGCGGTCGTCGGCCTGGCCTCCTCGTCCAACTGGGCTGACCTCGCCGGCGCCGCCGACGCGGTCGGTGTCGCTGACCTCGCGCTGGCCTGCCCCGACGCGGCCGCGCAGCTCGCCGGTGCCCGTCCCGACCTCCGAGTCCGTTCAGGCGTCGCGGGCATCGTGGACCTCGTCCAGTCCGTCGAGGCGGATGTCGTGGTCGTGGCCATAGCCGGGCTGGCGGCCCTCGATCCCATGCTCGCGGCTCTGCGCCGGGGCCTCCGCGTGGCCTTTGCCAGCAAGGAGCCCCTGGTCGCCGCGGGCCGCCTGGTCACTGAGACCGCCCGTCGCCACGTGGCCGCCCTCATCCCCATAGACAGCGAGATCTCGGCCGTCTTCCAGTGTCTCCACGGCGTTCCCCCCGAGACCGTCGAGAGGATACTGCTCACGGCCTCCGGAGGGCCCTTCGCGGGTCTCTCGCGCGAGCAGCTTGCCGCGGTTACCCCCGAGCAGGCCCTCGCCCACCCCACCTGGCGCATGGGGCCCAAGGTCACCGTCGATTCCGCCACTTTGATGAACAAGGGCTTCGAGGTATTCGAGTTGCACTGGCTTTTTGACATGCCCGTCAGCCGCATCGAAGTGGTGATACACCACCAGAGCGTAATCCATTCAGCCGTCCAGCTCGCGGACTCCAGCACCGTCGCCCAGATGAGCCTGCCCGACATGCGGGCCCCCATCCAGTACGCCCTCACCTACCCTGAGCGGCTGCCCAACGAGCTGCCGCGCCTCGACCTGCCCTCCCTGGGGCAGATGACCTTCGCTCGCCCCGATGAGAGCCGCTTCCCCTGTCTGCGTCTGGCCTACGAGGCCGCCGCGTCCGGTGGCACCTATCCCGCCGTCCTAAACGCAGCCGACGAGGTCGCCGTGGCGGCCTTCCTGGATGGCCGCCTGGGCTTCACGGCCATCCCTGCCGTGCTTGAGGCCGTGCTGGAGAGCCACGACCCGGATACCGACGATCGCCTCGACAGCCTGCTGGCCGCCGACGAGTGGGCCCGCCGGGCGACGGAGCTCGAGCTGGCCGGGCGAGCCGCGCCATCCTGACACCGGGAGTCCACTGATGCACCTCGACCTCAACGCGCTCCTACAGACACCCAACGCGGCCCTGGCCGTCGCGGTCGTCCTCGGCCTGGCCATCTTCTTCCATGAAGCCGGCCACTTCATCACCGCCCGCCTCTGCGGCATCGGTGTGGACGAGTTCGCGGTGGGCTTCGGCCCCCTGCTCTGGCAGCGCCGTCGTGGCGCCACCCTCTACTCCCTCCGCCTGCTCCCCTTCGGCGGCTTCGCCCGCATCTCCGGCATGGACCCCGGCACCTACGACGACCCCGACGGCCTCTACCAGAAGCAGCGCTGGATGCAGGCCATCGTCTTCGTCGGCGGCGTCACGATGAATATCGTCCTCGCCATGCTGTTCTTCGTGGTCGTGGCCTTCTGGCAGGGCCTCCCCGACCCCACGGCCCAGACCGTCCTCGTCACCCGTGCCTTCCCTGGCTCCCCGGCCGCGGCCGCCGGCTTCCGCGCGGGCGACGAGGTGGTCGCCCTGGACGGCAACCGGCGCACGCTCTTCATCGGCGACGTCAAGCCCGGCAGCCTGGCCCAGCGCTGGGGGCTCGTGCCGGCCATGACCATCGCCTACCTTGACGACCGGCCGGTGGCGCTGGCCGGCGAGGTCGCCGCTGCCCTGGCCAAGGCCGGTGGCCGCAAGCTCACTCTCACCGTGGTTGACCCCGACGCCACCACACCGCGCGAGCTCTTCCGCCACCTCGAGGTGACCGTGCCTCCCGAGCTCGCCGATCGGCTATCGCCCGTGGCCGACGATCCACGCCGCGCCGAGCCACTCCTGGCCTCCGCCCTGGGCCTGGACTGGACGCCCCTCAACACCTCCGCCCTATCCGACTACATCGCCCAGCGCCCGGGGCGCCGCGTGACCATGACCGTCGAGCGCAAGGGCGAGCTCGTCAATCTGGCCGTCGTCCCCGAAGCCCGCTGGGAACGGGTGGCCGAGCCCGGCCCCAACAGCACCATCCGCACGCCTCATCGCCAGGTGGGACGCATCGGTGTGGTCCTCTCGCCCGCCATGCGGCGCCCGGGCGTCGTCGAGGGCGTCAAGCAGGCCGTCGTCGGCACCTTCCAGTCCATCGGCCTCATGATCACCTCCCTTCGCGCGATGGTCCAGCGCGAGATCTCGGCCGAGCTCGGCGGGCCCATCGCCATCATGGCCCTGACGGCCGAGCAGGCCAAGATCGGCTGGTCTGCCGTCCTCAGTTGGGGCGGTCTCATCAGCGCCAACCTCGCCATCGTCAACCTGCTTCCCATCCCGCCCTTCGACGGCTTCCACCTCGTCATGGTCGGCTGGGAGGCTCTCACCCGCCGCCGCGTGAGCGACCGCGTCCGCAATCTCATCCTGGTCGGCGGCTTCTTCTTTGTCGTCTTCGTCTTCGCGGCCTTCACCTACCGAGACATCCTCAACCTCGTGCGCTACAGGACCCCCTGAGGTGCCCGTGCCCATGCCCGACCCGACATCCGAACCCGACACCCACTTCCCCGCGTCCCGCGCACGCACGATACAGGTGCGCGTCGGCGACCTGGCTATCGGCGGCGACGCCCCCATCTCCGTCCAGAGCATGGCGAAGTGCCCGACCCACGACGTCGCCCAGGTCCTCGAGCAGACCCGTCGCGTCGCCGCGGCGGGCGGCCAGGTGATGCGCGTGGCCGTGCCCGACCAGCGCGCCGCCGATGCCCTGCCTGCTATCCTTGCCGAGAGCCCCCTGCCTGTCGTGGCCGACGTCCACTTCGACTGGCGCCTGGCCGTCGCTGCCGTCGAGGCCGGCGTGCACAAGCTGCGCATCAACCCCGGCAACATCGGCGACCGTGACGTCGTGGCCCGCGTCGTCCGGGCCTGCGTGGACTATGGCATCCCCCTTCGGGTCGGCGTCAACGCCGGCTCCCTCGAGCGGGACCTGCTGGCCAGGCACGGTGGTCCAACGGCCGAGGCCCTGGCCGAGAGTGCCCTGCGGAACGCCGACCTCGTCCGCGAGCTGGGTCTCGAGCAGGTGGTGGTCTCCCTGAAGGCCGCCGACGTCCCCCGCACCGTCCGCGCCAATCGCCTCTTCGCCCGCCGCTGCGACCTGCCGCTGCATCTGGGCATCACGGAGGCTGGGCTGGCGGACGAGGGCATGGTAAAATCTGCCCTTGGTCTTGGGGTTCTCCTGGCCGAGGGTCTCGGGGACACGGTCCGCGTCTCCCTGACGGGGCCCCCGGAGCAGGAGGTGAGGGTGGCTCGTCTGATCCTGCGGTCGCTGGGCCTCCAGCCCGGTCCGGTTCTGGTGAGCTGCCCGACCTGCGGGCGCCGCCAGATAGACGTCGAGGACCTGGCCCGCGAGGTGGCCCAGTTGCTCGCTGGAGTCGAGGAGCCCATCGTGGTCGCCGTGATGGGCTGTGAGGTCAACGGCCCGGGCGAGGCCTGCGAGGCCGACCTCGGGGTCGCGGGCGGGCGCGAGCGAGCAGTCATCTTCCGCCACGGGCGGGTGGTGCGCACGGTCCCGTCCGCGGAGGCCCTGCCCGCTCTGCGCGAGGAGCTGGCGGATCTGCTGGGCCGCCACGGGGAGCAGCCCTCGGGCTAGCCCGCGGGGTGTGGTCGCCCGGTCCGCACTCGAAGCCGATCGTACAACAAGCTGAGTCTTCGTGCCCGCGTCCTTCTACCTCCCCCACAGGTCGGCTCGGGCGCAGGAGGACCTGAACGTGAGAGCCAGCCAGTACTACATGCCGACGCTCCGACAGGCCCCAGCGGAGGCTGACATCCCCAGCCACCGTCTCCTGCTGCGCGGTGGGTTCATACGCCAGGTCTCGGCCGGCGTCTTCACCTTCCTCCCCCTGGGCCTGCGCGTCCTGCGCAGGGTCGAGCAGATCATCCGCGAGGAGATGGACCGGGCCGGCGCCCTCGAGGTGCACATGTCGGTCCTCAGCCCCAGCGACCTCTGGGAGAAGACGGGCCGTTGGTTCGACTACGGCCCTCTCATGCTCCGCGTTGAGGACCGAGGCGGCCGCTGGTTCGCCCTCGGGCCCACGCACGAGGAGGTAATCACCACCCTCGTCGCCCGCGATGTCTGCAGCTACAAGCAGCTCCCGGTCAACCTCTACCAGATCCAGGTCAAGTTCCGCGACGAGCTCCGGCCGCGCGCCGGCCTCATCCGCGGCCGCGAGTTCATCATGAAGGACGCCTACAGCTTCGACGTGGACCGCGAGGGTCTCGACCGCTCCTACGACCTCATGTACGAGGCCTACTCGCGCCTCTTCGACCGCCTGGGCATTGCCACCGTGGTCGTCGAGGCCGAGGGCGGCGTCATCGGCGGCAGCGACACGCGCGAATTCATGCTCCTGTGCGATTCCGGCGAGGACACCGTCTTCCGCTGTGACCACTGTCACTACCAGGCCAACGCCGAGTGCGCCTATGCCCGGCCTCCGGCGCCGCTCGGGGAGCGCGACACTCTGACCTCGCGCGAGCTCGTCGAGACGCCCGGTGCCACGACCATCGAGCAGGTCTCTGAGTTCCTCGGCTGCCGCACCGACCAGCTCGTCAAGACCCTGATCTACAGGGCCGGCGACCGCTTCGTCGCTGCGCTCATCCGGGGCGACCGTGACCTCAACGAGATCAAGCTCCAGAACGCTCTGGGGGCCCGCGAGCTGCGCATGGCCACGCCGGCCGAGATCGAGCAGCTCACCGGCGCTCCCGTCGGCTTCTCCGGCCCCGTGGGTCTGCCCGACGACGTGACCATCGTCGCCGACCACGAGATCGGCGCCCTGGCCGAGTTCGTCGTTGGCGCCAATCAGGCCGATGCCCATCTCGTCGGGGTGGATTGGGGCGAGGACTTCGAGGTGGACCAGTGGGCTGACCTGCGTCTGGCTCAGCACGGCGACCCCTGCCCCCACTGCGAAGACGGCTTCCTCTCGGCCCAGCGTGCCATCGAGCTCGGCCACCTCTTCAAGCTCGGCACGAGGTACTCCCGGCCCCTCGAGGCGCTGGTGGACGCTCCCGACGGCAGCCAGGTGCCCATCGAGATGGGCTGCTACGGCATCGGCGTCAGCCGCTGCATGGCCGCCGTCGTTGAGGAGAACCACGACGATGACGGCATCATCTGGCCCCTCGCCATCGCCCCCTTCCACGTTCTCGTCCTCTGTCTCGATCAGGACGACGAGGTCGTGAGGGTCGCCGGCAGTGTGACTGAGGCCCTCGAGGCCGCCGGCTGGGAGGTGCTCCTCGACGACCGTGACGAGCGTCCAGGCGTCAAGTTCAAGGACGCCGATCTCATTGGCATCCCGCTCCAGGTCGTGGTGGGCAAGCGCCTCAAGACCGACGGCGTGCTCGAGATCCGCCGCCGCAGGGACCGCGAGGAGCGCTTGGCGCCGCCCGACCAGGTCCCTTCAGTCCTGAAGGAGCTGTCCCAGGGCGCCTGATAGCACGCACGCGAGGAGGCGATGGGCATGGCTAACGCTGGCGAAGTGCGCCGACCGATCGTCGCGGGTCAGTTCTACGAGGGCACGAGGGAAGCCCTGCTGGAGCAGATCGAGCAGTGCTACCTGGGCAAGCTCGGCCCCGGAGCGCTCCCCCAGGTCAACGCGCAGGGCCCTCGCCGGGTCCTGGGCCTGGTCTCACCTCACGCGGGGTACATGTTCTCGGGCCCCACGGCGGCCCACGGCTTCGCCCATCTCGCCGCCGACGGCCTGCCCGAGCACTTCGTCGTCCTCGGTCCCTGCCACCGGCCCGTTTCCGGCGCCCGCGTGGCCATCCAGACCGACGGCACCTGGCTGACCCCTCTCGGTGAGGCCGCCATAGACGCCGACCTTGCCGAGGCACTCGCTGGCGCCTGGGACGAGTTTGCCCTGGGCGCCTACCACTTCGGCGCCGAGCACAGCCTCGAAGTCCAAGTCCCCTTCCTCCAGCACCTCTACGGCGACCGCCTCCGCATCGTCCCCATCATGATCGTCGAGCAGTCGACGCGTCTGGTACGCGACCTCGGGTCCGTCCTCTCCCGCGTTCTCGACGGCCGCGACGTCGTCATTGTCGCCAGCACCGATCTGTCCCACTACGTTTCGCCTCAGGCGGCGAGCCGCCTCGACAATAGCCTCATCGAGCGCATGGTCGGCCTTGATCCCGAGGGCCTCATGGACCTGGCCCTGAGCCCCAGGATGAGCACCTGTGGCTACGGCCCGGTGGCCGCCATGCTGCACGCCTGCTCTGCGGCGGGCGCCAACGAGGCCGAGGTGCTCGCCTACAGCCACTCGGGCATGGTCTACCCCGCGGCCGAGGTGGTGGGCTACGTCTCCGTCGCTGTGCGCAAGGAGGGGTAGGGCCCGGTGACAGGCGCCCGGGTCGAGATAGACGGCTCCTACGGCGAGGGCGGCGGCCAGATCCTGCGCACCAGCCTGGCCCTCGCTGCGCTCACCAGCCGCCCTCTCCGCATCACCCGCATCCGCGCCGGCCGCGCCAAGCCCGGCCTGGCAGCCCAGCACCTCACCGCCGCCCGCGCCGTGGCAGCCCTGTGTGGCGGCCGGCTTCGCGGCGACGACTTCGGCTCTCAGGACCTCGAGCTCCTTCCCGGCGAGGTACGCGGCGGCTCCTACGAGTTCGACATCGCCGAGGAGCGCGGTAGCGCCGGATCGGTCGGCCTCGTCCTCCAGGCCCTGCTGCCCGCCCTGCTCGCGGCCGGCGAGGCGAACGTCACGATCCACGGCGGCACGAACGTCGCCTGGAGCCCCTGCTTCGAGTACCTCGCCTGCGTCTTCGCGCCCTGCCTCGCGCTCTTGGGCCCGCGCCTCGACCTCAGCCGTCCCAGGGCGGGCTTCTACCCCCACGGCGGCGGCACGCTCACTGCCCACATCGCCGCCTCGCGCCCTCTGCGCCCCCTGCGCCTCCAGGACCCGCCCGTCCTGCGCGACCTCGTCCTGCACAGCGTCGTGAGCGACCGCTTGCCGGCCCACATCGGTCCCCGGCAGATCAAGGGGGCCCGGCGCGCCCTGGCTGATGCCGGCCACGATCTCAGCCTCTGCCGCGAGACCGACGACCGTCCGCCCAGCGGCGGGCCCGGTACCGGCATACTGGCGGCCGCTCGCCTCGACACCGGCTTCGCGGGCTTCTCGGCTGTCGGCGAACGCGGCAGGCCGGCCGAGAAGGTCGGCGCCGTCGCCGGCAGCGAGCTGGCCCGGTTCCTGTCTTCCCGCGCCCACCTCGACCGCTACCTCAGCGACCAGATCCTCCTCTACGCCGCTTTCGCCGACGGCGACAGCACCTGGGCCACCACCGAGGTCACCGAGCACCTCCGCACCCACGCCCACGTCCTTCGCCACTTCCTGCCCGTCGAGGTGAGCTGGCGCGAGGAGGAGGATACCCGCCTCTGGCGGGTAACCGTTACCCCTGCCTGAGGCGCGCCTGCGCCGCCCGTCCGCGCGCGAGACGCCCCAGGCCGACAAGGGAGGTATCGAGCTTGAGTTCCGAGGATCAACACCGCGCCGGACCCGACCAGACGCCGGCGACCGAAGAGCCGCCCGCCTGCGGCTGCGACGACGCCGCCGGGGCTCCCGATGCCGAGGCCCAGCCCGACCTGGGCGACTCGCTTCTCGCCGACGTCTACTCCCTCACCAGCTTCTCCCTGGGCCTCTTCATCCAGCAGGCCTGGATCAGCCTCGGACTGCGCAACGTCCCGGGCGCCTCCGAGACGCGCCCCGACCTCGACCAGGCCCGCGTCGCCATAGACGCCGCCGCCTTCCTGTTCGATAAGCTCAGGCCTGTGCTCGAGCCCGACGAGCAGCGCCAGATCGAGCTTGAGCTCACGAACCTTCGCCTGAACTTCGCGCAGAGGGCGGGCTAGAGCCGTGAAGCCGATTCCACTTGCCCACGTCACTCGGGGTGAGGTCGTCGAGAGCGTCCACTACGGCTCCCTGGCCGTGGCGGATGCCTCGGGGCGCGTGCTGGCTTCTCTGGGCGACCCCGAGCGCCGCTGCTACTTCCGGTCGTCCTCCAAGCCCCTGCAGGCCATCCTCGTCGTCACCTCCGGCGCCGCCGACCGCTTCGCCTTCACGCCCGAGGAGATAGCCGTCACCTGCGCTTCGCACCACGGCACCGCGCGCCATCTTGAGGTCGTGTCCGGGATCCTGCGCAAGCTGGGCCTGGGGCCCGACGCCCTGCTTTGTGGCGCCCACCCCGTCAGCGACCCGGCCGAGAACGCCCGCCTCGCCCGCGAGGGCCTCGACCCCACACCCCTGCACAACAACTGCTCGGGCAAGCACGCCGGCATGCTCGCGTCGTGCCTGGCACTGGGCTTCGACGTGGACGACTACGTCTCCCGCGATCATCCCCTCCAGCGGGCCCACATCGCCAACATCGCCCGCTTCTGTGGCCTGCCCGAGGAGGAGATCGTCATCGGCGTGGACGGCTGCGGCGTGCCGACCTTCGGCGTGCCACTCTCGGCTGCCGCCACGGCCTACGCGCGCCTCGCCACGGGCGACGCCCTGCCGCCCCGCCTTCGCGACGCCGCGGCCTGCATCCGCGAGGCGATGTGGGCCGCGCCCGACATCATCAGCGCGCCCGGGGCCTTCAACAGTGAGCTCCTGGCGGCGTGCCGGAGCCGGCTCGTGGCCAAGGGCGGCGCCGAGGGCCTCTACTGCGCGGGAAGCGTCGAGTCCGGGGAGGGGATGGCCATGAAGAACGAGGACGGCTCCTTCCGCGGCCTCCACGAGGCCCTGACCGTGGCCCTGGCCGCCCGCTGGCCTTCCCTGAACGCAGCTCTGCCGGCTCGCTGGCGTCTCACGCCCGTCCTCAACGCGCGAGGCGAGCACGTGGGCGACGTCCTGCCCGTGCTCCCCGTCGAGCAGCTCGCGCCGGGGCAAGGCCCGACGTCCTGACCGCCGTCGGCCCGGCCGCCCTCCACGCACGCCGGGGCTGCTGCGGGCGGCTCACCTGCTCTGCAGGTCCCTGATGCGGTGGCTCAGGCCGGCGATGGCCGGCCAGACCTGCGTGTAAAGCTCGTAGAACTCCTGGTACCTCTCGTGTTCGTCGGCGCGCGGCTCGTAGACCTGCCTCTCCTCGACCAGCGCGTCCACGGCCTGCTCGACTGAGTCGTAGACCCCCGCCGCCACGCCGCCCAGTACCGCTCCCGCCTGGCAGCCGCTCTCGGTCACGTTGATCGTCACCGCCGGCTTGCCGATGATGTCCGCCTTGAGCTGCAGCCACACCGGGCTCTTAGCGCCGCCGCCCGTGCACCGCAGCCTGTCCACGCTCACCCCGGCGTCTGCGAGCCGCTCGACGTTCTGCCTCATCTCGTAGCTGATCCCCTCGATCAGCGCCTTCACGTACGTCTTCTCGTCCACGTTCAGCGACAGCCCCAGCATCGCCCCCCGCGCCAGCGCGTCCAGATACGGCGTGCCGCTCCCCGCGAAGTAGGGCACCAGGAACAGCCCCGTGGGCCCGGGCGGCAGGTCGCCGAGGATCAGGTCATACACATCCGCCCCGGTCTGCTCGGCCCTGTGCCGGTGCCACTTGCCGAAGTTGTCTCGGTACCATCGCAGCACGCTCCCCGACGAGTAGGTGAAGGCCAGCGAGGCATACATCTCGCCGTAGACGTGCGGGTAGCAGCAGTAGTTGTTGCGCAGCATGGCCTCGGTGAGCACGGGCTGGTCAAAGGCCACTGTGATGCACTCCACGGTGCCCATGCCGTCCACGGCCATGCCCTCGCGGATGATCCCGGCGCCCAGCGCGTTCATCGGCTGGTCGTGCCCGCCGGCCACCACCAGACACCCCACAGGCAGCCCCGTCGCCTCCGACGCTGCCTGCGATATCTCCCCGGCCGCCTCGCCGCTGGCGATGGGCTCGGCGAACACCTCCGGGCTGATCCCCACGGCCCCCAGCATCTCCTCCGACCACGTCCGGCTTACCACGTCGAAGGCCATCGTCCGCCCCGCCAGCGACCAGTCCAGCCGCGGCTCCAGCCCCAGCTTCAGGAAGATCATGTCCGGCCACAGCAGATACTTCCAGACCCTCGCGTGGATTTCCGGCCGCTCGTCCCGCATCCACATGATCTTGGGCAGCGTGAAGCTCGCGTGCAGCGGCATCCCCGTGATCTCGAACACCCGCCGCGCCCCCAGCGTCTCCCGCCAGCTATCCGCCTGCTTCACAGCCCGAGCGTCCGGCGAAACGACGGTGTTGTACAGGTAGTTCCCGGCGGCGTCCACGGGCGTGAAGGCCTCACCCAGGGCCGAGATGCTCAGCGCTCGCGGCGGGTCCCCCGCAGCCTGCGCCGACACCTCGCGTAGCACCGTGCAGATCGCGTCCCACATATCCTGCGGCCTCAGCTCTATCCATCCCGCCGCCGGATACACCTCCGGGTACTCCCGGTAGGACTGCGCCAGCACCTTGCCCTCTTCGTCGAAGGCCACTGCCTTGCAGCCCGTGCTGCCCACGTCCATGCCGATGAGGCTCACGACCTATTCCTCCCTGTCGTCGGTGTCGAGGCCCAGCCGCCGCTGCCAGAAGGCACACACCTGCTCGGTCTTCCGCGCGGCGATGCCCGTGTATAGCTCCGGCTGAAGCAGCACTTCCTTCTGCCTCTCCGTGAATCTGTCCAGATACGGCTTCAGGTCCTCGGCCCCGAAGAGCAGCTCCCCCAGCGCCCGGCCCGTCGCCTGCGCCTCCAGCGTCAGCTTCCGCAGACGCTCGTGCGCATCGGGGTGTCCGTACGCCGCCAGCAGTAGGTAGGCCGGCTCCGCCGCGATCAGGCCCCGCGTCAGGCCCAGATTCTGCGCCATGCGCTCCCGATCCGTCACCAGCCGGCCCATCACCTGCCACAGCCGCAGCGTCGTGCTCGCCACCGCCACCAGCGTCTCCGGCAGGAACCGCTGCGACGCCGAGTTGCTCAGGTCCCGCTGGTGCTCCGAGATCTGGTCCATGTACATTGTCACGATCCGGGGCACGAAGGCCTTCCACATGCTCTTCACGCTCTCGAAGTTCCACGGGTTCCGCTTGTGCGGCATCGTGGATGAGCCCACCTGCTCCGCCGCGAACTCCTCCCCCACCTCACCGATCTCCGTCCTCTGCAGCTGCCGCATGTCGTCGGCAAGATTCGCGAAGACCCCAAGCACGGTCGTCAGCGCGTGAGCGAAGTCCGCCATCGGCTCCGGCGGCACGATCTGCGTCGAGGCCAGCGCCGCGGGCAGCCCCATCTCCGCCAGCACCTCGGCCTCGAAACCCACCGGGTCGTCGAAGAACAGCGCACTGGCGTTGTAGGCCCCCACGGCCCCGCTGATCTTCCCTGGCAGCGCCTCGGCCGCCCTCTGTAGCCCCTCGATGCACAGCCCCAGTCGGTTCACGTACTGCGCGACCGCGAACCCGAAGGTTATCGGCACGGCGTGCTGACCGTGCGTCCTCCCGATCTGCAGCGTGTCCTTCTCCCGCAGGGCCAGCCCGATCAGCACCTCCTCCAGCTTCACAAGCTCCGGCACCACGGCCTCCTGGGTCGCCTGCCTGAAGAGCCACGCCCGCGCCGTGTCCACCACGTCGAAGCTGGTCATCGTGAAGTGCACGTACGGGCGCGCCGCCTCGGACACCTTCGCCCGCAGCACGTTGACCATCGCCCGCGTATTGTGGTGGATCCGCGCCTCCTCTTCCCCCACTTCCTCCGCCGTCACCTGCTCCGCTGCGGCCGCTATCTCCTCCGCCGCCTCTTGGGGGCACACGCCGCGTCGCGCCAGCACTCGCACCAGCGCCACTTCGACGGCCAGCTCCGACCGCAGCCGCGCCGCCTCCGTCACGTACGGCTCCAGTAGCTCGCGCATCCGCGGCTCCGTGCCGTAGTACCGGAAGTCCAGGGGCGAAACGCAGTCGTAGACGTCTATCTTCACTGCCGTCCCTCCAGCACAGGACTGAGGCGCACCAGTTGCACCCCCGCCGGGTATTCTAACGGCTGCGCCTGGCGACCGGCAAACCCACGCTTCCCGTCCCTCACCTCGTCCACCTGGGCCGTGCTCGCCACCAGCGACACCTCAAACCGCGTGCCCGGCATGTCGCACCACAGGTACACATACTGCCCGTCCCGCACCATCTCCCACGTCCCGTTCACCAGGTCCAGCGCCACCACCGGCCGCGAGCCCAGCGTCACCAGCGTCCTGCCCCCGGCGTGCCCCAGCGTCAGCACAGGCTCGACTCCGCCCGACACCAGCGTGTACACGTCGCCGTGCTCGTTGCGCCGCGCCAGTTGCTTCACCTCGTCGGTGTTGACCGCCAGGCTCACCATTCTCAGCACCCACCGCTTGCTGCTCTCGGGCGGCTGCCCGTCCAGGCTCAGCCACACCACAGCCCCCTGCTGGGTGCGCGTGCTCAGCCCTAGCGCTCCCGCTCGGTGCGTCCCGCCGTCCAGGTCCCCCGCCAGGGCCAGCACCTGTGGCGCCTCGATGGCCAGCAGGTTGCGGTTCGCATCCACTCGCACGTGACCGCCCGCCGACACCATCACCCTGTCCTCCACCATCTGGTGCGACAGGCTCTCGTCCCCGATCGTCTGCCCCAGCGCGTCCAGGGCCGCCCGCAGGGCCAGCTCCTCCGGCAGCTTCTTGAAGCAGTACCGCTGCAGGGCCATGTTCCGCACACCGAAGGCGGCCTGGGCCTCGGCGCACCGCCCGATCGGCCGCAGGTCCGGGTGGTTGACCACATCCGGCAGGAAGTAGGCCGGGTCCGCCGTGAGCTCCCGCCGCACCTCACCGAACACGGTCCCGCCGAAGCCGAAGGCCCCCTGGACCCTGGGCACCGTCGCCACCTCGCATCCGTTCCTCTCGTCCAGCCCCCCAGCGGCCTCCCGCCGATAGGGGTCCGCCCAGGGCGAGTTCGAGAACAGCACGGTCCTGCGCTCGGGGTACTTGCCCCCGGCGCTTCGCCCGCTGCTCACGACCAGCTCAGCCTGGGCCTTCAGCTCGTCCTCGAAGAAGGCATTGCTCACCCGGCACACGTACCCCAGCTTGTGCAGCGGCGAGGCCATGGCCTTGAGCGGCGACAGCAGCACATCCGCCGGGCTGTAGCCCACGACGACCCGAGGAGAGGCTATCGGCACGAGTCGCCGCGAGAACATCTGCCCCGCCAGAGCCGCCAGGCCCCACCTCACGGGGTCGTGGCTCACATCGAAGAGCCCGATCTTCCTGCGCCCCAGGGTGGCCTCGAAGTGGAACAGTATGAGCGCATCCACGTCCTGCACGGCCCCGTAGGCCGCCGCCTCCAGCAAGCCCGCCGCCCGGTGCTTGTTGGGCCAGCACGGACACCATTCCCGCATCACCAGGGGCTTCCCCTCGACCCGCGCCGCCGCGGCCACCACCGGGAAGCTCTCCAGCCCGTCGGCCTCCATCGTGCTCGTGTTGCGGTAGGAGTAGGGCAGTTGCCACGGCTTGTCGGGGGCGAACATCGGATGGTCCCAGTACCAGTTCACGCCCACGAAGTCCAGACCCCGCGCCGCTGCCCGCAGGTCCGCCGGAATGCTCGGCTCAGCCACTCCCCCCAGCAGCAATCCCGTCGCCCCGCCGCTCATCACGGCCTCCCGCAGGGCCGCGAAGTACTCCCCATGGACAGCCGCGAAGAACAACGCGGTGTCGGTGTCTCGCCTCGTCCCACCCTCCAGCGACCCCAGCCGCACCGTGCCCTGCTCCGGCGTCTCCTGGTCTCCCAGGCAGCACAGACCGGCGCCGTCCGTCCACGCTCGCCTCAGCCCCGCCTCGTCGCCGTACCTCTCGCGCAGCCATGCGTTGAACCGGCTCTTCAGCTCCCGGTCATGGGGCGCCCGGAGCTCCAGTCCTCGCTTGGCGGCCCGGAACAGCCCGTTCTCGTCGCACAGCTCTATGAACAGCACCGCCGGGTCCTGGGCGTAGGTCTTCCCCGTGTGGGGATTGACGTGTTCGCACAGCAGCTCGCGCGCATACGCCGCCTGCAGCTCGATCAGCCTGGGTACATACACCGCATACGGCTTCGCGCCGCGGCCCAGCTCCTCGCCATCGGCCATTCCTTCCTCGGGCCAGAAGGTGCGGTAGTCCAGCAGGTCCAGGTAGACGTAGATCCCCCTCTGCCCCAGCCGGTACACCCAGTAGTCCAGGCCCGCCAGCTTCTCGGGGTCTATCCGGGGCACTTGGCCGGCCCGCTCCCGCGGCAGCAGCCCGTACACGTCATCGAAATGGTGGAACCGCATGAGGTTGAAGCCCGCGCTCGCCAGGGCCTCCACCGCCTCATCCACCACCTCGCGCGGCTGGAAGACGGCCTCCTTGGCGATGTTCGCTCCCCAGAACACGGCCCGAGTGCCATCCTCGAAATACAGCCGTCCGTCCGTCCCGGGGAACACTCGCCCGCACCGGCCGGCCGGCTCCGGCTCGCGCCCGAAGTCAACCATGCAGCTCGCGGGGAAGTCCACGGCGTTGACGTCCAGCACCGGCGCGCGCGCGAAGATGTCCTTGATCGGCATCTGCGCCACCAGTGCCCAGGCCAGCACGTACGCCAGGCCCATGCGGCCCCTACCCTCCCACTGACGACACCGTCGCGAAGTAGGGCTCAGGCACGCCCGACAGCTCCCCCACCGGCCCAAGCCGGTAGCCGCCCGCGATCAAACGGTCCAGCAGCTCCTCCACCACGTAGGGGGTCTCGTCCTCCCCGTTGTGCAGCAGCACCACGCCCCCGGGCTTCAGGTCCTCCAGCAGGCCCGCCGTCACCTCCGGGTAGGGCCTCCTGGCGTACCCACTCACATTCGCCGTCCAGAAGACCGGCCGGAAACCGTACCGCGCCGACGCCGCGCGCACGGTGTCTGAGTAGTGCCCGCCCGGCGGCCGGAACAGCACCACTCGCCTGCCACACGCCTGCGCGATGGCCCATCGGCTCTCCACCAGCTCCCGCTCCACATCCATGGCCGACAGCTTCGCCATGTTCTGGTGCGTGTGCGAGTGACTCCCCACTTCGTGCCCGGCGGCCAGGATCTGCCGCACCAGGTCGGGATACAGCAGCGCCTGCTTGCCCACCAGAAAGAAGGTCGCCCGGAGCTTCCGCCGCTCCAGCACCTGCAGCAGGAAGGGCGTCAGGCGCGGATGCGGGCCGTCGTCGAAGGTCACCGCCACTTCTCGCTGGTGCGGCAGGACGTGGATTTCCTGCGCGGCTTCCCGCGTCACTCCTAGCGACGTGTAGGCGTGCATCAACGCCCCCCTCACGTCCTCCTGCCACGGCCAGAAGCAGAAGGCCCGTTCGGCCGCGTCCAGCGCTTGGGGCCACAGGCCCATCCCCCGTGCCGCCCGAGCCCGCAGCACGTAGCTCTCGTGCGGCGCCAGTAGCGGCATGCACAGCTCTGCCAGCCGCCGCCCCATCACGGCGTCCCTCGCCGCCTGCGCCGCGTCCGGGGTCCGCTTGCGGTTGGCCACCACGACCTCCATCTCCTGCCGCCCCGCGCAGTTCCCCCCGGCGTCATACCCCTCCACCCGCAGCCGGTGAGCCCCGTCCGCCCATCGCCACGTC
>CAZSOQ010000103.1:1988-17929 GCA_964608495.1 uncultured Armatimonadia bacterium | reverse complement strand
GTGGGGTTGCGGCGGGACAGGCCGTCACGCGAGCGTCCCGGGGCGCGTAGGGGCGGGTCAGGGCATGGTGGGCACAGGGCCACCGTGACCGAGTAGGGAAGAGGGACCGGCGGCGCGCGGTGCCTACTCCAGGCCCAGCAGGCGCCTGAACTCGGCCTCGTCCAGGACCGTGACCCCCACCTCGCGGGCTTTGGCGAGCTTGGAGCCGGGGTCCTCGCCAGCGACCACATAGTCGGTGCTGCTCGACACGGAGCCGGTGACCTTGCCGCCACGGGTTTCGACGAGCTCGGCGGCCTCGTCGCGGCTGAAGCCCTGCAGGCCGCCGGTGAAGACGAAGGTCTTGCCGGCCAGGTCCGCGCTGGCGGGCTCGGCGGCCATCTCCTCGACCTGGATCCCCTTCGCCAGCAGGTCCTCGACCGTCTGGCGGTTGCGCGGCTCGTGGAAGAACTCGTGCACTGAACCGGCGATCTCGGGTCCCACGCCCTCGACCTGGGCCAGCTCCTGCTCCGTGGCGTCCATGATCGCGCGCAGGCTGCGCAGGTGGCGGGCCAGGGCATTGGCCACGCCCTCGCCCACGTGCAGGATGCCCAGGGCGTACAGGAAGCGCGGGAGGGTCGTCCGCTTGGTCTGCTCGATCTCGCGCACCAGGTTCTCGGCGGACTTCGTGCCCATGCGCTCGAGGCGGGCGAGGGTGTCCACGTCCAGGTCGTAGAGGTCCGGTAGCCGTGTGACAAGCCCGGTGTCCACGAGCTGGGCGACGAGCTTCTCGCCCAGGCCCTCGATGTCGAGGGCGAGGCGGGAGCCGAAATGCTCGAGCCGCCCGCGGATCTGGGCCGGGCAGTCCAGGTTCGTGCAGCGCAGGTAGGGATCGCCGGGGCTTCGCACCGTGGCCGCGCCGCAGACGGGACACGCCTCGGGCGGATGGGGCGGATGCTCCTCGCCCGTGCGGCGCTCGCTGATGGGCATGACCACCTGCGGGATCACGTCGCCGGCGCGCTGGACGACGACCCAATCGCCGATGAGGACGCCCTTGCGCTCGAGCTCGTCGAGGTTGTGCAGCGTGGCGCGGCTGACGGTCACACCGCCGATGTTGACCGGCTCGAGGACGGCGACGGGGGTGACAAGGCCCGTGCGGCCGACGCTCCACATCACGTCGAGCAGGCGAGTGGTCTGCTGGCGCGGCGGGAACTTGTGGGCCACGGCCCAGCGGGGACTGCGCGTGCGCAGGCCGAGGACCTCGTGCAGCGAGCGGTCGTCCACCTTGTAGACGACGCCGTCTATCTCGTAGGGCAGGCTGTCGCGCCGGGCCTTCAGGTCGGCATGGTACGCCACCAGGTCGTCGAGGCCGCTGACGATGCGGACCTGGTCGCAGACTGGGAAACCCCACCGGGGTAGGGTATCCAGCAGTACCCCCTGGGTCGGGAAGGTATACCCCTCCACCGTACCGACGTCGTAGAGGTAGATGCTGAGGGGGCGCGAGGCCGTGATGTTGGCGTCGAGCTGGCGCAGGCTGCCGGCCGCGGCGTTGCGCGGGTTGGCGAAGAGCGGCTCGCCCGCGGCCTCCCGCTCGGCATTGAGACGGTTGAAGTCGTCCAGGCGCATGTATACCTCGCCCCGCACCTCCAGCAGCGCCGGTGGTGGCGGCGCGCCCTCGCCGGCCAGGAGCCCCAGGGGCACCTGGCGGATGGTCCGCACGTTCGGCGTCACATCCTCGCCCGTGTAGCCGTCGCCACGGGTCGCGGCGAGCACGAGAAGGCCGTTCTCGTAGACGAGCTCGACGGCGAGGCCGTCGAATTTGGGCTCGGCGGTGAACCGGACCGGCGTGTCGCCCGCGGCCTCCTGGACGGTGCGTACCCAGTTGGCGAGTTCGCCGACATCGGGGACGGTGTCGAGGCTGAGCATGGGCTGGCGATGGGCCACGCTGGGCAGCTCATCGCGGGGTGGAGCGCCGACCCGCTGCGTCGGCGAGTCGGGCGTGAGAAGCTCGGGGTAAGCGGCTTCGAGGTCGCGTAGCTCCTGGAGGAGGGCGTCATACTGGGCGTCGGAGATAACCGGGCTGTCCAGAACGTAGTAGCGGTAGTTGTGGTAGTGGATCTGCTGGCGGAGTTCATCCACGCGCCTGCGGGCGTCGTCCGCGCTAAGGCCTGCCATGGAAGGGCCCTCCTTCGGGCACCGCGGTGGTCGGGGACAAGGATAGCGCGCCCCGCGGGCCAAGGGCAAGAGACGGCGCAAGGCCCGAGGCACGGCCCGGCGTGGCTGGGGTGCCGGGCGGCAACGGAGGGCAGGAATCCGCCGCCCCTCGAGGGAATAGGATACGGGGGTGAGGCTCATGGAGACCGTGCTCGCAGCCGTGGACAACTCAAGCTGGACCTCCGTTGTGGCGGAATACGCGTCGGACCTGGCGAGTGTGTCGGGGGCCGGCGTGCTGGCGGCCTACGTCGTGGACTCGCGGCTGGTGGAGGGGGCCTTCGCGCGCCTGGTCGGCGTGGACCTCATGGGGGGCGCGGAGAGCGAGGGGATGGCTTCTCTGAGCCTGATGCTGGAGGGACACGGGCGGCAGGCGCTGGACCTGGTGGCGAGCGTGTGCGAGCGCAAGCAGGTGAGGTGCGACACCAGGATCGAGCGCGGGCGACCGGCCCCGGCGCTGGCCTTCCTGGCGCCGCTGTATGACCTGGCGGTGATCGGCAGCCACGGCTCGGAGGCGGAGTTTCGGAGCTGTCTGCTGGGCAGCACGGCCACGGAGCTGACGCGCCTGGCCACGCGCCCGGTGCTGGTCGTGCGCGAGGAGTACCGGCCCATAAGGCGCGCGGTGGTGGGGTACGACGGCAGCCCGGAGGCCACGCGGGCGCTGGAGACGGTGGTGGGGCTGGCGCGCGGCGGCAGATGGAGCCTGACCGTGGTGGTGGCCGCGGAGCCGGCGGCGGGCGACACGCTGGCTGCCCAGGCGCGGCGGTTTCGAGGGGTGGACGATATCGCCTGCGAGGTAACCGTCCGGACGGGGGACGCCTTCCACGTGCTGCTGGACACGGTGGACGAGGTGGGGGCCGAGCTGGTGGCCGTGGGGGCGCGCGGCCAGAGCAAGCTGGCCAAGTTCCTGCTGGGAAGCACGTCGGACACGCTGCTGTGTCAGTGCCCGGCGCCCGTCATGGTCTTCCGATAAGCGGTACCGAAGACAGACAAACACGGGGACCCCTTCGCCGAGAAGGGGTCCCCGTTGCTGTGTCTGGTTGGGGGGGGCGGGTCGCGGCGGCCCGCTAGGCCTGATCGAGCCAGGGCATCATGGCGCGCAGTTGGGCGCCCACTTCCTCGATCAGGTGCTCCTCTTCCTGGCGCATGAGGGCGTTGTAGACCGTCCTCCCGGTCATGTTCTCGAGGATCCACTCCTTGGCGAAGGAGCCGTCCTGGATCTCGGCCAGGATGCACTGCATTTCCTCGCGGACCTCGTCAGTGATGATGCGCGGGCCGCGGGTCAAGTCGCCGTAGGTGGCGGTGTCGGAGACGCCGCGCCTCATGCCCTGGATGCCGCGCTTGTAGACGAGGTCCATGATGAGCTTGAGCTCGTGCAGGACCTCGAAGTAGGCGATCTCGGGCTGGTAGCCCGCCTCGACGAGAGTGTCGAACCCGGCCTTGATGAGCTCGGTGACGCCGCCGCAGAGGACGGCCTGCTCGCCGAAGAGGTCGGTCTCGGTCT
Organism: uncultured Armatimonadia bacterium; assembly: GCA_964608495.1. Taxonomy (GTDB): domain Bacteria; phylum Armatimonadota; class Zipacnadia; order Zipacnadales; family FEN-943; genus JAKORR01. The sequence continues at coordinate 14,238 of CAZSOQ010000103.1, read as the reverse complement.
CCTCGGCGAAGGTGGTCTGGATGACGCCGGCCCTGGTGGCCTTGATGCCCTTGGCGTAGGCGAGGGCGAGATCGAGGGCCTTGCCGGTGTAGTTCTGGTAGACCGCAACGAGGGACGGCACGCCCACGTCCTTGACGTACATCTCGCGGACGAGCGCGCCGGGGCCCTTGGGGGCCACCATGAAAACGTCCACGTTGGGCGGCGGCACGATCTGGCCGTAGTGGATGTTGAAGCCGTGGGAGAAGAGCAGGGCGTCGCCGTCGCCCAGGTTGGGGGCCACATACTCGCGGTAGACGACGGCCTGGACGTGGTCCTGGGTGAGCATCTGCACCAGGTCGGCCTGCTGGGCGGCCACGGCGGCGCTCACGGGCTGCCAGGCGTCCTCGAGGGCTTGCTTGTAGTTGGGCGTGCCCTCGAGCTCGGCGATGACAACACTGACGCCGCTGTCGCGCAGGCAGAGCGCCTGGCCGCGCCCCTGGATGCCGTAGCCGATGATCCCCACCGTCTTGCCATCCAGTAAGCTGAGATCCGCATCGTCGTCGTAGAACATCTTGGCAGGCATGATCTAGTCCTCCTCGGATTGTGACTGCGCGACCGGGGCCGCCTGAAGCGGCAAGCCCCAGAGCCATCGCAGGTAAAGGCCGTACAGGAGACCCACCAGCAGGGCCGCCAGCACGTTTCCACCAAGCACACTGACACTGTGGAGGCCGCAGAAGCCGGTTTCAGGGTCGAAGCGGACGCGCCACAGGTACAGGTCCCAGCCGGCGGCGACCAAGAGGCCGGCGGGCGCCACGGCAGCCGCGGCCCTCAGCAGGCCCGCTCGGGCGCCGCGGCGGACGAGGGCGGCCAGCAGACATGCCAGCGCCGCCGCAAGGCAGGCCATGGCCATCCAGCCAACAAGCCGGTCGGCTGTAGCCAGGTCAACCATCTCGCGCAGGTCCGGGTTGTCCATCGTCCCGCCTCAGGGCGCCGCCCGACCGGCTATCGGTTGCGCTTGTAGAACTCGATGGCGTCCTTGACGCTGATGCCGTCCACGGTCAGGCCGTCCAGGTCGCCGCCATCGAGCCGGCAGTCGCGGAAGTCGCAGTACTCGAACCGGACGGAGCGGAAGTCCGAGCGGTAGAAGCGGCTGTCCGTGAACTCGCACTGCTCGAAGCGCCCGTCGTCGAAGTCGTCGTTGTAGAACCTGGTGCTGCGCCACTCGCAGCCGTTCACGAGGCCGTTGAGGCCGCCGTAGAGACGAACGCTGTCGAAGCGGATGTCCGAGATCTCGCAGTTGCGTAGGTTAAGCTGGCGGAAGCGGGAGTTCTCGAAGCTGAGCTTGTCGAGCCCGCAATGGCTGGCGCGCAGCTCACGCAGTGTCAGGTTGCTCCATTCCGACTGCCCGATGGTGGTGTAGTCAAGGTCCATCGAAGAGTATTCGCAGCGCTCCATGGTCAGCTCGCCGCGGCACTGCTCCAGGCTCACCTCGCCCAGCTCGGTGCCGGCCAGCTTGGCCCGGGCGAAGGCGCCGCCGAGGAACTGGGTGTCGGCGAAGCTGCAGTCCTCGAACCTGGTCGCGGCGAAGCCGGAGCGCAGGATCTTGGACTGGCCGAAGTCCCAGCTCTCGAGGAGCTCGCTGGCCCGGTGCGAGTAGCTGCCGGAGCCCTGGGCGTGCCCGGGGGCCGACAGGGCAAGGACGATGACCGAGACGAGAAGCGGTACCAGCCGCATGGCGTGCTACCCCCTTGGGGGCCCTCGCGGCGTGACCGGCAAGGGCCGTGGCGGTCCGGCCGTCCAGGACGCCGCGCCTCTTGGGCCAGAGCAAGCCTAAGTCGGCTGCATACCTCTGGTCAAGATCACGCGGCCGGTGCGCACCATCTCCTTGATGCCGAAGTCGGCCATGATGCGCACGAAGGCGTCTATCTTCTCCTCGTCGCCGGACACCTCGATGATCATCGTGCCGTTGCCGATGTCCACCACGTCGCCGCGGAAGACGTGGACGATGTCCATGATGTCGCGCCGCTGCTCGGGCGACGCGGCGACTTTCACCAGGCAGAGCTCGCGCTCGACGACCGCGTGTCCCGTGTGGTCCATGACCTGGCGCACGTCCACGAGCTTGACGAGCTGCTTGCAGATCTGGTCGAGCGTCAGGGCGTCGCCCGTGACCGTGATGGTCATGCGGGAGACGTCGGGGTCGTGCGTGATGCTGACCGCAAGAGCGTCAATGTTGTAGCCGCGCCGGGCGAAGAGACCCGACACGCGTGCCAGCACGCCGGGCCGGTTCTCAACTAGCGCCGAGATCACGTGGCGGTTCTGAGCATCGGTCGCGCTGTCCATTCTTGCCATCTGTCACACACCTCCAAGGGGCCGGCCGGGCCGCGGGGCCCCAGCGCCCTCAGTGCCTTCCCGGCTGGCCTGGTAATGCCAGCGCCGAGCCGGCAGACCGGGCACGGCTATCCCGGCGCGCCCTCCATCATCTCATCCACGCTTCTGCCGGCAGGGATGAAGGGGAAGACGTTCTCCTCCTGGGCCACCTTCACGTCCACGATGCAGGGCCGGTCCTGCACCTCGAGCATGCGCTCGAGGGCGTCCGTCACATCCTCGGGCCTGGTGACGGTGATGCCCACGCTGTCGTAGGCGTCGGCCAGCCGGGCGAAGTCCGGGAAGCCGCACAGGGCCACGCCGCTGTAACGGCGCTCGTAGAACAGATCCTGCCACTGGCGCACCATGCCCAGGAAGCAGTTGTTGAGCACCACGATCTTCACGGGCAGGTTGTTGACCCGGGCCGTGCCCATCTCCTGGATGTTCATCTGGATGGAGCCGTCGCCGGCGACGTCCACGACGACCTGATCAGGACAGCCTATCTTGGCGCCGATGGCCGCGGGGAAGCCGTAGCCCATGGTGCCCAGACCGCCAGAGGTGAGGAACTGGCGCGGGCGGTCGCACTTGTAGTACTGGGCCGCCCACATCTGGTTCTGGCCCACCTCGGTCGTGATGAGGGCGCCGCCGCCGGTGAGGCGGTAGAGCTCCTCGACCACGTACTGGGGCGCCACGATGCCGTCCTTCTGCTCGTAGCGCAGCGGATGGCTCTCGCGCCACGCGATGAGCTGTTGCTCCCACGTCCTCTCCGGCTTGAGGTTCACCAGCGGCACCAGGCGCTCGAGCGCCTCACGCGCGTCCGCGACGATATGCACGATGGGGTGCACAACCTTGCCGATCTCGGCCGGGTCCGCGTCTATGTGGATTACTGCAGCGCCGGGTGCAAACTTGCTCACATCGCCCGTCACCCGGTCGTCGAAGCGGGCCCCCACGCATATGATGAGCGACGCGTTGTTGATGGCCAGGTTGCCGTAGACGTGGCCGTGCATGCCCACCATGCCCATACTGAGCTCGTGGGTCTCGGGGAACCCGCCCTTGCCCAGCAGGGAGTGGACCACGCAGACCCGAGCCTTCTCGGCCAGACGGCGCACGTACTCATGGGCTCCCGAGGCGATGACTCCCCCGCCGATGTACAGGACGGGCCTCTCGGCCTCGTTGATGAGCCCGGCCGCCGCCGCGACGGCCTCGGGGTCGGGCTGCGGCGGGGGAGCGTACCGGCGGCTGAGCTTGGCTTCGTCGCGCTCCGTCCACAGGACCTCGCCGCCGCTCACGTCGGAGGGCATGTCCACCAACACGGGGCCGGGCCGGCCCGTCCGCGCGATGTGGAAGGCCTCGCGGATCACGTCAGCCAGATCGTTGGGGTTCTTGACCAGGTAGTTGTGCTTCGTCACGGGCATGGTCACGCCTGTGGTGTCGGCCTCTTGGAAGGAGTCCTTGCCGATGGCGACCCTCTTGACCTGGCCGGTGATGGCGACCATCGGGATCGAGTCCATATAGGCCGTGGCCAGGCCGGTCACCAGGTTCATGGCGCCGGGGCCGCTGGTGGCCATGCACACGCCGACCTTGCCGGTGGCGCGGGCGTAGCCGTCGGTTGCGTGGGCGGCTCCCTGCTCGTGGCGGGTCAGTATGTGGCGAAACTGTGGCTTATCGTACAGCGCGTCGTATATGGGGATCACGCTGCCCCCGGGGTAGCCGAAGATCACGTCCACCCCTTCTTCCTCGAACACCCGGAAGAGGGCTTCCGCACCGGTTGTGGTTTCCTTGGTCATATCGCTGACCTCCCGGTCTACTGCTCACGCTGCCTTGGGTCGCGAGGCGGCCCGCCGGACGCGGGCGCCCCGGACGCTATTCGGCGCTCATGATCGCGCCGGTGGCGGCTGACTTGACCAGCCTGGCGTAGCGCGAGAGCCACCCGGTCTTGACCTTGGGCTCGATCGGCTGCCAGGAGGCCCGCCGCCGCGCCAGCTCGTCCTCGGGGACGAGCAGATCCAGCCGGCGCTGGTACATGTCTACCTCGATCTCGTCGCCATCCTGTACCAGGCCGATGGGGCCGCCCTCGGCCGCCTCGGGGGAGATGTGGCCGATGCAGGGACCGCGCGTGCCACCGGAGAAGCGCCCGTCGGTGAGGAGGCCGACAGAGTCCTCCTTGCCCATGCCTGTGAGAGCCGAGGTGGGGGAGAGCATCTCGCGCATCCCGGGGCCGCCCTTGGGCCCCTCGTAGCGGATGACCACCCAGGCGCGGTCAGGGATCCTGTCGTTGAGGATCGCGTCCATGGCCTCCTCCTCGGAGTTGAAGCAGAGGGCGCGGCCGCGAAACCGCCTCATCTTCTCGGATACGGCGGCAATCTTGACCACGCAGCCGTCGGGCGCCAGCGATCCGCGCAGGATGGCTATCCCGCCCTCGGCGCTGATGGGATTCTCGCGCGGACGGATCACGTCGTCATCGAAGACCTGGGCCCTGTCGGCGATCTGGGTCGTGGTCATGCCGCCGACCGTCAGGGCCTCCTCGATCAGGTCGTTGAGCCTGCCGAACATGCCTGGGATACCGCCGGCCCAGTGCAGGTCTTCCATCATGTAGTCCCCGGCGGGCCTGAGCAGGGACAGTTGGGGCGTGGTGCGGCTGAGCTCGTCGAAGACCTCTAGCTGCATCTCGACGCCGGCCTCGTGCGCGATAGCGGGTATGTGGAGGGTCGTGTTGGTTGAGCCGCCGAGGGCCATGTCCATGCGGATGGCGTTACGGATTGCCGCGGCGGTGAGGATCCGGCGCGTGGTGATGCCCTCGAGGACGAGGGCCACAGCCCGCGCGCCCGACTCGTAGCCGATGCGCTGCTTCTCGGCCAGGCCGGCCAGGGCGGTGGCGCAGTAGGGCAGGGTCATGCCCATGGCCTCGGTCAGACAGGCCATGGTGTTGGCAGTGTACATGCCCTGACAGGAGCCGGCGCCGGGGCAGGCGTTGAGCTCGAGCGCCTCGAGCTCGGCGTCGCCGATCTCGCCCTTGCGGTAGCGGCCGACGGCCTCGAAGGTGTCGCGGACCAGGGAGAGCCTGCGGCCGGCCAGGCGGCCGGAGACCATGGGGCCGGCGGTGACGACGATGGCCGGGATATCCAGGCGGCCCGCGGCCATCAACATGCCGGGCGTGATCTTGTCGCAGTCAGTGAGCAGGACGAGGCCGTCGAGCTTGTGGGCCTCGGCCATGGACTCGACCGTATCGGCGATGAGCTCGCGCGAGGGCAGGGAATAGAACATGCCGGAGTGGCCCATGGCGATGCCGTCGCAGATAGCCATGATGCCGAACTCGAAGGGGACGCCGCCGCCGGCAGCGACGCCGTGCTCGACTGCGCGGGCGAGGCGCTGCATGCCGATGTGCCCCGGCACGAGGTCGGTGAAGGCGTTGGCTATGCCGATGAAGGGCCTATCGAGCTGCTCGCGAGTGACGCCGCACGCGTGAAGCAGGGATCGAGCTGCCGCCCGAGCCAGTCCTCTCGTTGCGTCGTAGTGCCTCATGGCTGATCGCTCCTTCGGCGGCCCGCGCGGGGCCAGGACGGTTTTCCGACTGCCCCACCGGCGCCCGAGAGCGCCGGCGGCTGGGCCAAAGCAAAAACCTCTCGTCCAAGGGACGAGAGGTTGTTACGCTCCCGCGTTACCACCCAAGTTCCGCCGTCGCGAAGGAAACCTTCCGACGGCGACCCTCTGGCGCTGTAACGGGCGTTCCCGGCTGAGCCCTAGTGAACTGCTCTTCGGGCCAGCGGCTCCGGGGCGACCTTCGGCGGAAGCAGGGGCCGGCACTTTCACCTGATCGCCGGCTCTCTCTACCGCTGCTCTGCCCGCCTACTCCTCCCCTTCGAGGCCGTAAGCCATATTGGGATTGTGTGCCTAGTATATCGAGCGGCGCGGGACGAGTCAAGGGGCGCCGGCCCGCGGCGCGGACCAGCCTAGCTAGCCTGCCCGCGCAGGCGCCCGATCCTGGCCATCATGCGAGCCTTCTTCCGGGCGGCCGCGTTCCCGTGGTAGGGGCCCTTCTGGCAAGCCCGGTCGAGGGCCTGCTGGGCCTTGCGCACGGCGGCGTCCAGCTCCTGCTCGTCGCCGGCGCGAGCCGCGTCCAGCGCCGAACGCACGGCATCGTGCGCCAGCCGCTTGCGCCTGCGGTTCAGGCTCGTCCGGAGTCTGGCACGTTGAAGAGACTTCTTGCGTGTCTTGGTCTGCGGCATCTACCGTACTCTCCTGCCTTGGTGTTCCGCTCCAGGTACATCCCGCGCGGTGGAGCGTCATTGTACTCCAGGGCCGCGAGACAGGTCAACCCGTCTCCGGCAGTGGCGAGGGCGCCGGGCCGGGCGGCCTTCTTGCGGAAGGCACCGGGCCCCGATAACATATCCTCGCCCCGGCGGCGGTGTCTCCCTCGGGTGCCGGCCCGTGGGCCGGGCCGGGGCCGGTAGATGTGCGGGGCTCGGGCACGCCGCACTCACCGCAGCCCTTCCCTTCGAGGCAAGAGAGCAAGACCGTGTCGTCCGCAGATGACCCCGGCGATGACAGGGAGACCGAAGGCCACGAGGCACCGTCCTCGGGTCTCGCGTCCGCGGCGCTACTGATGGTCGTGGTCACCTTCGGGTCCGCGGTCATCGGCGCCGTGCGGACCGTGCTGTTCGCGTGGAAGTTCGGCGCCGAGGGAGCGCCCAACGCCTTCTTCCAGGCCTCGCGCATACCGGACCTCGTGTTCTTCCTGATAGCGGGCGGCGCCCTGCGTTCGGGCTTCGTGCCGGTCTTTGCCAAGTACTGGGCGGAGGGCAAGCGCGACGAGGCCTGGCGCACCTTCAGCGCCCTGTTCTGGTTCCTGACCCTCCTGGGCGGCAGCGTCGTCGCCGTCGGCATCGCCTTCGCACCCCAGCTCTCGATCCTGATAGGCCCCGGCTGGGCGGCCGAGCACAAGGACCTGCTGCCGCTCTGCGCCCGCCTCATGCGCCTGATGTTCCCGGCTCAGATCTTCTTCGTCCTGGGCGGGCTCCTGATGGGTACCCTCAACGCCCGCAAGCACTTCCTCTGGCCGGGGCTGGGGCCCATCATCTACAACCTCGTCGTGGTCTTGGCCATCGTCTTCGCCCACGGCGTGGAGGACCTGCCCCTGGTCGCGATGGTCGTGCCGATAGGCGCGCTGATCGGCAACGTGCTGGTGCAGATAGCGCCCCTGGCGCGGGTGGGCGGCAGGCTGCAGTTCCTTTTCGACCTGAAGGACCAGGGGCTGCGCCTGACGCTGGCCCTGGCGGCGCCGGTGATCTTCGGCCTGGCAATCGCGGAGATCGAGTTCCTGCTCATGTCGGTTCTGGCTACGGTGGCCGATCCCACCTCCGGCCCGTCTACGCTCGTCTACGCCAACCTGGTGTGGCGCACCCCGACGCGCGTATTCGGCGGCGGCATCTCGATCGCCCTCTTCCCGTCGCTGGCCTTCCACTTCGCCGAGGGGGCGTCCGAGAGGTTCCGGCGGGACTTCTCCTTCGCCGTGCGCACGGCCCTGTTCCTGGCCGCGCCCGTCACCGTGGGCTTGGTGGCCCTGGCCGAGCCCACCGTGGGGCTTCTGTACCAGCGAGGGGAGTTCAGCGCGGCGGCCGTGGAGCAGGTGTCGGGCACGCTGCTGGTCTTCTCGCTGGGCATCATCCCCCTGACGCTGTACTACCTGGTGGCGCGGGCCTTCTATGCCCGCCACGACACCTGGACGCCCGTGCTGGTCGGGCTGATAGGGGTAGGCGCGTGCGTCCTGTGCGGCTGGCTGCTCATGAAGCCGATGGGGGTCCCGGGGCTGGCGCTGGCGATCGTGGTGGCCACCGCCGTCAACACGGCGCTGCTGTGGGTCGTACTGGCCCGCCGCGTGGGGCGGCTCGGGACCTACCAGCTCACGTACATGATCGCCCGGCTGTTGGTGCCGCTGGCGGGGCTGGCCGCGGTGTGCCTTGGGGCTGCGTACTTGACACCTCGGCTGGGGTATGGGACCATGATGACGCGCCTCCTCACCCTTTCTGTGGGGCTTCTGGGCGGCGGAGGTGTGTACCTGGGTGCGGCCTCGCTGATGAGATTCGAGGAGCTCAAGCTCGCCGTGTCGGTGTTGCGGCGACGGGGTAGACTGACATCCCCCGAGCCGACCGACGAGCCCGACGGGCAGGCCGGTTAGGGGGTAAGGGGGACGCGTCCGGCGCGGTACGCGGAGCCTCTCGGCATTGCCGCGTGCGGTAGGGGATTAATGACCCACCATAGCAAGGTCCGCAACTTCTGCATCATCGCTCACATAGACCACGGCAAGTCCACCCTGGCTGATCGCCTGCTGGAGGCCTGTGGGGCGGTTCTGCCCGAAGACGGCAGGGAGCTCGTGCTCGACGCCATGGAGCTTGAGCGCGAGAAGGGCATTACGATCAAGTCCAGCGCCGTCCGCCTCTACTACACCTACCAGGGCGAGGTCTACGAGCTCAACCTCATTGATACCCCCGGCCACGTGGACTTCAGCTATGAGGTGTCTCGCGCCCTGACGGCCTGCGAGGGGGCCGTCCTGCTCGTGGACGTCTCCCAGGGCGTCGAGGCCCAGACGGTATCCAACGTGCACATGGCCCTCGACCACGGCCTCGACATCATCCCGGTGGTCAACAAGGTGGACCTGGCGAACTTCAGCCGCGAGACCGTTGCTGACCAGATCCACAGCGTCTTTGGCTTCGACCCTGACGAGATCCTCTTCGCCAGCGGAAGGACCGGCGAGGGCGTCGAGGACATCCTGCGGGCGATCATCGAGCGCGTCCCCGCGCCCAGCGACACCTCGGCCGAGGCCCTGCGCGCCTTGATCTTCGATGCTCACTTCGACCAGCACCGCGGCGTGGTCGTCTACACGCGGCTGTTCGGCGGGGCCGTGAAGGCCGGCGACCCCATCGTCGCCATGGCCAGCGGCAGGCGGTTCACGGTCCAGGAAGTGGGTGTGTTCTCGCCCCAGCCGGAGGCCGTGGACCTGCTCTCCGCCGGCGAGGTGGGCTACATCATCGCGGGCATCAAGAACGTTCGCGACAGCCGCGTGGGGGATACGGTCACCTCGGCAGCCAATCCGGCGTCCGAACCCCTGCCGGGCTACCGCGAGCCCACCCCGATGGTCTTCTGCGGGCTGTATCCCACGGCCAACGACCAGTATCACGCTCTGCGGGACGCTCTGGACAAGCTCTCGCTGAACGACGCGGCGCTACGGTACGAGCCGGAGACCTCGGCGGCGCTGGGCTTCGGGTTCCGCTGCGGATTCCTGGGCCTGCTGCACATGGAGATCGTGCAGGAGAGGCTGGAGCGGGAGTACGACCTCGAGCTGCTGGCGACGGCCCCGAGCGTGGTCTACCGGATCCTGCTGGGCGATGGGTCGGTGGTGGAGGTGGACAACCCGGCCCACTTCCCGGACCGGCCGCGCATCGAGGCGATCGAGGAGCCGGTGGTGCAGGCGACGATCATGACGCCCCAGACCTATGTGGGGCCCTGCATAGACATCTCGAACCAGCGGCGGGGCGAGCTGCTGGGCGTGGATTACCTGTGTACCGACCGGGTCGCCCTGCGCTACCGCCTGCCCCTGGCTGAGATCATCGTGGACTACTTCGACCAGCTCAAGACCATCAGCCGGGGCTACGCGACGCTGGACTACGAGCTGGCGGGCTACCAGGCGGCGGATGTGGTGAAGATAGACCTGCTGGTGAACGGCGACCCGGTGGACGCGCTGGCGGTGGTGACCCACCGTACCAACGCCTATGTGCGGGCGCGAGAGATCATCCAGCGGCTGCGGCAGGTGATACCACGCCAGCTCTTCCGGGTGCGGCTGCAGGCGGCGATCGGGGGACGGATCATCGCGGCCCAGGACATTCCGGCCCTGCGCAAGGACGTTCTCGAGAAATGCTATGGCGGAGACGTGACGCGCAAGCGTAAACTGTTGGAGAAGCAGCGCGAGGGCAAGAAGCGGATGAGGCAGATCGGGAAGGTGGAGATCCCACAGGAGGCTTTTATGGCGGTGCTCAGGACGGGCTAGGCCCGCGAACAGGCGCCGCTTTGGTAGACGTCGGTAGTCACGGTTACGCGCGATCATCTCTTGTCCTGGTTGGGGGAAGTAAACCATGGATACCCCTTTGGTGAATCCCACGGGGGGAGCGGGACTTTACGTCCATTTCCCCTTCTGCCCGAGGAAGTGTCGGTACTGCAGCTTTAACTCGCGGGTAGGGTCCTCGACAGAGCGTGAGGAGTACGTGACGGCGCTTCGCGGGGAGATAGAGCGGGCGAGCCGTCACTTCGCCAACTTGCGCTTCAGCACCGTGTACTTCGGCGGGGGCACGCCGACCTTGTACTCGCCGAGGATCCTGGCCGATCTGCTGGACGTGCTGCGGGGCAGCTTCAAGATCGCGAGCACAGCCGAGGTGACGGTGGAGGCGAATCCGGGGACGGTGGACGTGGACGGGATGCGGACGCTAGGCAACGCCGGGGTGAACCGGGTGAGCATCGGCGTCCAGTCCCTCGACGACGCGGACCTGCGATGGCTGGGGAGGGCGCACAGCTCGCGCGACGCTCTGGGGGCCTATCACGCCGCCCGGTCGGCCCGCATCCGGTCGGTCAGCATGGACCTGATGCGAGGGCTCCCCGGGCACACGCGGGAGAGCTGGGGGCGGATGCTGGAGCGCGTGGGGAGTCTGGAGCCGGACCACGTGTCCTGCTACGGGCTGACGATTGAGGAAGGGACGAAGCTATACGCCATGCAGGAGCGCGGCGAGTTCACGATGCCGGACGAGGACACGGAGGTGGCGCTGCTAGAGGTTACGGAAGAGGTGCTCGGGCGGCACGGCCTGCGGCGGTATGAGGTGAGCAACTGGGCCAGACCGGGGCGGGAGTCTCTGCACAACGTGAACTACTGGTACAACGGCGCGTACCTGGGCTTGGGGGCGGGAGCGTGGAGTCACATGGGCGGCCGGCGATGGGGCAACGTGCCGGACGTGCGCGAGTACGTGGCCTGCATCGCGCGGGGCGAGGAGCCGGTGGGCGAAAGCGAGGAGCTAAGGGGGTGGGAGCAAGCCGCGGAAACTGCTATGCTGTGCTTGCGGCTGGTGGCGGGCTTCCGCTGGGATGACCTGGCGGCCAGGGTCGAGCACGACCAGCGCCAGTCGCTGCGGCTGTGTCTGAAGGAACTTGCGGGCGAGGGCCTTGTTAGGTTTGATAACGGTGTAGTTGGGCTGACGCGTCGCGGCCTGCTGCTCCTGAACCAGGTGGGCGTGCGCCTGCTGTCTGCGCACTCGGCGTAGAGGGGGCGCGGCCCCCGGCGGCGAGGAACAGGGACCGACGCGCTGGAGTCCTTCTCTAGAGCACGACGTCACGGAGGACTGCGCTATGCGTAATGCCAGATACTGGGTCGCGGCAGTGGCGTGGCTGGTCCTGGTGGCTTCAGTCTGGTCCGACGCGCGGGTGACGCTCTACGACGGCACTTCGGGCAAGGCGACGATCGCCGCGTGGGGTAACGGCAAGGGCCAGGAGGCGGAGAAGGTGCGCTTCCTGGGCAAGCCCGCGATGGAAGTCGAGACGCGTGGCCTGCACGAGGGCGCTCGGCTGGACTTGCGCAGAGCCTTCGAACTCGCGCCCTTCCTGGCTAAGCCCGAGGCCAGCTACCTGGTGGCGGTCGTGCAGGTGCCCAAGGCCGCCGGGGCCAGGGGTGGGCCGGGCGGCTACGGCGGCATGATGCCCGGCGGGATGATGCCGCCCGGGATGGAGGGTATGCCCGGTGGGATGATGCCGGGCGGAATGCCGGGGGGCATGATGCCTGGCGGGATGCAGCCCGGGATGGAGGGTATGCCGGGCGGGATGATGCCCGGCGGAATGATGCCCGGCGGGATGCAGCCCGGGATGCCCGGCATGC
>CAZSOQ010000103.1:0-1888 GCA_964608495.1 uncultured Armatimonadia bacterium | reverse complement strand
ATGATGCCCGGCGGAATGATGCCCGGCGGGATGCAGCCCGGGATGCCCGGCATGCCCGGTGCCATGCCTGGGATGCCTGGGATGCAGCCCGGGATGGAGGGTATGCCCGGCGGTATGATGCCCGGCGCCATGCCTGGGATGCCTGGGATGCCTGGTATGCAGCCCGGGATGGAGGGTATGCCCGGCGGTATGATGCCCGGTGCCATGCCTGGGATGCCTGGGATGCCTGGTATGCAGCCCGGGATGGAGGGTATGCCCGGTGGTATGCCCGGCATGCCTGGAATGCCGGGAATGCCTGGTATGCCGGGAATGCCCGGAATGCCTGGGATGGAAGGCATGCCCGGTTTCCCAGGTATGGGTGGGCCTGGCGGCATGGCGCAGGCGGAGCCGCCGAAGGAGATCGAGAAGATCCGTGTGGTCATCGTGACCGACAAGGGCCTCATAGACTGCGGGATGGTGAAGATAGACAAGACGGCCGTGGACGCGGAGGGCTGGCTGCGGGTGGTCATCCCGGTCTCGCAGTTCCAGGGCGTGGGCAAGGTTGAGGGCGCCAAGGTCGAGAAGGTGGCCTTCTTCGGCGACGCCAAGGGCAAGTTCTACATCGGCCGCACGTGGATGGTTCAGGAGGACTCGCCTCTGATCGCGGACGCGGGTCCGCAACAGCGGAGGGTGCGAGTGGGCCAGGAGGTGCGGTTCGAGGGGGCCGAGCAGCCTGGCGGCGGGCGTGCCCGGTACACCTGGGACTTCGACGATCTGGACGGCACCACGGAGGACGGTGTGGGGCCGCGGGCCACGTGGACCTTCGACCAGGAGGGCTACTACGTTGTCACCCTCACGGTCAAGGACATGAGCGGCAGCCTCACCCCGAAGATTGACCACGTCTACGTCCTTGCCGAGAAGTGACGGCAGCTCGTCCTCGGCTTTCCGGCTGAGCTGAGCGATCCGGGGCCTGCCGCCGACCGACTGGCGCGGCGGGCCCTTTTGTGACTCTCGTCGGTCCAGACCGGCCCCGGGGAGGGCGCCATGGCAGCCGATGTCGTCATACGTGGAGCCCGGGTGGTGGACCCCGCCAACGCCTTCGACCGCCCGGCCGATGTCTACCTCCGGGACGGTTACCTTCTGGACCTGGCGCCGCCGGAGGAAACCTCCCCGGCGCGTGAGGTGATCCAGGCCGACGGACTGGTGCTGTGCCCGGGGCTGCTGGACGCCCACGTGCACCTGCGCCAGCCGGGGGGCGAGCACAAGGAAACCGTCGCCACGGGCACCCGCGCGGCCCTGGCCGGGGGCTTCACGGGCGTCTGCGCCATGCCCAACACCACACCGCCCGTGGACCGCCCGGACCGGCTGGAGGAGCTGCAGGATGTGGTGACGCGCGACGCGGCCTGCCGGGTGTACCCCCTGGCCGCGGCGGTGCTCGACGGCGACCCCGAGCGGCTGAGCGACTTCGCCGCGCTCAAGGCCGCGGGCGCCGTGGCCGTCACCGACGACGCCATGCCGCTGCAGGACCCGGAGGTGATGACGCGGGCCCTGGTCGAGGCTGAGTCGGCGGGCCTGCCTCTCGTGGTCCACCCCGAGCTCGACAGCGCAGCCCCGGTGGGGGTCCTGTCGGATCCTGCCGTGGCCGAGCGTCTGGGCGTCACCGTCATGTCGCCCGCCCGCGAGGAGGCGGCTCTGGTGGCGTGGCTGGAGGCCGCCACGCGGGCGCGACGGGAGCTGGCGACGGCCCTGCACTGCGCGCACCTCAGCTCCGCGGGGGCCATCGAGGCCTTCCGCGCCCTGGCCGGGCAGGCCCGGCTGGCGCGCGTGACGGCCGAGACCTGTCCGCACTATTTCACCCTGACCAGCGAGGCCGCGCTCGAGGCCGGGGCCGACGCCAAGATGAACCCGC
>CAZSOQ010000102.1:0-18017 GCA_964608495.1 uncultured Armatimonadia bacterium | reverse complement strand
ATCCTCGTCACCTCGACGTCGAAGCCGGCGGCCTTGGCAAGCTGGGCGACGTTGCGCGACTGCACCTCCTGGGTCACGAGGACCAGGACGCGGCCCGACGGGGCCTCGTCCAGAGCCTTGCGCGTCATCATCACCGGCTTGGGGCATTCGAGGCCCCGGCAGTCCACTTCGTGGTCACTCATCTGTCGCTGTACCTCCGGGCAGTTGGTCAGCCGAGCAGGGCGTCCAGTGCCTGCCGTCATCGCTGACATAGGCCTCGCCGAGCAGGTCCCTCGCGGCCAGGGCCGCGACGGCGGCCCCGGCGGTGTCCCCGCGGATCCTCAGCGCCACGCCGCACTTGGCCGTGAGCGCCCGTGGCCGTGGGATCAGTTGGCCGCCGACCACTCCCGCCTCGCCCAGGGCCGCGGCCGCCTCGATGGCGTCGTGGGCCCGCTCGTAGGCCAGCAGTAGGTACGTCATTGGCCTCGCAGCTTCAGTCTCAGATGTATGTCCGGGCTTCTGCCCTGCGGGAAGACCTTGCCCTCGGCGTGCAGCCACCCGCTGACACTGCAGTATACGCCCTCGTCCCAGGTGCTCTCGACCCAGGACTCGTCGGGTTGAGCAGCGCCCCCGGGCAGTTGGACGGCCAGGGCCAGGTTCCTGACCTTGTAGCAGTCGCCGGTCTCGTTGGTGAGGACGACGACGTTGTCCGGACTCAGCTTCTTGGTCTGCTCCGGGGTCAGCTCCAGGACCTTCTCCTCCCAGCGGTCCAGGTTGCCCTGGTCGTTGAAGGGCACGCGGCAGAGCTTGTCGCCGTTGAGAAGGACCCACTTGTTGGCATATTCGGCGGCGTTGACGCCGAAGACGTCGAGGTGAAGCCTGGCCGCCGTGATCTGCTGGAACTGGTCGGGCGCGATTTCCTCGGTACGGGCCTGGGAGTTCAGGTCATAGTCCAGCAGCTTGACCGACTGCCGGCGCCAGCCGTCGGCCACGGCCCAGGGCAGGTGGGCGGGCGGGTGCTCGATGTTGGCCTGGGGGGCGGGGGCCTCATAGACGAGCCAGGCCTGGACCTTGCCCCGGCGGGCCGCGAAGGGCTTGTGGCTGGCGGTGGGGATGTCCACGGTGGCCTGGACTTCGCCGGCCGGGGGCTTGAGGTCCAGCGCCACGATCTCCCAACCGGGCCCGCTGCCGTCGCGGCGTGCCTCGGCCGCCGCGCAGTCCACGCGGGCCCCGCCCGTGGCGCCACCGCGCAGCACGACGCAGAGGCGGGCGTTGCGGGTCTCCTCAGCGCCGATCCGGGCCCTGAGGCTGACGCGGATCCTGTCCGCCGTCTGCTCGACGTCGCCGCGGCCACGGGCCTGCACAGCCGGGGGCTGGCCGGCCGCGCCCCAGGGCTGAGGGCGCACCTCGACCACGACGACGCTGGCAGGCGGGAGCTCGAGCTCCCAGTACTCGCCCGGGTGGATGGGCTCGGGCAGGGGACTGAGGTAGGGGTAGGTGACGGCGCCGTGGAGGAACTCGGCGTGCCCGCGGTAGCCGCTGGTCTGGCCCACCGGCACGGTGATGACCCTCGGCTCAAGGTCCGGGTTGCGCAGCAACCATACGCCTTCGTCGCCCAGCCAATGCGCGAAGCCATAGGCCTCGCCCCTCGCCGGGTCGCCGCCGATCATCTGCGTGCGCGCCAGGATCTTCTCGCGCTCGTGCGCCCACTTGATGGTCCTGCCCACGGCCTGCCACTGGTCTTCGCGCATCCGCTCGGGGCTCAGGTAGAGCTCCTGGAGCAGGACGCCCCGACCAAAGTACATCATCACGTAGTCTACCCACTCGCGGAGGGGCTCGTTGTCGCCGCCGAGCATGTTGTAGCGGCCCTGAGTGATGCCGTGGGTCATGAGGCGGGAGATGGGGAAGAGGTTATTGGGTTGCTGGCGGTACATGCGGTGCAGGTGGACATCGCGGAAGCTGATGGCCCACTCGCGGCGGGTCAACTGGGGCCAGGACCGCTCGAAGCCGGTGTCGCCCGGGAAGGCGCCCCAGATGGAGTCGGCGTCCATCAGCCACCAGGGGCTGTACCACATGCCGGAGGTGACATTGAGGAAGATCTCGGGCTGAAGCTGCCGCTGGTAGTCGAGGAGCTCGAGGGTGCGGTCCACGTTCACCTCGTGGCCGTGAGGCCCCGCGGGCAGGTGCTGGTGGCCCTGAGCGTCGCAACTGAGGAAGTTGAAATCGTGCTTGTAGTAGTTGAGGTTGCCCTCGCGGATGAGCCGGGCGGTGGCGTTGCGCATGGCGGCATAGAAGCGGGGCCCGCCCAGGCAGTACCACTTGTCGCCCGACGACTTCTCGTAGCCGCGCCGAGCGCCCCAGTTGGTGTCGAGATTGAAGCCGCTGAGGGGCATCCAGAGGCCCAGGCGGGTGCCGCCCGCCTCGAGGGCCCGGGCTAGCGGGCCGAAGCCCTCGGGGTACAGGTCGGCGCGCGGGCGCCAGATGCTCTCCCGCTCCTGCCAGCCGTCGTCTATCACCATCGCGTCCAGCTTGATGTCGTAGGGCTGCAGAAGGCCCTTGCGGAAGCCGTCGTAAACTTCGACCAGCTTCGCCGGGCTCAGCTCGCCGCCGCGCAGGTCATACCAGGAGTTGTAGTGCAGGAAGTGGCGCGGGGGCAGCGTCACGGTGGTCAGGTAGTCCTCGAAGGCGAGGCCCAGGGCCTGTCCGGGCCGCGCCATCCCGCAGACGGCGGTCTTGCAGGCCAGCTCCTCGTCGCCCAGCTCCCGGCCGGGGAAGTGGGAAAGCTCCAGCCTGCCCTTCTCGATGCGGTTGCGGCTGGCCGGGTACTCGACGCCGAACCAGCAACGGCCGCCGACCAGGATGGGCATGCCCTGGCCGCTGTGATCGCGCGGGGCGGGCTTGACGGTCATCGGCTCGAGGTCTACGCGGCTGACGACCAGGCCGGAGGGACCCGTGAGGACCACGTCCTTGCGCATCCAGGCCTGGTCGGTGCGGAGGCGGTAGGTTACCCGGGCCTCGAGGCCGGGGGCCCTGTCGGTGCCAAGGCGGACGGTGAGAGACCGCAGGTCGCCCCTGTCGCTGCGCGTGGGAGCGCCCAGGAGGCGCCAGTCGGCGCCCTGGATCGTGGGCCCCGCCAGGAGCTCGACGGCGAGCTCGGCGCTGTCGGTCTCGAGGGCCCAGTGGTCGGCCGGGCAGGCCAGGGCCGTCGTTCGCCAATAGGGCTCGGCGGCGAAGGATCGCTGGACCCAGTCGTTGCCGAGGGCCAGGGGCTCGGCCCCGGCGGGCGAGGCCAGGAAGACCGGTGCCAGGGCGACTGCGACCAGCGTTGCGGATGTCATGTGGATTCCTCCCCGGGCCAGGGCGCCCGGATCGCACGCGGGTGCTGAGCGCGGAGCCGCCGCACCTGGGTGTCCTTCCGCCGCGCGTTGCGCCCGCGGCGCCGTTGCGAAGGCTCAGGCGTGCATGTTAACATGCCCCCGGTCCCCCGCAAACCTTGGACGGGTCAGCCACGTGTCAGGGATCATCCTTCCCATGCGTCGGAGGCGTGCCGCGGCCTGTGGGCTTTGGGCCGCGCGACGCCATCGGTCAGGGCACCCACTAGCGGAGGAGGAGCCTTGGGGCAGTCGGAGCGATTGAACATCCTGCAGGTGATCACGCCGCGCCGCTTCGCGGGCGCGGAGCGGGTGTGCGCGCACCTGGCTCACGGGCTGACGGCCCGAGGGCATCGGGTGCACGTGGTCGCGCCCCCCAGGCTGCCGGCCTTCCAGGAGTACGTGAAGAGCCTCGGGGTGCCCTTCGTGGCGCTGGACATCAGCGGGAAGCTGAATCCGCGCGCCGCGCGCCTGCTGGCTGGTCTGGCACGGGATCTGGGCGCCGACCTGCTCCACTCGCACCTGTCGTCCGCCGGCTTCCACACGGTGCGCGCGGCACGGAGGGCCGGGGTGCCGGCCGTGGTGCACGTGCACGCCATGAGTCGGATGCTGTGGTACCGTGGGGCGGACCTGATCCTGGCGTGCACGAAGGGAGTGGCGAGGCACGTGCGGTCGTCGGGGCTGGTCGAGGCGCCGGTGCAGGTGGTGTACAACGGCCTGCTGGCGGACGAGTTCGAGCGGGTGCGGCCAGCGGAGGAGGTGCGGGCCGAGCTGGGGCTGCCGGGCGGCGCGCCGGTCATCGGCGTCGTGGGGTCCCTGACCAGGCGGAAGGGCCATGTGTACCTGCTCCGGGCGCTGGCGGAACTGGTGGACGACTGGCCGGAGCTGACATGTCTGCTGCTGGGCGCGGGCCCCCTGCGGGGCGCGCTGAGCCGTGCCGCCGCCAGGCTGGGCCTGGCGGACCGCGTGCGGTTCCTGGGCTACCGGGAGGACCGGCTGGACTTCATCCAGGTGTGTGACCTGGTGGCGCTGCCCTCGATCGGGATAGAGGGCTTCGGGCTGTGCCTGATCGAGGCGGCGATGTTCGGGATCCCGTCGGTGGCGAGCCGGCTGCCGGGGGTGGACGAGGCGGTGCTGGATGGCGAGACGGGCCTGCTGGCGCCCCCGCGCGACGCGCAGGCGCTGGCCGGAGCCCTGGCGCGGCTGCTGAGCAACGAGGAGGAACGGCTGGCCCTGGGCAAGCGCGCGCGACGGCGGGTACGCACGGAGTTCACGGTTGAGGCCATGACTCGCGGAGTGGAAGAGGCGTACAGGCGAGTGTTGGCGCGGAGGGCTGGTCGGGGGAAGGCGGCCGGCGGGGACAGCGCGGATGAGACCGAGGCCGATGGGAGGAGTTGAGCAGATAGATGCCTGGAAAACCGCTCGGCATCATGCATGTGATAACGCCGCACCGATTCGGGGGCGCGGAGCACGTGCTGGCGCACCTGGCGGCGGCGCAGAGGGCGCGGGGAGACCGGGTGCACGTGGTGATGCCGCCGCGGCTGAAGGGCTTCCAGGAGTACCTGCGGGCCGAGGGCGTGCCGGTGGTGACGGCGGCGATCTCGGGCAAGCTGAACCTCTTCGCGCCGTCGCGGCTGATCGCCCTGGCCTGCGAGCTCGGGGCCGAGGTGATGCACAGCCACCTGTCGTCCGCCAGCCGGCACTCGATCCGGGCGGGGCGGCGGGCGGGGATCCCGGTGGTGGCGCATGTCCAGGCGCTGAGCTCGCCGCGATGGTATCGCAACGCGGACCTGGTGCTGGTGTGCTCGCGGGCCGCCGAGCAGCACGTGCGCAGCCTGGGGATGACGGAGGAGCCGCTCAGGGTGATCTACGACGGGATTCCGCCCGCCGACCTGGACAAGCTGCGCCCGGCCGCCGAAGTGAGGCGGGAGCTTGGGGTACCGGAGGAGGCGCCGGTGGTGGGGTCGGTGGCGGCCCTGATACCGCGCAAGGGGCACGCTTTTCTGCTGGAGGCGGCGAGGTCGCTTGGCGACAAATGGCCGAATCTTCACCTGGTGTTCGTGGGGTCCGGGGCGTTGCGACAGAGCCTGAGGGAGACGGCGGAGCGGATGGGGATCGCGGAGCGGACGCACCTTCTGGGATGGCGCGATGACAAGATGGACATCGTGAGCACCTTCACGGTCGTGGCGGTGCCGTCCATCGGGGTGGACGGGTTCAGCATGACGGCGCTGGAGGCGGCCCAGTTCGGGATCCCGGCGGTGGCGAGCAACTGGCCGGGGATAGACGAGGCGGTGCTGGACAGTGAGACCGGCCTGCTGGTGCCACCGGGCGACGCGGGGGCGCTCGCCTCGGCCCTGGACAGGCTCCTGGGCGACCCGGGGCTGCGGGAGCAGCTCGGGCAGAGGGCGCGCGAGCGCCTCTTCGCCGAGCTCACCATTGACCGGATGGCCGGGATTCTCGAAGGGGTCTACCGGGAGCTGATCCAGGCCTCGAGGGGCCAGGCGCCGCGAGGCGATGGCCCGGGCTAAGCGGAGCCGAGCAGCCCCGCCACGGCCTCGCCTGCCTCGGTGGCCGTGATGCTGGCCGTGCGTCGGTCAGGGGCCGTGAGCACGATGTGGCCGTCGCCCCACGGGCCGTTCCTGGCGGGGCAACTGGGCCCGAACAGGGCCACGACGGGCTTGCCCAGAGCGGCCATGATGTGCATGGGGCCGGTGTCGCCGGTGAACATGGCGTCGGCCTCGGCCGCGACGGCGACAAGCTGCTTGAGCGTGGTCTGACCCGCCAGGTTGAGGCAATCACCACCCAGGGTCTCCTCGATGACGGCCGCGGCCCCGACGTCGGCGGGCCCGCCCACGACGAGGGCAGTGAAGTCCCCCCCCAGGCTCTTGGCGATGCGAACCGCCTGCCCGAACCGCTCGGGGGGCCAGCGCTTCTCCTCGCGCGCGCTGCCGGGGTTGAGGATCAGCAGCGGATGCGGCGCGGCGGAGAGCTTGTCGCGCGCCCACTGGGCGGCCGCCGCGTCCACCGGGAGGCAGAACTCGGGGGCGTCGAGGGTGACGCCGAGCGGCGCGGCCACCTCCAGGCACCGCTCGACGGCATGCGGGCGCCTGGCGGCCACCAAACGGTTGGCCGCGAACAGGGCCCCCAGGTGCCTGAGGCCGGCGAACTCGGCGATCCTGAGGCGGGCGCCCGTGCGGGCCAGGACGCGGACGCTCTTGAAGACGCTCTGCAGGTCCACGGCGACGTCCCAGGCGCGGCGGCGCATCTGTTGGCCCAGGAGGCGCAACTCGCGGCGGATGAGGACGTTCTGGGCGAACATCTCCCGGCTGAACCGCAGTTTGTGGTACTCGAAGACGAACAGCTCGTCAATCCACGGGTGGCCTGAGAGCAGGTCCACGAACCTGTGGTCCACGACCCATCCCAGGTGGGCGTCGGGGTAGAGACGACGTAGCTGGGTGAGGACGGGCAGCGAGCAGACGATGTCGCCCAGGCAACTGGTCTTTATGATGAGGATGCTTGATGGCTGCAAAGGTTTCCTCGCCTTTCGCGGGCGGCTGCGGGCCCGCCGCGATGCAGGGCCTCCCGGAGGCGTCAGGGTTAGCCGTTGTCCCGGGGCCGGTAGGGACCTGTCCTCCATCGGTCGTGCAGCCACAGCCACTGCTCCGGGTGGTCCGAGATGGCCCTGCCGACGGCATCGTTGACGCTCTGGGAGTATGCGCCGGTCGCCTGGGACCTGGCCATGCCCTGGGGCGGCTCCAGGGGAGGGCAGAAAACGGTATGGAAGCGGCCGTTGGGCAGGCGGCGGGTGAAGCCGGGGACGATGGCGGCGCCCGTACGAAGGGCGAGAATGGCGGGTCCCGTGGAGGTCGTCGCGGGCCGACCCATGAAGTCCAGGATCAAGCCGCCCTTGGGCTGGCGCTGATCGGGCAGGACGCCGAGCACCTTGCCCTGTCGCAGCCAGGCGATCATCTCGCTCAGGTCGTCGCGGCTGAGGACCTGCATCCCGAGGGCATTGCGCGCGGCGTTGACCAGGCGCGCCGTCTCACGGTCGGTGGAGTCTCGCGCCAGCACGGCCAGATCGTGGCCGAAGAGGGTCACGATGATGGCGCCGAGGAGCTCCCAGTTGCCGTAGTGCGCCGTGATGACCATGGCGCCTTTGCCGCGCTCGACGGCGGCGTCAAGATGCTCTCTGCCCTCGATGTCCGTGAGGCGCAGGATCTGCTCGGGCTTCATCCGTGCCAGGGCGAACAGCTCGAGGCAGGACGTGACCATGTTCTGGGCAGAGAACACGAGGATACGGCGGCGCTCGGCGGGCGTGAACCTGTCGCCGAAGCAGGCCTCCAGGTTGGCCAGGGCCCTGCGACGGCGGGAACGGGCCACGCGGTAGATGAGCCGGCCGAGGCAGGCTCCCAGGGCCTGGACGACCGGCAGGGGCAGACGCGACCAGAGGAAGGCCGCCAGGCGGGCGGACCAGCGGGTCGCGTGTCTCTTCAGGTGGCGGTAAAAAGGTGCCTTCCGGGGCTTCCCCTCGGCGGGTGAAGCCCGACCGTCACTGTCTACAACCACCGTCCGACTACCTCCTCCACATGCTGACTTCCCTCGGCGATGGCGAGCACGACCTGCGCCACCAGGAGAGGCGGGTGCCCGGGGGGCCAGTCCTGGGGTCTCAGGCGCACCGCGTCCTTGGCCGTGGTGACCACGACGTCGGCTTGGGCCTCCCTCGCCCACTGGGCCACGCTCTCCAGGTCGCCGGGCGTGAACCGATGGTGATCCGGGAAGGCTCGCAGGTCCAGGGAGGCTGGGGCGAGCCCGCGCAGCGACGCCTGGAAACCCTCGGGGCTACCCACGCCGCAGAAGGCGGCCGTGCGCAGGCCGGCCAGGTCCGCGGGCGTGCCGTCCTCGAGGGCGATGCAGTGGGTGATGCGGTGGCTGGTGACAACGATGGGGGCCTGCGGGGCCAGGCGGCGGCAGCACGACTTGACCTCCTCCAGGTCGGCGAGGCCTACGGCCTGGGAGTAGGTTACCCAGACCTGGTCCGCGCGGCGGAGGTTGCTCAGGGGCTCGCGAAGGATACCGGCCGGGAACATCCTCAGGCATAGCCTGCACTGCAGTGCACTAACCAGAAGCACGTCAAGGTCACGTTTCATGCGGAAGTACTGGAAGCCATCGTCGAGTATGGCGACCTGGGCGCCGCAAGCGGCGGCGGCGGCGATCGCCTGTTCCCTGCGCCTGCCGACGACCACGGTGGCCTCGGGGCAGAGTCCGGCGAGGAGCACGGCCTCATCGCCCGCCTGCTCGGGGCCGGCCATGAGGGCGCCCGCGTCGCTGACGCGCAGGGTGCTGGTGGCGCTGCCGAGGTAGCCGCGCAGCACAATGGCCGGCTTGACCCCTGCCGAGGCCAGGCGTGAGGCCAGGTAGGCGGTGACGGTCGTCTTCCCGGCGCCGCCGAGGACCAGGTTGCCCACGCTGATGGTGGGCAGGGCCGGCTCCGTGCGCCTGCGCAGGCCCAGGTCGTAGGGCACCCGCAGGAGCGACGCGACCGCGCCGTAGAGCAGGCCGACAGGCTCCAGGGCGATCTGCAGCGCGGCGGTGCCGGAGCCGCCCTGTCTGCGGACCATCCTGTGCCAGTGGTCGTAGAGCCCCATAGCCGGTTGCTCACACTAGCTGGGTGCCATCGTCCAGCAGGTCGGCCAGCGCCTGGGCCGTTCGCTCCGAGGCCCCCCGCTGCTCCTCCAACATGGCCAGGCCTCGCTCGCGCCGGGCGGCCAGCTCCTGGGGGCTGCGCAGCAGTCGGCCCGTGACGTTGGTGAGTTCCTCACCGTTGCGCACTACCTCCACGGCGCCGGCCTCGCGGGCGATGGCCATTATGCCCCTGAAGTTGTGGGTGTGCGGCCCGGTGACTACCGCCTTGCCCTGGGCGATGGGCTGGAGGACGTTGTGGCCGCCGGTCTTGACCAGGCTGCCGCCGACGAAGACGACAGAGGCGATGGCGTAGACGCGGGCAAGCTCGCCTATGGTGTCGAGGATCACGACGCGGGCCTGGGGGCCGATGGGCTCGGGCTGGGGGTGGCCATTCCTGGCGTGGGAGCGGCGGTAGACCTGGAAGCCGAACTTCTCGACGAGCTCGTGCAACTGGTCGCCGCGCTCGGGGTGCCTTGGGGCCAGGACGAGCTGGAGGGCGCCAAAGTCCGAGCAGAGGCCGCTGAAGGCGGCGAGGACGACCTCCTCCTCGCCGGGGTGGGTGCTGCCGGCGACGAGGACGGGGTCGTCATCGCCGAAGCCGAACTCCTGGCGCATCTGAGCGGCCTCGGCGTCCGAGACGGCCGGGAAACGCTCGTCGAACTTGGAATTGCCCAGCACGCGCACGCGCTCGGGAAGGGCCCCCAGGGCCACGAATCTGTCCTGGTCCGTCTTGGACTGCACGCAGAGCAGATCCACCTTGCGCAGCATCCAGCGGTAGAGAGGACGCAGGAGACGGGCGCGGGCAAAGGCCTCGTCGCTGATCCGGCCGTTGATGACGCAGGTCTTGACGCCGCGGCGGACGGCCACCGCCAGCAGGTTGGGCCAGATCTCGCCCTCGACCAGGGCGAGCATGGAGGGCTTGACGGCGTCGAGGGTCCTGTGGACGCAGGGCAGGAGGTCGAAGGGGAAGTAGAACAGGGCCTCGACGTCCAGCTCCTGCTTCTGGGCCATCTGACGGCCCGTGGGTGTGGTGGTTGACAGCACGGGCTGGGCGAGGGGCTCCCTGACCCTGAAGGCGTCGAGGATCGGCTGGAGGGCAGCCACTTCGCCCACGGAGACGGCGTGGAACCAGACGACGGGGTCGCCGGACGTGCCGGGAGCGGCCACGGTGTCGGGAAGGAACCCGAGTCTCTCGGCGAGGCCGGCGCGCGACTTGCCGCGGATCACCAGGCGCCAGAGGACCCACAGGAGGGCCAAAGGCGAGAGCAGAAGGATGGCCAGATTGTAGGCCCAGATGCCGAGGTCCGGCTTGTGTTGGGTCTTGCTGTCAACTTCCACGGTGATTCCATCCCTTGGGGTCAGATACACCGGCGGGCCGGACTGCCTCCGCGGCCTCTTCCTCCGCCTGGGCATAATACAGCCGGTGATACACGCCACGTGCCATGAGAAGCTGCTCGTGCGTCCCCTCTTCCACCACCTTGCCCTGCAGCAGGACGACGATACGGTCGGCATCTCTGATGGTCGAGAGGCGGTGGGCGATGATGATGGACGTGCGGCCGGCCATCAGGTGCGCCAGAGCCCTCTGGACGGTGACCTCGCTCTCGCGGTCCAGGGCGGAGGTGGCCTCGTCGAGGATGAGGATCTGCGGTCGCCGGAGGAAGGCCCGGGCGATGGCGATGCGCTGGCGCTGGCCGCCGCTGAGGTTGTGGCCCAGGTCGGTGAACTCGGTGTCGTAGCCGCGGGGGAGAGCGGTGACGAAGTCGTGGGCGCCGGCGGCGATGGCGGCCTGGGTTATCTCGTCGTCGGTGGCGTCCTGTCGGCCGAAGGCGATGTTCTGCTTGGCGGTCGCGGCAAAGAGCACGGTGTCCTGGGGCACGAAGGCGACATGCAGGCGATAGGACAGGCGGGCCACGGCGCGCAGGTCGGTGCCGTCCACGCGGATGGCGCCGGACTGGGGGTCGTAGAAACGCGCGGCGAGGTTGGCGACGGTGGTCTTGCCCGCGCCGCTGGGGCCGACGATGGCGACGTGCTCGCCGGGCTCGATGGTCAGGCTGAAGCCGTCGAGGACGGGACGCTCGGGGTCATAGGCAAAGCGGACGTTGTCGAACTCGATCTTGCCCCTGACGTGGGTGAGCTGGACGGCGTCGGGCGGGTCGGGGGGCTCGAGGGGCTCGTTGAGGAGCTCGAGGACACGCAGTGCGCTGCCCTCGGCCTGCTGGAGCGTCAGGAGCTCCTGGGCGAACTTGCCGATGTAGTTGCCGGCCTGGACAGCCAGGAAGAGGAAGGTCATCAGGCCAGCCGGATCCACCCGACCGGCCATGATTTCGCCTCCGCCGAGGACGAGGGCGGCTACGATGGCGGCGGCGGAGAGCATACCGGAGGCGGGCCGGTTGATGCCGCGCAGCCTGGAGACGCGGAGCCTCTCGCGCAGGGAGCCCGCGTTCTCGCGCTCGAAAAGGTCGGCCATGGCCTGCTCGAGGCCGAAGGCGCGGACGACGCGGATGCCGGCGATGGTCTCGTGGATACGCGAGGAGAGGCGGGCGACCTTCTCCTGGGCGCGTTCGGCGTGGCGGCGGACACCGGCGGCGAGGAGCCTGGTGATGCAGAGGATCGTGGGCACAGCGACCATCATAAGCAGGCTGAGACGCCATGAGGTGTGGAACATCAGGCCGAGGAAGACGGCGCCGCTGAGGGGGCCGATGATGAGGTTGGCAAGCTCCCCGGAGAAGGTGGTCTCGAGCATCTGCACGTCGTTGCTGAGGCGGGAGATGAGGGCGCCGGCGGGCTGGCGCTCGAAGAAGACCATGGGCATGCGCTCGACGCGCTCGAAGAGAACGCGGCGCACGTCGCGGAGGAGGAACTGGCCCGACCAGGCGGCGAGGTAGGACGCGAGGCCGGCGCCGAGGGCGGCGGCCGCGAAGGCCGCGAAGAGGAGCACGCTGGCTGCCCACAGGCGGGCCATGCTGGCCTCCTGCCCGGCGGCGTCGGCCTGGCCGAGGACCTTGAAGATCTCCTCGAAGACGGGCTGGAGCTGCTTGATGGCCAGACCGTTGAGCCCGGCGGTCACCGCCATGACCACGAGGCCGACGATGGCCACACCCAGGTAGGGTCGCCAGTATGTGCGCGCTATCTGCCATGTGGCCTTCATGTACGATCAACCCACAGCGCGTGTGTGCGGCGGCAGCTTGCCCTGCAGGGCCTCGACCACCATCTCGGCGGCGCGCTTGGCCGCGCCGGGCGGGCCCATCTGCACGCGAACCTTCTCGTAGGCGCGGGACACCCTGGCCAGGCGGCTGCCCCCCGCGGGCGCGGACCGGGCGCCGTCCAGGAGCTCGAGGGCGGCGTCGGCCAGGTTGGCCGGCGTGGCGTCGTCCTGCACCAGCTCGGGGACGGCCGGCTCGCCGGCGACGATGTTGGGCATCGAGTACAGGCTGGTCGCCAGGTGCATGAAGGATGCGACAGCCTGCAGGGCACGGGTGAGCCGGTAGGCCCCGACGATGGGGCAGCCCGCCAGCGCGGCCTCGATCGTCACGGTGCCGAAACAGCACAGGCCGACATCGGCGGCGCGCAGGAGCGCGGCCGTGTCGGGCACGGGCCGTGCCCACTCGCGGCGCGCGCCGACTCCCAGCAACCAGTCTACCTGCTTTGAGCCGGGCGTGGAGGACCACAGGACCTCCAGGCGGCCCATGCGCCGGCGCAACTCCTCCGCCGCCCGCAGGAAGGTCTCACCCAGGAGCCCGCGCTCGGTGAGACGGCTGCCGGGCAACAGACCCAGCACGGTCGCCCCGGGGTCGGCCCCGACGGCGCGCTTGGCCTCGGCCTTGTCCTCGGGCGGACGCACGCGATCTACCGCCGGGTGGCCTACCCACCGGACGGTCGCGCCCTGGGCTGCCAGCAGGGCCGCGTTCCACGGGAAGGGCGTGGCGACGTAGTCGGTCACCCTCAGTAGATTGGTGTAGTAGCGCCGTTTCCTGTCCCAGGAGGCGGGGGGGAAGTAGTAGAAGATGGGCAGACGCGGCAGGCGGGCCCGCAGCCTGGCGGCCAGCCTGAGGTTGTAGGCGCCGAAGTCCACGAGCAGGAGCAGGTCGGGCCTGAGCTCGGCGACGCGCGCCTGGAGAGTGAGCATTGAGCGCAGGTACCCGGGCAGCTTGCACAGGGCCTCGGGCAGGCCGATCGAGCCCCAGAAGGTGCTGTCCCAGCGCACGTCGGCGCCGGCCGCGGCCAACCTGGGGCCGCCGGCGGCGACCACCCGCACGTCGGCCATGTGCTTGAGCTCCGCCACCAGTTCGGAGGCGTGCAGATCGCCGGAAGGCTCACCGCAGACAAGCATCACTGTGGATTCGCCATCGGATTCCAGGGCCATGACTCACCGACAAGGCGCGCCTTCGGGGCGCGCCTTGGTTCCTCAGATACCTCGCCGCTAGTGGGGGTTGGCCTGTCGGCCACGGTAGCCGGTGCTGACGCGCCGCATGAACTCGATGAGATGGCGCACGTGCTCGGTCAGGATCTGCTCATCTTCCTCCAGCTTCGCCAAGGCCTGAGACACGTTGTACTCGGATCGGAAGATGAGCCGGAAGGCTCGGCGAAGGGCTGCTATCTGGTCCTCGGTGAGGCCGCGACGTTGCAGGCCGCGCACGTTGATGCTGTGCGGCTCGGCGTGGTAGCCCTCGGCCAAGCAGTAGGGAGGCACGTCCATGGTGATCCGGGACATGCCGCCGATCATCGCCATGGTGCCGACGGTGACGAATTGGTGGATGCCCGTCTTGCCGCCGATGTTGACGTAGTCCTCGATGACGACGTGGCCGCTGAGGCCGGCGTCGTTGGAGATGAGGCAGCCGCTGCCGATCTTGCAGTTGTGGCCGGCATGGGAGTAGGCCATGATCAGGTTGTCGTCGCCGATCTCGGTGGCTTCTCCCTCTCCGGTGGCCTTGTGGAGGGTAACGAACTCGCGGATCTGGTTGTCCCTGCCGATGATCAGGTAGCTTTCCTCGCCCCTGTACTTCTGGTCCTGAGGCGGCTCGCCGAGGACGGCGCCGGTATGCACGGCCGATCCCTCGCCGATGAGGGTGCCGGTGCGTACCACGGCGAAGGGGCCGATGGTGCACCGGTCGCCGATCCTGGTGCCGTTCTCGATGATCGTATAGGGGTGGACGACCACGTCCTCGCCGAGCTCGGCGTCGTCACCTACGATGGCAGTGGGATGGATCTGCGACATGGTGACCCGTGCCCTGGCGTCTAGGACTGCTCGCCAAGTTCCTCGTTGGGGACGAGAGCGAAGCTGAAGTCCCCCTCGCAGGCCGTCTCTCGGCCGACGCGGGCCTCGATGTGCACTCGGCCCATGTTGCCCTTGCGCTTTTCCATGATGGCCTCGATGGTGAGCTGGTCGCCCGGGATGACGGGCCGGCGGAAGCGGACGCGGTCCAGTCCGGCCATGAAGGCGGTGATCTCCTTCATGCTCACGTCGCCCAGCGAGGACAGGAGCATGATCCCGCCTACCTGGGCCATGGCCTCCAGCATGAGTACGCCGGGCATGGTGGGATTCTCGGGCCAGTGGCCCTGGAAGAAGGGCTCGTCGTAGGTCACGTTCTTGATTCCCACCGCCCGCTTCCCCGGGTCGAGCTCCACGATCCGGTCAACTAGCAGGAAGGGGAAACGGTGCGGCAGGATGTCCATGATGCCGCGGATGTTCATTTGCCTGCTATCCTCCGGGGTGTCCCTGCATACGGACTCCGGGGCGATTATACCCACAGGCCGGCGGGCGGTCAAAGGACTCCGGGACGCCGCGGCGCAGGAGGGCCCCCAGGCCCTCGCAGGGACGTTGTGGGAGGTTCAGGCCCGCGCCGGCAGGGCATTCTCCCAGTGTGGAAGGCCCCCGGCGTGAGTGGCGGGGGGATAGGTCTGTACAGCCCAAATCGCCTTGTGGTAGAATGCGGGTCGCTGTGAGGAAGCATCCATCAAGCCGGGAACCAGAGGTATCGGTGCAGAACGGCGAGGCCCCCCTGAAGTCTTTGCGCGACTGGCTGGACATGTTCATCGCCGGGCTGCAACAGCCGCAGGAGAGGCGGATAGGGTTCGGCAACGTCCGCCATGAGTACTCGGACTGGGGCGAGGGCCCCGACCGAACCACCAACATCGCCATCATCTACGAAGTGCCGGGTGGGTCCACGTGCCAGGTGAACATAGCCTACAGCCACGGCACGGGCACCTTCTCCTACTTGGACCCCGAGACAGGGGCTCGCATTGACACGCAGAGAGTGTCGGATGTGCAGGCTCTCGCACGGAGGGAGGTCGAGGGCATCCCCGCCAGGCGCGTGGGGGCGCTGATCGTCCAGGTTGACGGGTGGATAGACGACGGGATGACCCGCAGCGATGTGTTCGCCCAGCTCAACAAGCTGCTCCAGGCGGAGTTCCTGGGCGGACGCATCAACAACAAGGAGCTGCACGCGGCGGTTCAGCACGCGGTCCTTACGGCGCAGGGCCGAGCGGCCGCCAACTGATCCTTCGCCGGGGGGGCCCCGCATGAACCTTCTCGTCACCGGTTGCTCCGGCAACGTGGGTCGTGGTCTGCTGCCCGTCCTCACCGCGGAGTTCCCCGTCACGGTCTACGATCTGGTGCCGCCCCCCGCCGAGGCCGCGGTGCGGTACATCCACGGGGACATCCTCGACTCGGCCTCGCTCCACTGGGCGATGCAGGACTGCGACGCCGTGGTCCATCTTGCGGCGGTGCCGGCCCCGGGCAGGATCCCCGACGATCGGCTGATGGAAGTCAACGTACTGGGGACCCAGCGGGTCGTGGAGGCCGCCTCGATGGGCCGACCGACCCACCTGATCATGGCCAGCTCCGATTCGGTGGGTGGGATGGTCTTCAGCGGGGGCCGGATTCCGCCGGCCTACGTGCCCATAGATGAGAACCACCCTACACGACCGCCCGACGCCTACGGGTTGAGCAAGCTGCTGGGAGAGGAGATCTGCCGGCGGTACACCCGGCAGTCGGGCCTGGTGACCGTATGCCTGCGGTACTGCTGGGTCTTTTGGCAGGACCACTACCCGCACGTGCGGGAGTGGCAGGCGGGGGACCCGCGGACCTTCCGGCCGCAGATGTGGGGCTACATAGACGCGCGGGACATCGGCCGGGCGATCGTGGCGGTGCTGAAGTCCGACCTGTCGGGGCACGAGACGCTGGTGCTCAGCGCCCGGCGGAACTTCCTGGGGCGGCCGACGCTCGACCTGGTGAGGGAGTGCTACGGCCCCGAGGTGGTGGTGAGGAAGCCCGAGCGCTTCCAGGAGCTCTCCGACGCCTCGGCCTTCGACTACTCACGGGCCAGCGAGCTCCTCGGCTGGGAGCCGATCCACGACTGGGAGGATGAGGTGGGCCACCTGGCCTGAGGGGCGCGCGGCCTCAGGCCCGTGCCTGGCGTGGGCCCTGGTCGCGATCGCCCGGCTAGGGGCCCCGGCCGATGAGGCGTGCGGCCCTTTCGCGCCACCGGTCGAGGGTCGCGGAGTCCACGCCCGGCGGCCGGACGCCCCACGGCATCTCGTCGGTGAGCCGCGCCAGCGCCCTGAGGTCCTCGGCCCCCACGTCGCCCCGGGCCTCGGCCGCCAGCCTGGCGGTGTAGAGGTACCGGAAGTCGTTGACGCCGGCCCGCAGGCCCTCCCATTGGGTGGTCGCCACGGGCGGGCCGTCGCCCCTGGACGGGTAGACGATCATCGCGTCCTTGGCCTCGCGCTGCGCTTCGCCATCGAAGTCGTTGAAGGCGTCGTCCTTGGGGCGCAGGAAGGTCCAGCTCCACGCTCCCTCGGCCCCCGAGATCCACAGGCCACAGCCCACTATCCAGCGGTTCGGGAGCGTAGAGCCCTCCTGGCCGGTGTACGAGCCGCTGCCGTAATACCACAGCCTGTCCCCGGACCTCGCGCAGTCGGCGCGGGCCCGCTCGTTGGCAGGCTTGCTGCCCAGCACGTAGCCCACCGACCAGCAGCGCACGTCCAGGTACGGATCGAGGGGGCCGTTGATGAGCACCGGGTCGAGGGCCGTGGTGAAGGTCGTCAGACCGGCCTTCTTCAGGATCGAGAGCTCGTGGATCGCGGCCTCGGCCGTCGCGTCGCCGTGGGGTTCGTCAACGGCATGGTAGACGACCTCGCCCCAGCCTCTCTCGGCAGCAAGGCGGTCGAAGAAGAGCGGGATGTCCCTGTATACGGCATCCCACTTCTCCTGGCCCGCGGTGCCGGCGTCCACCAGGCGACTGACCTGACCGGCGAGGGACTGGAAGCTGAGCACCGTGGGTGCGCGCAGCCCGCAGCGCAGAGCCAGGTCCATGTAGCGCTCGAAATCCGCCGCCTCGACCGTCAGTTGGCCGTCCTCCAGGGCGGCCTCGCTGTGGGAGGGCGGGTACATCATGAGGCTGGTGATGCCGTGGGCGACGTAGTCGCGCATCTCGGCCTCGACCTTCGCCGCGCTGTACCGCCGCCAGCGGCCGGAGTCGGTGTATAGGCCCCAGTGGTACTCGCGGGGTTCGGCCAGCCGGAAGGGATACACGCGCAGCTCGAGGGGCTTCTCGATCGTGCGGCAGTCCGCCGTGAGAAGCAGTCGGCCCCGGTACAGGCCCGGGAGCGCGCTCTGCGGGACGTTGATCGTGAGCCACAGGACCGTCGGCTGCAGCTCGCGCATGGCCCAGGTGGTGCGCTTCTCGAGCAGCTCGGGGACGACCCAGCAGTTGCCCGTCCGCCAGGACGTGCGCTGGGCCCAGTACCTGGCGATCCTGAGGTCCACGGCTCCGGCGGACAGGCGCGAGCGGCCCGGGCCGATGAGGTCGGACACGCGGGCCGACACGCGGGGGAGGTCCTTCCTGGCGATCACGAGGGCCGTGGCCGAGCGGCTCTCGGCGAATGCGCCACTGGGGGCGATCCAAAAGCCGGCGCTGATGAGTGCGGAGTGTTTGAGAAATTCGCGGCGACTGCTGGGTAGGTTCATTTTTGACTCCTTTAAGA
>CAZSOQ010000101.1:0-18350 GCA_964608495.1 uncultured Armatimonadia bacterium | reverse complement strand
GCCGTGGTCCTCATACCCCGCGATGACCGCGGCGCCAGGCATCACGCCCCAGGCGATCACCGGCCGACCGGCGTCGAGGCTCTGGCACACGCGCTCGCGAATCTCCTCGGGCCCTGTGTACTCGTCGAAGACGCCCAGCGGGTACCCGCCGGCCTCACACACCTCGCGGTTGCCCAGGATCTCATAGCTATACCCGGCCGCCTCGAAGCACCGCCGGATCGGCTCCACGGGATCGGGCGCCATGATCCAGACGTTGTCGAAGGTCCATCGCCACTCGGTAGGGTGCCAGAGCTGCCGGAAGGCATGTCCGCATACGGCCAGGAAGAAGCGGTAGTCAAGCGCCGCGTCCTCGCCCAGGTAGCCCATCACGGCCCTCATCGCCGAAGGGAAGGTCAGGTCCTGGGGTCCGTCGAGGTACCGCCCCCAGTCCATGCCCAGGTACGGCACGCCGCCGGGCACGCGTTCCCCCGGCGCCGCGCGGTCCTCTCCGCCCAGTCTCTCCGGCGTCATGGCAAGGCCGCCTCCTTGGGTCCCCCGTGCCGGCACGTCCGGGCCAGCGGCTTCCTGCGCCAGGGCCGCTGTCGCTGCGAGTGCCGCCAGAAGGATAGCCCGGCCCGGAGATCGCCCTCTCATCCTCGCCCCTCCTGCCACTCCTGCGTTCGCGGCTGCCCGCGCGCCCATGCCCGCCGCGAGCCGCCGGCGCCGGTCGCTCAGCGCGGCCGGTACCAGCGGTCAGTCAGCTCCCGCAGTTCCCCAACCTTGTCGGGGTTCTCCGCCGCCAGATTGCGATCCTCGTGCGGGTCGGCCTGGAGGTCATACAGCTCGGGGGCCCTGGCGCGCTCACCGCTTCCTGCGTGGGGCACGATCAGCTTCCACCAGCCCTTGATGACCCAGCGCGACCACAGGTTGGCGTCCGGGTTGTGAACGTCGTTGGCGTCGTGCGAGTAGGACGCCCCGAAGACGGCCTCCCTGGCGCCCAACGCCGCGCTGTCCAGCAGGTTCAGGCCCTGCATCTCCGCCGTCGGCCTCAGGCCGCAGGCCGCCAGTATGGTCGGCGCCAGATCAACGCTGCTCACAAGCGTCTGCTCGTCCCGGCGCGGCGCCGCGTGCCCGGGCCACCGCACCATGACCGGCGTCCGGGTGCCGCCCTCATACCAGCAAGTCTTCGACCGCGGAGCCGGACCGGCGGCGTCCGGTCGCTGGATCCAGCCGTTGTCGCAGACGTACAGCACCATCGTATTCTCCGCCAGGCCCCTCTCCTCCAGGTGGTTCAGAAGCTGCCCGCAGGTCTCGTCGAACCACTCGCACATCGCCCAGTACCGCGCGATGTGCACCGACTCCGTCGCCCCCTCGTACTTCGCCAGCAGCCGCTCGGGAGGCTTGTGCGGCTCGTGAGGCAGCATGGGCGCGTACCACAGGAAGAAGGGCCTGTCGCCCGCCTCCCGCAGGAAGTCGTGGATTGGCTGCATCGTCTCGCGCCCGATGGTCAGCCCGACGTCCCCGTGCCTTCCCCCGCGGCTCATGTCGCCGTGGGTCATCCCGTGGGTGAAGCCGCCGCGGCTGTAGCTCCCGGCCCACCACTTGCCCGTCTGCAGCGACAGGTAGCCCCGCCAGGACAGCAGTCGCGGCAGCGTCGGTACCCGCTCGATGTACGACATCATCTCCTCGCGCTGGGCCCGACGCTCGGGTGTCCAGGGCTTGGTCCAGCGCTCCCTGGGGTCGCCCTGGTAGGGCGGGTCGTTGCAGGTGATCTTGTGCTGGTGGGGGTGCAGCCCCGTGATGATGGACGCCAGCGAGGGGCAGCACAGCGGCGCGGCCACGTACCCCCGCGTGAAAGTGACGCCCTGGTTCGCCAGCCGGTCCAGGTTGGGCGTCTGGATTCGCGGATGCCCCATGAAGCCGTAGTCGCCCCATCCCTGGTCGTCGGAGATGATAAGG
The DNA here is from genome assembly GCA_964608495.1 of uncultured Armatimonadia bacterium. Classification (GTDB taxonomy): domain Bacteria; phylum Armatimonadota; class Zipacnadia; order Zipacnadales; family FEN-943; genus JAKORR01. The sequence continues at coordinate 16,412 of CAZSOQ010000101.1, read as the reverse complement.
ACGACGTTCGGCGGCCGGTCTCCGCCGGCGGCCTCCGCGCCTAAGGCGAGCCGCGAGAAGGCCAGCGCTCCCGCCGCCGCGGACTGCTTGAGGAATTCCCGTCGCGTGATGTCGCGCCGTCGCACGTCCGATCCCTCCAGATCGGGCCGAGCCCTCACGCCCGCCGCGCGGCCCGCCGATCAGGTCGTGCGTGCGGCCTCCACGCGGTCCTGGTAGGCGTGCACCGCGCCCGACAGCACGTCCTCCAGACGCACGGCCCCCCCGGCCAGCGAGGACTCCAGCATGGCGTAGATGATGGCCACGGCCCGCGCGCCCGCTCGGCCGTCGGCCTCGGGCGCCCTGCCCTCGCGGATCGCGCCCATCAGATCCCCCATCTCCGCCGCGATGAGCTTGCGGTCGGTGACGGGACCCTCGTAGGAGTAGCCCGCCGCGCGCTCGCCGAAGAGCCGCGCCTCGACGTCGTTGAGCTGGTACGCCGGCAGCAAGGGCAGCAGGTCCTCGCCCGACAGCGTCTCCCCACCGCGCCGGATCACCACAGGCCTCCCGGACCGGTCGCCGGGCGAGTCCAGCGTGCCCTCGCTGCCGATCACGAGTCGCTTGAACATGGTCTCGCCGGGACTGGCGAAGTGAGAGGTCCAGTGCCCCTGCGCGCCACTGGCGAAGGTCAGCGCCGCCGTGAAGGCGTCCTCTGAGTCCACCTCCACCTCGACCTCGGTGCCGTCGAATTCCTTGCCCGCGATCTTGCCCAGGACAAGCTGCGCCCGCGCCGACACTGTGTCTATCGGCCCCACCAGGTACTCGAGGATGTAGCCCAGGTGGATCGCCACGTCCAGCAGCACGCCGCCCATCGCGAGCCGGTGCCGCCAGGCCGTGGCGACGATGCGCCCGCCCGGGTTGATCCCTAGCTGCAGGACGAAGTTCGGCCGCCCTATCAGGCCCGCGTCCAGGCACGCTCTGCCCAGGCGGTTCATGGGATCGCGCTTGTTATTCTCGGCCACGGCCAGGATCCGCCCCGTCCGCTCGGCCGCCTCGACCATGCGCAGCGCGCGGGCCACCGTCGTCGCCAGGGGCTTCTCGCAGATCACGTCCACACCGGCCTGGACCAGTCCCACGACCAGGTTGTCGTGGGAGCGCGGGTCCGTCACCACGTCCGCGGCCTGTAGGTCGGGCAGCTCGGCCACGGCCTTGCCGACGTCCGTGAACACGGCGGGCCTGGCCCCGAAGAGCTCCTCGGCCTCGGCCGCCACCTTCGCCGCCGATTCCTCGCGCATGTCGCACACGCCCGCGAGCGCCACGCTGCCGGGGATGGTGCGCTCCAGCTCCGCCAGCCCGCGCAGGTGTCGAGCCCCCATCATCCCGCAGCCTATCAGCAGCATTCGTATTGGTTCCATGGTCAGACGCTCCGTGAATCAGGTTGCCCGGTCTCGGCGCGACGCCGCGGGCGCTTGTCGGGAAGTGCCCGGTTCGCCCTCAGCAACTGCCTCCCTCCGCGGTGCCTAGCGCGGGCGGATCTTGCAGGCCACGTCTCGCTCGAAGGCCGGCACTGCCAGCCGCAGCCGGCCCTGCTCCGCGCGCACCGTCGCCCTGCTCGCCACCTCGCCCTTCCACGTGTCCCACCACTCCACCTCGTACTCACCCTCCGGCACCCCCGCGACGGTCAGCACACTGGCCGGGATCGGCATCGGGTCCTGCTGCTTGCGGTTCTGGCGGCCCCAGGTGGACTGGCGATTCTGGAGCCACAGCCACCCGCGCCCGTCCCTCTCGACCCCCAGCACGCGATAGCTCGGCCGGTCGAGCCGCCGGTAGCCCTCCATGATGTAGGAGATCAGGAGCCAGTCGTTGCCCGGATTCTCGACCGTGACCGTGTGCTTGCCCACCGGCACGTCCACCGCGTACAGGCCGTTGTAGTCCGAGCGCGTGGTCGTCGTGTCGTCCTCGTCCACGAAGTCCCGCTCCAGCACCGGCTCGCCATCCACCGAGATCACCAGCCCCGCGCCGCCCTGGCCCGAGACCCCATGCACCTGGGCCACGAACCGCCCGGCCACCTCGCGGTCCAGCTCGAAGGTCACCGGGTTGTGCAGCGTCGGGTGGTTCCTCACTCCGTGCAGCACGCGGGCGAGCGTGCCCAGGTCGGGCAGCGGGCCGTCCCTCGGCACGGCCAGGGTGACCGGCTTGTTGAACTCCGCCTCCTGCCACGAGGCCCCGCGCCCCTCGACCTCCACGTCATCGTACAGCGCCGGCGCCTGGGTGCCTGCATAGGCCGCCTCGAAGCGCTCGTCGGCGATGGGCTGCGCGTCCGCCGCCACGTCCGTCGCGAAGCGCGCGATCGGCGCCCAGTGGCGGTACATGTCGCCCCTCTCGACGTAGCCGTCCCACCACCAGGTCATGGCCGTGCCCATCGTCCCCGCCATCAAGCCTCCCCAGGCCCCGTTGTGCACGTACAGGCCGTCCTGGTCGCGACTCTCGCTCTCGCCTCCTCCTCCGCCGACACCGAACTCGCCCACCAGGAAGGGCTTGTTGTACTTGCTCCGGTGCTCCCGCGCGGCGGCGACGATCACCTCCACCTTGTCCGTGCCCGCGTAGGTGTGGCCCTGCGTGTACTCGATCTCCGGCAGGCTCCACACCTTCTCGTCCCCGCTCATCCCCGCGTAGCTCGTCGTGATGATGTGCCTGTAGGGGTCCAGCCCCCGCAGATAGCCCGCCATCTCCGCGTGCCAGCGCGCCACCGCGTCCGAGTCGTAGCTGTCAATCAGCTCCACCTCGTTCCAGAACTCCCACGACAGCAGGTTGTCGTAGGCCGCGTACCGCGCGACCAGGTACCGCAGCCGGTTCTTGTAGCTCGCCCTGGCCGCCTCGCTCGTCAAGAACTCGGGAGGTTTCTGGCAGGGCCCGCCTCGGCCGGCGCTGTAGGGCGACGCGCCCCACGACCCGTCGGCCCTCAGGAACCCGTGGTAGTCCAGGCACAGCATGATGTAGATGCCCAGCTCCCGCGCGCGCCGGAACACGTAGTCCAGCTCCTGCGCCCGATCCTGCTGGTAGCGCCCCAGCTCCTGCCACTCGATCCCGAAGCACCACGGCGCCATCCACAGGCGGACGTAGTTGCCCCCCACGGCCGCCAGCCTCGTCAGCCAGCGGTCGTAGTCATCCAGGCCCCCGGGCCCGAACCAGCACATGTTCTCCCCCACGAGCGCCATCGGCCGCCCGTTCTCGAAGCTCAGCAGGCTCGCGCCGGCCGGGCCCACCCGCAGGAGACCGGGCCGCTCGGAGGGCGTCGCCTCGAAGGCCCCCTCGAGCAGCGACCCTTCCGTTCCGTCGCGCCGCACGACGTAGCTGTGCCGCCCAACCTCCGTGGGACAGAACCGCACGGCGAAGCCGCCCTCCCCCGCGGGGCGTGACTCCTTTCGGTCCCCAATCGCGGTCAGGTCCCACGCCACATCGTTCCACTCGTTCAGCTTCAGCCCATCCCCGCCGGCCCGGAAGCTGCGGCTGAGCTTGTCGTTCTCCCCCGCGTAGAACTCCACGCTCAGGGTCCCCCCGGTGTGATTGGTGAGCGGGTAGAAGGCGAAGCGCAGCTCCTTGCAGTCGCTCCAGTCCTGGCCCTTGAGGTCCATCGAGATGCCGGGCCAGCGCCCATGCGACTCGACGGGCAGGTCGGCGCGGAAGGCTCCCGAGCCGGAGTGGACGATCTCGTCCTGGATCGCGCCCGGCACGCCGGTGCCGAACCACCGCGGGTCCTCCGCCTCGAAGTCGCCCAGCACCACCTCCGTGCCGTCCTTCTTCACCAGCCGCACGTCGTCCACGATGTAGGCGATCGAGTCGCCCCCCACCCAGCCGCCCTTCGACAGGTAGACCTTCAGCAGCCTCATCCCGCGCAGGCGCTCGGCGGCGGGCGTCGTCACCACTTCCTGCTCCACCCGGAAGAAGCCCGGCGCGCTGGTGCGCTTGCCCGACGGCGCGGTGAGCTCGGCCGTCAGCGAGACTTGCTCCGGGTCGTAGGGGTTCTCGGGCACGTCCGCGGCGGGCACCGGCGTCTCGAAGACATCGTAGACCGCCACGCGGTCCGGCGCCGCGGCTTGCTGGGCAAGCGCGGCCTGCGCCAGACCAAGGCCCGCCACGGCGACCACAGCCGTCAGAAGCACGATGCGCATGAGATCACCCACCGGGGGAGGTTCTGGGGCGCGCCACGCGGGCGCGCGAGGCGCTTCTTCGGCCGCTCCGGGGCCGCCACCTCCTGCCCGCGGCGGACAGGACCGCGCGGAGAGGATAGCGTCCGCCCGGGGCGAACCGTCCCTTGAGCGACCGCAGGCGCGGTGCCGCGCCCGACAAGCCGTCGGTGCGGGGCGTGTTTGAGCGCGCCCTGAACGGAGGGAAGCCACGGTGTCCTTCGCAAAGCTGCCCGAGGGTGAGAGCAAGGCCACGAGTCCCCGCAAGCTTGCCCAGGCCTACAAGCTGGCCCAGGAGCGGTTCGCCGCCCTGGGCATTGACTGCGATAGGGCCGTCCAGACCGCGATGAGCGTGCCTCTGTCGGCCCACTGCTGGCAGGCGGACGACGTGGGAGGGCTGGAGGCCAGCGCCGGCGCCCTCGACAGCGGCGGCCTCAAGGCCACCGGCAACTACCCCGGCGTGGCCAGGACCGGCGACGAGATCCGCCAGGACTTCGAGGTGGCCGCCGGGCTGATCCCGGGAGTCCTGCGCTTCAACATCCACGCCATGTACGCCGAGACGGGCGGCGCGCCGGTGGCGCGGGACGAGCTGCGGCCCGAGCACTTCGCCACCTGGGTCGCCTGGTGCAAGGCCCACGGCTGGGGACTCGACTTTAACCCGACGCTCTTCGCCCATCCCCTGGCCGCCGACGGCCTGACCCTGTCCCACCACCGCAAATCCGTGCGTGACTTCTGGATCAGGCACTGCATCGCCTCGCGCGAGGTGGCTCGCGCCATCGCGCGGCAGCTCGGCGAGACCGTGTGCAACATCTGGATCCCCGACGGGCGCAAGGACAGCACCGTGGACCGATCGGGTCCGCGCGGGCGGCTCGTGGCGGCCCTGGACGCTGTCCTCGCCGAGAAGATGCCGCGTGTGGTGGATACCGTGGAGAGCAAGCTTTTCGGCATCGGCGTCGAGGACTACACCGTGGGCTCCCACGAGTTCTACCTCCTCTATGCCGCCAGCCGCGGCTGCGGGATCTGCTTCGACATGGGCCACTACCATCCCACCGAAGGCGTGGCGGACAAGATCTCCGCCACCGCGATGTTCGTGGAACGCATCCTCCTGCACGTGAGCCGCGGCGTGCGGTGGGACAGTGACCACGTGGTGAGATTCACCGACGATCTGCGGGCCCTGTGCGACGAGGCCGTGCGCAGCGGCGCGCTCAAGAAGCTGCTGTGGGCCACGGACTTCTTCGACGCCAGCATCAACCGCGTGGCGGCCTGGGTGCTGGGGGTGCGTGCGGTGAGGAAGGGCCTGCTCTTCGCCCTGCTTGAGCCGTGGAAGCTTGCGCGCGAGGCCGAGTACGCCGACGACGGAGCGGCGAAGCTGGCGGTGGAGGAGTTGCGCGCGGAGCTGCCCTTCGGCGCGGTGTGGGACTATGCCTGCCACCAGGCTGACACGCCGGTGGGTCTTGCCTGGCTGCGGGAGGTCCGACGCTACGAGGAGACCGTCCTCTCCCAGCGCGTCTAGGCGCAGGCTCTAGGCCATCTGGGTAGCCGGGACCCGGTACGTCTCTGGGGGCCCCCCGGGCCCTCCTTCAAGCCCGGGCGCGGTGAGAGCCCGCCTCGGCGACCGCCCCGCTCAGTTCGCGTGCCCGCGCTTCTCGCGCTCGGCCTGCGCTTGCGTGGGCGGCCAGTCGCCCTCCAGCAGCCGGTCCTGCGTCTCCCGCATCCACTCGTCCACACGGCCTCGCAGCTCCTCCAGCACCTCCGCGTACGCGGGGTCGCCGGCCACGTCCTCCATCTCCAGCGGATCCCTCTCCAGGTCGTAGAGCTGCTCGGCCGGGCGCCGCTCGCCGTAGTATTCCTCTCGCATCTCCTGGCCGGCGGGCCCGTCCCACACGTCCAGCGGCAGGTAGACCAGCGGCCGGTCGCCGAAGCTGCGGATGTACTTGTGCCTGTTCGTACGGATCGCCCGCATGGGGTTGTACTTGTCGTGCCAGGTCATCTCGAGGAAGACGTCCTCGCGTGGCGTGTAGTCCGTCCCGTCCAGGAACCCCAGGAAGCTTCGCCCGTCTATCCCCCTCGGTTCCGGCCCGCCCACGAACTCCATCAGCGTCGGCAGGTAGTCGCAGTTCGTCAGAAGCTCGCCGTGCACGGCGCCGTCGTCCCAGCGGCCCGGCAGGCGCATCACCAGCGCGGTCTTCGTCCCGGGATCGTAGCAGGTCCCCTTCGCCCGCGGCATGGCCAGCCCATGGTCGGTGGTGAAGATCAGCAGCGTGTTCTCCTCCAGCCCCGTCTCCTCCAGGGCTTCCCTTACCTCGCCCACCACCTCGTCGAGCGCACGCACCAGGCCGTTCAGCCCTGCGATGTCCTTGCGGATGCCCGGTCGGTCGGGCAGCCAGTACAGCGGCTGCACCTCAGCCGGATCGTCGGCCGGGTAGCCCTCCCGCTCGTAGGGCCGATGCGGCTCACCAGTGCCCAGGTTGACGAAGAAGGGCTTGTGCTGAGGCCCCGACGCCCAGGCGCGCAGCCACTCCCTCAGCGACGCGCTCAGCTCCCTCGCCGCGCTCCCCCTTGCCTCCACGTGATCGTAGCCCAGCCCCCGCGGGTCGCCCCCCGTCTCGTGCTGCACGCCGAACAGATGGGTCGTGTAGCCCGCCTGGCGCAGGTACATGGGCAGCGTGCGCTCACCGGCGTTGAGCTCCCAGCCGATGTGCGCCAGGCCCACCAGGCCGTTGTTGTGCGGGTATCTGCCGGTCATGATGCTCCCGCGGCTGGGCGAACACTGGGCGGCCGTGCAGTGGTAGTTGTCGAAGCGCACGCCGTCGCGGGCCAGGGCGTCTATGTTGGGCGTGCTCACCCCGGCGCCGTAGCACCCGCAGTGCTGCCCGATATCGTGGCAGATCACCATCAGTATGTTCGGTCTCGTCTCGGCCATGGGCTGGATCTCCTCCGTGGGCACTCGCCGTCGGTTCGCCCGCCGGCGCGTCACTTCCTCCGCGCGTGAGAGAGTGCGCACGGGGCACGGGCGTCGGCGACGCCGGCGAGCCGCCCCGGGGGCTACTTCACCTCGGTGGTGTCCGCCGTCTCGCGCTCGGCGGCCACGCGCAGCAGGCCCCGCACCAGGTAGCTGACGATGAGCAGGCACATGCCCCCGGCCATGCCCACCACCAGGAGCAGGGACAGCGTGTCCATCTTGAGGTAAGTCTTCGAGAAGACCGATGCCGCCGCGACGAGCACACCCAGTCCGAACATGGCCCTGAGCTGCGCGCCGTCCACCTAGCGTGTGGCGAAGGTCCCCACCTGGGCCCCCACCGACGCCCCCATGAGCATCATCAGGGCCATCAGCACGTCCACATTGCCCTTCAGACTGTGCGTGAAGGTCCCGTAGGCCCCCGCGATCACGATGCTCAACAGGTCCGTGCCCACCGCCACGTGCGTGGGGCACCCTACCAGGTACACGAGCATCGGCATCCGCACGAATCCCCCTCCCACACCCAGCAGCCCGGCGAAGACGCCCGTTATCACCGAGGCGCCGACCACCATCCACACTGATACGTCCCTGATACCCGCCACCTCGCAGCTCACGAAGGGGGGTATCCGCAGCTTCCGGGCCCACTCGGCCACATCGAGGACGACCGGGTCCGCCACGCTGTCCCGGCTTGCCTGGACCGCCTCCCGTCGCTTCCTGCGCGCCAGCGCGCGCCTGGCCTTCAGGGCCTCCGCAAAGGTGAACAACGCCAGCGAGCCGAGCAGCGTTATGTACAGCACGCTGATCACGCTGTCCACGCGCTCGGGGCCGAGGACCTTCAGATGCTCGACGATGCGGGCGCCGATCTCCACCCCCACCATGGTGCCCGGGACCATCACCAGAGCTAGCCTAATGGACACGTTCCCGAACCGCGCGTGCCGAAAGGTGGAGATGATGGACTTACCGACGATGTGGGCCAGGTCGGTACCTACCGCGATGTTCATGGGTACCCCGAGAGCGTAGAGGGCCGGCGTGACTATCCATCCGCCCCCCACGCCCCAGAATCCGCCGCAGACGCCGACCGCGAAGCCTATCCCCACCAGTTCCCATACCGGTACCACGACATCGGCGATGGGGAAGTACACTAGTCCCGTACCTTCTCGCGGTGATGGTGCAGCGTCGAGGTATCCACACCCAAGCGCCGCCCCAACCAATCCATCGCCAGGCCGAGCAGGGCGCCGACCACGACCATCGCGCCCATGCTCACGACCGAGTAAAGCATCCGGTCATTCTCGTACCACTGGGACAGTATCGTTGATAGCGCCGTCACCCTGAGGCACCCTCTTTCCTACGAAGGACCAGAAGCGACCCACGATAGGGCGCACGATCGGTCTCTCGCGGCTTCCCGCCCCCCCGATCTCTCCATCTCCGCCCACCTGAGGTCCTCTCTGCAACGGCAGTCGCCCGCCCACTCCCGAGTTCGGGATTATAGCCCCCGCGTAAGACTTGTCAACGATGGATGCCCTTCCCCATCGCTCGGTCGTTGACCACCCACCACATCCCCCCCACCATCGCCTCCTGCGAGCCCTGCAGGCGCGGGCGTCAGCCTTCGGTGGCCGAGCCGCGGTGGTGCACAGGCCGAATGGCTTTCTCGGCGTGCGCATGGAGAGGCGCGGTGATTGCCCTTTGTGGGCGGCCAGGTACGGTTTCCGCGCCAGGGCGACGGCCGGTGCGCCCCTGTGCGGCCTGTGCACTCCGGGAGGCTTCAGCCCCGCAGCGGGGAAGGGATCGCCTTGCTGCTGCGGCCCCGGGGCCTTGGGCTTCCGGCTCCCTGCCCACGGGCCCATCGCTGCCGCAGGTCCGACCGCGTGTCCGACGGCGCCGGAGGGAGGCATCGCCCATATGGTCCGCGCTTGCATCGCTTTCGCACCGATCCCGTCCCTGGTCCTGCTGCTCGCCCTCGGCCTTGCCCCGTCGGCGGCCGCGGCCGACGAGGCGGGGCCGGCCTGGTATCCCCCCTCGGAACCGTCTCCCTTCATCCCGGACGACGCCCGCTGGATCACCGGCGGCACGGGCAAGACCACCCACTTCCGCGGCACGTGGCGCATCAAGTCCCCGGTCAAGCGCGCGGTGCTGGTCACCGGCCCGAAGCAGACCGTACGCCTCTTCCTCAACGGCCATATGCTCCTCGAGGCCTACGACAGCCACCAGGCGCAGCCCGCCTGGGCCGAGGTCACCGACCGCCTGCAGCCGGGCGACGTCTTCGTGGCGGCCCGCGTGTATTGCGAGTGGCGCCCGGCCCTATACGTGCAGATGCGTGTCGAGTACGCCGACGGCTCCCTGGAGGATCTCACCACCGGCCCCGACTGGCAGTGGGCGGACGACCCCGGCGAGACCTGGGCCAGCGACCCGGCGGCCCCCGGCGACTGGCACCCCGTGGAGGACGCCGGCGGCTACCACCCCGAGGACCCCGGCGTGTGGGGGCACGACTTCGCTCTCCTGCCTCGCGAGGCCCTGCGCCAGCGATTCGAGGCGCACAACTCTCGCCTGCGCGAGTCCTGGTCGCGCGACAGGGACGATCCCGGCCTTCGCCTCACCGACCCGCCCGACCGCCCCGAGTGGGCCCAGCAGTTCCGCGACTTCTGCCGTGTTGACGAGACCACCGGTCAGCTCGTGGACGGTTCCGGCCGCGTGCGCCACCTGTTCTTCACCATCTACGGCCAGGACAGCGCCCTGGGCCTGGACGGCATGGACCTGGCGCAGCTCGAGCGCGACCTGGACCTCATGGCCCAGGCCGACGTGCACCCCTACATGCGCTTCCTCGGCTGGGGCTGGCTGTTGACCGACACCGGCGAGTGGGCCAAGCTCGACCGGCAGCCCTCCGGCGCGGGCGACCTGCACTTCGAGCGCGGCGTGGACCTGCTGGACCATTTCGTCCAGCGCGCCTGGGCCCACGGCCGGTACATCATCTTCGAGGGCGACTTCTTCTGGGGCGCCCACCCCATCGTCCCCGCGCCCTACCGCTCCCGCTACCACCTCTACCCGGAGGTGCTCGAGGCCGAGGCTCTCGCCACCCGCAAGATCATGCACCGCTACGCCGGCTGCACGAACGTTCTGGGTATGATGATCGGCGAGGAGGATATCGTCCTCGACCACGACCTGAGCAATCCCCACCAGCACGCCCTCTTCGCCGACTTCCTGCGCCGCAAGTACGGCACCCTCGAGGCCTTCAAGCAAGCTACCCCATGGGGGTATGACTACAGCGACCGCTCAGGCTATCGCGAGGGCGAGTGGCAGCCCGAGTACTGGCCCAGCGCACCCAAGGAGAAGGTCCTCGTCCCGTCTTTCCAGGCCCGGCGCGGCGTCTTCGACGGCGTCGAGGACTGGTCCCAGATCCCTCTCCCCCTCTGGCCAGGTCCGGTCAGTCGCCAGGACCCCGGCCTCACCCTCGCCGCCTGCCGCTCGCACAACCAGTTCACCCCCGAGGACCCGCTGTGGATAGACTTCTACGAGATGCGCGAGGACGAGCTGCTCTTCGGGATGCTGGTGCGCTGGGCCGGGATCGTCCGCGAGGGCATGCCGCGCCAGCTCCTGTTCTACTCCAATGCCCAGGACCTCACGAGTAGCTGGCACTTCCTGCACCTGTATCGCCGCGCCGACCTGCCCTTCGACGTGATCGGAGTGGGCTGTCACGACGACGACCACGCGCTCTCCGAGATCCCCGCCTGGGCCACCGTGCGCAAGGCCATCAAGGTCATCTCGGCGTACCGTCCCTACGTGCTCGCGCCCGGGAGCCCCTCGCGAGGCGTGGCATCGGGCGAGGGCTGTGGCGGCCACCCCGACCGCCCCGAGGAGGTGCTGGACTACTACCGCGCCACCCTCTTCGACGAGATCGGCGGCGGCGCCGCCTGGACCCAGACCTACACCTGGCGCCACGTCAGCGGCGCCGAGGCCGGCGGGGCCCCGCGCGAGACGCCCCTGCTGCAGTGGATGAGCGAGTTCCTGCCGGCCGTGCAGGGCGTCGAGTTCCCCCTGCGCAGGCCCGTCCAGGTCCTCATCGTCCGCAATACCAACCTGGCCCACTCGAACATGAGCGGCCTGGACTACGGCAACGCGCGCGCCGTGGCCGAGGCGCTCACCCAGCTCAACGTCGAGTTCGATATCGTCATGGACCGCGACCTGGCCTATGGCCTGGCCGGCCGCGCCCCTGCCCGCAAGACCGAGCTCTCGCCCTACCGCCTCGTCATCCTTCCGACCATGGGCCTCGACCTACCCGACAGCGCCTGGCAGGCCCTGGACGCCTGGCTGCACAACCCCGCCCCCGCTGGCGACGACGGCAAGGCCCACGGGCGCGTGCTGGCTGTGGGCTGGATCGGCAAGCGCGGCCCCCGACTTCAGCCAACCGAGGCCTTCCATCCCACGCTCCAGCGCTGGCTGGGCTTCCCCGACTACCCGGCCACGGCGCCCCTGCAGGGCCCGCAGCGCCTGGTTCTGGCGGACGGCAAGGCCGAGCGCACGGTCGAGCTGGACTTCGGCAGGGTCCCACCGACGGGGCTGTTCCAGCAGGGCGAGGCCTTCCTGCGCACCGAGGACGGCCGCGCCGTGGCGGCCCGATTCGCCTGCGGCGGCAATTGGGTCTACGCCTTCGGCTTCCCGATGGGCTTCGCTCACGAGCCGCTATGGGGCCTCGAGCCCGCCCAGAATCCCCTCGATGCCGCCGCGCCTGTCTACGAGGCCCTGGCCTCGGCGGCCGGCCTCACTAGACCCGTCCTGGCCCCCCACAACCTTCGCGTCTACGTCGCCGCCGGCGGCAAGATGATCCTCGTTCGCGAGCGCGCGGGCCTTGGCGCCGAGTTCGAGATCGGCGTGCGGGCGCCGGAGACGGTGAGCTACCCCGGCGTCACGCTCACGCGCGGCGAGGATGGCTACGCGCGCTTCCGACTCGCCATGAAGCCGTGGGAGGGACGCTGGCTCAAGGCCGGGCAGTGAGGCTGGAACCTACCGGCCCAGCGGCAAGGCGGCGCTGCACGAGGAAAGCGATCCCGCAGGCCCGCGTGGGCCGCAGGGAGCGCCATCGCCCGGCGTCGCCATCCGGCCCGCGGACCCTATCCCTCGTCGTATCCCTTCAGCGGCCGGTACCAGATGTTCCGGAACCGCACCAGGTCCCCGTGGTCCTGCAGCATCAGCGGCCCCTCGGGCTCATGCGGCTGGTACTCGGTCAACACTCGATGCGACGTCACGCCCCGCAGCTCCGTGTGGTTGTGGATCACCACGCCGTTGTGCAGGACGGTCACGTAGGCCGGCTTCACGAGCCTGTCGCCGTCAAACCGCGGTGCCTCCCAGATGATGTCGTACATCTGCCACTCGCCGGGCTTGCGGCACGCGTTCACCAGCGGCGGGAACTGGCCGTAGATCCCGCCCGTGGTACCGTCCGGGTAGGTCGGGTTGTCATAGCAGTCGAGCACCTGGATCTCGTAGCGGCCCATCATGAACACGCCGCTGTTCCCGCGCCCCTGGCTGTCGCCCTTCACTGCCGTCGGCGCCGTCCATTCCAGGTGGAGATGGCAGTCGCCGAAGTGCCTCTTCGTCCGGATGTTCCCCGTCTTCGGCACGACCTCCATGTACCCGTTCTCCAGCTGCCACTTCGCCTCGCTACCGTCAAGGCTCTCCCAGCCACCCAGGCTGCTCCCGTCGAACAGGACCACTGCATCCGATGGCGGCTTGCCGGGCGTCTCCTGCGTGCTCGCGGTGCCCGGGTCCACGACCGGCGGCTGCGGGCGGGTGCCGTCATGCACGTGCCAGTTGGTGCCCGGCAGCATAGGCGTGTCATCGTAACCGATGTTCTTCGCGTCTGGTGCCATCTCTGCGCCTCCTGAGTGTCGCTAAGGGACGGCCCGCGCGCCGTCTCGGCTGCCCGCGAGCCCCCTTGGGTCTCTCACTTCGCCGTGCCCGGCTGATTCGCGTCCCGCCGGGTCTTACCTTCTCCCGCCCCACGGCCCGACGCCGCTGTGCGACCCGCTACGCCCTTGCTGTATACTTCACGCATACCGCCAACGACGGGGGTGCGGCGCGGCTCAGCCGGCGCTGCGCCCTCGGGGAGGAAGCCGTCGTGTTGCCGCTCCCGCTCCTCGCCGCCGTGATGGCCCAGCCGCCGCCTGGCCGCCCACCTCTTCCGCCGCCCGAGGACCTGCCTTCCGTCACGGTCCGGTGGCTCGATCCCAGCCAGCAGGGCCGCTTCGCCGTCGAGGGCGCCCGCTACGCGTGCGTCGTCGAGACCCTCCCGGCCCGCATCGCCGGCCTGATGGTGGACGGCAAGGGCCTGCTGGGCCCGGACGGCATGACCTTCGGGCTGGAGGACGCGCAGGGCACCGCCTACCAGCCGGCGCCGGTGGACGTCACGCCGGTCTGGGATGTCTGGCGCGGGCGGCGCTGGCAGCCGGCAGCCGACGCCCGAGCCCGCATGAACGTCTGGAACGCCGGTCCCTACTACTGGGACGCCCACCTCCTCGACATCCCGCTCATGACCGCGGCCGACGTGGGCGCGCTCCGCGTGCCGACGGCCGGCCCGCCGCTGGTGGACTGGGACTTCTCCCAGGGCCTCGCGGGCTGGCAGGCTCTGCACAACTGCACCGCCGACCCCGTCGCCGGGACGGGCCTGCGCCTTACCCTGACCGGCGACGATCCCTACCTGCAGTCGCCTCCCATCAACGTACCCGGCCCTGTCGTCGTGGCCCTGCGCCTGCGCCAGACCTCGGGCGGCGGTGCCGCCTTCTACTGGACCGACACTGGCAACCCCGACTACGGCGGCGACCGCCTCCGGACCTTCGCCGTCCGCGCCGACGGCGAATGGCACGAGTACGCTGTCAGGCTCGAGCCCACCGGCTCCCTCACCCGGCTGCGCTTCGACCCGCCCGGCTCGGCCGGCGTCGTGGACCTGGCGTGGGTCCGGGTCCTCTCGGCTCCCGACGAGCAGACGCGCCCACCTGCCCCGGTGCGCGGTGAAGTCGTCTTCCACGCCCACGCCGACCGCCTTCACGTCGAGTTCCGGACAGACCCGGTCGAGGGCCGCCCGCGCCCCCGCACAGCCGTCTGGAAGCTCGACGCCCCGGGCGCCCGCGTCTTGCGGGCCGGCCCTCGCCCCATCGTCGTCATCGGCCAGGCGGCGATCCTGGGCGACGAGGGCTCCGACTTCGACCCCGCCGCGGGCCTCTGGCGAGCCCCGCTCCAGGGCGACCGACCGGGCGCCCTGTGGGTCATCCGCCCCCTGGAGCAGGGGGCCGACCCGGCGGCGGCCTTCGCGCCCGAGCTCGATCCCCTGCCCTCCTCGGCCGTCTCCCTGACCGACGGCCACTGGCACGGCTACGACCCCGCCTCCGGCCTCTACGTTGTCGAGAACCTCGGCCGCCCCGCCGCCCTGTCCTTCGAGGACGCCTACAAGGACCCGCCTCGACGCCTGACCACCGGCTTCGCCTTTCGCAACACCGACCGCCCACACACCATCCTCGTCAAAGGCCTTTCCCACGTCGGGTGCCTCGAGGCCGCCGTCCTAACCGACGCCTACGGCTTCCTCCTACCGGTACCCGTTCAGGTCGCGAAGAACTTCGCGGGCGAGCTCGAGGAGCCTGACGACGCCGGCTTCGGCAACGCCTTCTTCCCCCTGCGCCTGGACGCCGGCGAGCAGCACGAGCTCCAGATCCACTACCTCGTCCAGAACTGGGGCATCCACCCGCTCAAGCAGGTCTCCTCCATCCGCTTCTTCCACATCTACTGGCACCTCTCGACCGGCGCCTCGGAGACCACCTGCTTCAGCCACGATTGGATGCGCACCGCCGACGTCATCTTCCGCATCCCGGACTTCCGCCCCCTCAGCGGCCCCTTCTGGACCGGCCAGCCCCAGCACGACTGCCAGCAGTGGCCCGGCTTCCTCCAGTACAACGGCACCGAGGGGCGCCTGATGTACGACCGCACGACCTTCCGCTCCATCAGCCCTTGCCTCGCCCGCTTCACCATGAGCTACCACACAGCCGACGACACCGCCGCCGCCCGCGTGGATGTCATGGAGATACCCCAGCGCGACGAGATGCGCACCTTCCTGCGCCTCCGCTACGACTGGACGAAGCCCTGCGAGGTCCGCGGCGACGCCCGGCTCAGCTTCCGCTGGCTCAACATGTGGGAGAAGCATCGCCCGGCGGAGATCCTCTGGACCGGGCCCGACGGCGGCACGCTTTCGAGGCCCGTCGAGGGCACCCAGCCCCTCCTGCTCGGCGAACCCTTGGGCATTGAAGCACCCTTCGTCGCTGCTCACGGCCAGGGCGACAACTATCACTCCGTGGTGCTCGTCACAGGCTTCCAGGCACGCCTCGGAGGCCGGGACCTGAACCAGGTCGCCGCCTCCGCTGCCTTCGGGGACAGGGACGGCAGCTACTGGCTCACCGTCCCCTGGGAGACACTCACGCTTCAGCCCGGCGATTTCCTCGAAGCCGAGGTCATGCTTCTGCCCCACGGCGAGCCCACCATCCCGACCCTCAAGCCCGAACGCGAGCGCCAGTGGTATGGCCTGCAGGGCCCGCGCATCACGGCCTGCTCCATCGGCACCAAGCGGCAGGACTTCCCGGCCGTCATCGCCGCCCAGGACGAGGTGGCGGCCTTTAGCCTCGAGGGTGGCCAGGACAATCTCCCCGTGATCGTCGAGGGCTTCAGGGAGCCCGGCGTGCCGATCCTCTGGCGCGAGGGTCTGTGGCAGGACTACCAGGTGCATGGCGGCGAGGGCTACCAGGTCGAGCCGGACGGCCGCGGGGGCTATCGCTTCACCTTCGTCGTGCCGCACCGCTTCGGCCAGAAGCAGGAGCTGCTGGTCACCCGCGCGGGCTGCACGACCGGCATCAGCCGCGTCTTCGACCGCAACGGGCGGGTCGCTCTTCAGGTGCCTCGAGAGGGCCGCTTCACCCTCAAGGCCCCGGCCCCCTTCGGCCCGGGCCGCAATGTCCTCCAGCCAGACTCCGGCGTGGTCACCTTCGAGGGCACCGCCACCGAGGTGCGCGAGCTCCCCCTGTCGGTCGCCGACGCCCAGGGCGCCGTCACTCTTGACGTCGAGGCCTTCGATCCGGCCGCCGTCCGGCTGCGCACCAGCGGCGGGCCACTGACCCTTCGCATCGGGGGCCTCGGCACGGGCGCAACCTACAGGGTCGTCGTCGCGGGCCGGGAGGAGACCCGTCGCGCGGATGGCGGCGGCCTCGAGATCAAGGTACCGGCCCCCGGCGGCCCCGTGAACCTGACGAGGCTCTGAATCCCTC
>CAZSOQ010000100.1:0-18424 GCA_964608495.1 uncultured Armatimonadia bacterium | reverse complement strand
GGATTCCGATGCTGCGCCGACCCGCAGTAGCAGCCGCGGTCACGGCGCTCGCAGGCAGGCCGCCACGTCCGCGCGAGCCCGCGAAGGCCCGGCCGCCCCGCGGGCCCGTGGGTCCCCGATGCCCGGCGATGAGGCTGGGCCCAGGTGCCGGCATGTCTCGTCTCCTCCGGTGGCCGATCGCCCTGTCGCGGCTAGTAAAGGTCGTAGGCGCTTTCGTCGGCGGATAGGTAGGCCAGGTCCTTGCTGTTGGGACTGACCCCGTACTTCTGCGAGGCGGCCTTGGCATGGCCGTCGCAGTAGGCCACGTTCGCAGTCCCGTTGTGGCGGAAGTGCACGTTCGCCCCGACGTAGTTGTTGAGGTCGGCGGGCGAGCGCAGGTAGTTGTTGCCGGCCAGGCCGACGACGCCCCAGGTGGACCAGAAGGCGCTCTCGGCCAGCAGGACCGTCTCCGAGGGTCGCTCGACCTCAGCCAGGGCCGCCGCGAGCTTGACCGTGCCGCCCGGGGCATCGCGTCCCCCGCCGCCAAGGTAACTGGCGTTGTAGGCGTAGCCGGTGTACGGGCGACCGAAGCCCTCCAGGTTCCTGGCCGACGGGCAGGCGTTGAGCTGCTGGTTCCTGGTGTAGGGCCCCAGGAACCCCAGGGATACGCCCGGGGGCCACGTAGTCCAGTCCAGGTGGAAGTCCCAGGCGTACTCATTGGCGAAGCCGGCGCCGGAGTAGTAGTAGGACGGGGGGAAGGTCTCGTCGTAGTCCTGGATGTACATCAGCGTCGCCAAGGACAACTGCTTGAGGTTGCTCAGACAGCTCGCCTGACGCGCCTTCTCGCGCGCCCGGGCGAAGACGGGAAACAGGATCGCTGCCAGGATCGCGATAATGGCTATCACGACCAGCAGCTCTATCAGCGTGAAGCCGGACTGCCTTGGCATTGGTTGCCCTCCTCGGTATGGCGGGTCGCGCCCTCGGTGCGAGGGGCGCACGCGGGCCTGCAGAGCCACGGGCTGGTCGGGCCTCTGCCGCCTGCTCACCGAGTGCGGGCCCCGGAACGAACCGAGCCGCCGCACTCGCAGGCGAGCGTGGCGGCCCTAAACTAAAACCGCTCACCCCCTTCCCACGAGAGGATGAAGCATGGGGCCTGCGGGCCGGTCTCCTGGCTTCCGGATCGTCCTACTTCCCGCGCCTTCCCAGGCCCTGGGGGGCCCAGTGGCGTTCGCGGGTTTCGTCCCCGGTCACAGTTGCGGGGCAGCGGCGGATTCTCACCGCACTTCCCGTCCCCGCCGAAGGCGGGGCGATGCCACGCAAGCCTGAGCTATTCGATTGTCAAGGCCGGAGGATAGCAGACTCGGGCCCGTCACGCAAGTCTCTTTGCGCGCCGACGGGAGCCACGTGCGGGGAAGGCCGAGGATGGGGGTGCTGGGGTGAGCCCCCGGCGCTCGGCTCAAGCGGCCGCGCGCAAAGCCGCGGCGATCAGGGCGGGAAGGGAGCGCCCGTCGCGCGGCGCGACGGCATACCCCCCCCGGGTAACCAGGGCCATCTCCCGAAGCACCGCCTGGCGCAAACGAGCGAGGATGGCCTGGGCCGCCTCGGCACCGGCATGGACGGCCAGCAGGGCCGGGCCCTCGTCGAGCAGCCCGAGCAGGTCGCCCCCGCGCACGTGCCGGCAGAGACAGGCAGCGACCGCGCGGACCTCCTCCGGGCGCGCGGGGATTGCGACGACCAGGGCCACGGGGTACCGCCGGCGCAGGGCGGTCGCCAGCTCGGCGCGGGCCTCGGCCAGGAAGTCTCCCGGCGACAGCAGTGCCGCGGACGGCCCCGGGAGTGACGGCTCGGGGCGCTCCTCGGCGACCAGCAGGCGCAGGCCCTCCTCGACCAGGTACGTGGCGAAGGGTCGGGCGACGCCGAGCTCCGCCTCGAGGGCCTGCCAGTCGGCTCCCTCGACGACGCGCAGCCTCACGGCCGCCGCGTAGGCGGCGGGCAGGCCCTCGGTCAGGGCCGCGACCTCGCCCGGGTCGTCGTGGCCCGGGGCAGGCTCGGGGCAGGCGGTGGGACTCGCTTGCGCCAGGGGGAGGCATCGCCTGACGCGCCGGGACATGCGCGCCCGCAAGGCCGCCCGGGACACGGGGTCGCCCGTGGGGGCCGCCGCGGCCAGCATCTCGAGGCCCACGAGCCGCGCCTCGCAGAGCAGCTCCTCGCGGTCGGGCGCGTCGAGCGCCGACCACTGGTCCACGACGCGCGCTGCCAGGCGCTCGACCACGGCGTACGCCGAGGGATCGCCAGGCCGCACCACCTCGTCCTGGGTTTCGTGAGGCTGAGCCAGAGGCCGTCTCCCCCGAGCGGGGAGCGAGGCGCGGGAAGGCCTCCAGACGGGGCACCGTGCCCGTGCCTGTCCCCTGCACCAAAGGCCCAGCAATCCGTCGGCCAACTCGGGGCGGCACGGGGGGGGAAGCCCGGTCATCGTCGCGGAGCCCAGGCGAGGTTGGGCCAGCTCACCCACCGGCGGCGACCGCCAAAGCCCAGCCGCGTCAGGACCCGCCGGCTGGGCCGGTCTGGAGCCTTTGCACGAGGCGCTCGACCTCGGCGGCGGCCATGCCGAGCTGCGCCTGTGGGGCGAGGCGGACCAGAAGCAGAGGGTCGCCTGACTCGGGCTGGGCGAGACCGAGCGCGGCCGCGCCGCTGTCGCAGGCCACGACGAGACGGCGGAGGCCGCCGTGACCGCAGATCCGGCCGAACTCCGACCAGGATTGCCACAGCGCTCCCGCCGCGGCAGCGGCCCTGCGGTGCTCACAGCCGGCGCTGGCGAGGGTCATCACCTTGCCGACCCCGTGCACGCGGTGGGACGCGGTCTGCTGACCCAGGGACCGGGCCCATTCCTCCATCAGGGGCAAGGGCTCGCCGGGATCGGCCTCGGCCAGGTCGAGGCGCCTGGGAAGGCGGTCGGCGGCGGGCCACGCGGCCTGGAAGGCCCCGGCCAGGCGACGGCCCTGGCCCGCCAGGACGCCGAGGTTGGCCGGCGCGCCCCAGCGCAGCAGCACGATCGCGTCCTGAGCCGGCGCCACCAGCATCCCGCCCGCGCGGAACAGCCCGGCCGCTAGGCCCGGCTCACCGAGCAGGCCGTGGCGGACGAGGAGCGTCAGAGCCGTGGCACCGGTCAGGCAGTGACGGGTCGCGGCTTCCTCGTCCACCTCGCGGGGGGCGTTGGTGACCACGAGCACGCCGCAGCCGGGCAGGAGAGCAAGCGGCCGGGCGTCCTCCACACCCACGGCGTTGCGGATCGCCTCGGACAGGGCCCACCCGACGACCTCAAGCTGAGGCGAGGCGTCGGTGACGGCCTCGAGCTCACTGGTCTCCTGCTCGATCCCCGTGGGCTCGTCCATCGAGGCGGGCTCGGGAAAGTGGGGCTCGGGCCCCGGCGCCACCGGCTCGAGGTCCTCCGGCGGCTCGCGCTCGAGAACGATGTCAATCTCACGGTCCTCGTCGGCCTCGGGGACCTGGGGCTCCTCGGGCGCGACCTCCTCGTCCGCGGCCGCCGTCTGCGCCTCAGGCTCCTCGTGGAGGCGGGCGCCGAGAGTGGGCAGCCCCCGGGCCTCAGCCGCGGGCTCGGGCTCGGCCTCGGGCTCATCGTCCAGCACGACATCCAACACCTCGGGCGCCTCGGCGGGCTCCGCCGGCCCGGGAGCGTCCTCGGATGATCGGGCGACCGGCGGGGGCGGCTGGGACTCGGGGCGGATCAGCTCGTCGAGCAGCCGGCCACGCTCGCCCTCGGGAGCCGGACGCGTGGACCGGCTCTCGGCCTCGAGCTGGGCCACAGCCGGAGCCAGGTCGGCGATGAACCATACCAGCAGGGCCGCCATGGAGATCTGCAGCACCACACCGACCCAGGACGAGCCGTAGTAGCGGAGGAAGGCGTCGGTCCAGGGAGCGCCCTCGGCCCAGAGCAGAGCCGTAGCGGCGGCCATGGCGGCACGGGCGGAAAGGCCCACGAGCAGGCCCGCGCCCGGGCCCTGTCCCGAACGTCGGCCGTGGGCGATGAGGTAGACGACCAGCTCGAAGACCCAGGCGACGGGCAAGAGGACGCTGGGGGAAACGAGGCCGCGGTAGCCGGACTGCCACAGGACGCCGCTCCCGACCGCGCCGACCACAAAGGCTGCGGCCGCGAAAGCCAGCAGTAAGCCGCGAACTCGCCACTCGCCCACGTGCTTCATCTCCCAAGGCTCCAGGCTGCGTGCGGCCCCCTCGTTCCCGTGTCGCGCGCCCGGCGCCGACCACGGGCCCGCTCGCCGCGCCCGGCGATGCCACACCAATTCTCCACGTTCCGGCCCTATCCGGCAAGCCCCGTGGCGACGGAAGGCCGCAAAGGACCGGGCGGATAGAGGGTGAACCGCACCCGCAGGGCGGTGCCCGCGTGCCTCACGCGATTCCGCCGCCCGCGACTCGGGGGTGCGTAGCCGATGCGCTTTGACGTGCACGCGGACGTGGGAGACTGGGCCTTCCGGCGTCTGCCGATGTCCGGTGTGGACGGTGTGCTGGCCGTGATGCGACGGCACGGCATCGCCGCGGCCGTGGTGGGACCGGTCGAAGGCATCCTGTACCGTAACCCCGAGGGGGCGAACGCTCTGCTCTTCGAGCGCCTCGCGCAGGCCGAAAGTTCCGCGTGCCTGCTGCCCGCGGCGGTGATCAACCCGGTCTTCCCAGGCTGGCAGAGGGACCTGGAGACCGCCGGTCGGCGGGGGGCGCGGGCCGTGAAGCTGTACCCCAACTACCACGGGTATGACGCCGGCGGCGGGCCGGCCCAGGAGCTGGCACGGGCCGCCGCCGCGCTGGGCCTGCCCCTGATCTGCTGCGTGCGGGTCGAGGACGAGCGGCAGCATCACTGGCACCTGCTGATGCCGCCGGTGCAGGCCGAGCGCGTGGCTGCCCTGGCGAAGGCCGTGCCCGAGGCGAAGATCGTGCTGGCGTGCGGGAACCAGCGCGAGATCGAGGTCTTCCTTGCGGCGACGCCCGCGGACCGGTGCTGGGCCGAGCTGTCCTACCTGAAATCGCCCTCGAACTCGGTGGAGCAGATGGTGAGCAAGGTCGGGGCCCCGCGTCTGCTCTTCGGGACCCACCTGCCCTTCCTGGACCCGGGCGTGACGACGGTGAAGGTGGAACGGTCGGGCGTGCCCGAGGAGGCGCTCACGGCCATCCTGAGCGGGAACGCTCTGGCCCTCTGGCCCGAGCTCACTGACGCCGCCGCCTGCGCTCCGCCAGGCTGAAGGCACACCCGCAGTAGTCCTGGCGGTAGAGGCCCAGCTCCTCGGCCAGCTCGACGGACCGCCGGAAGCCGTCGGCCTTGCGGAAGGTCTCGTCCAGCCAGGCGAGGCCGGCGCCCTGCGCGACCTCTCGGCCGATCCGGTGTATCACCTCGACGACCTTCTGTGGGCCGACGGTCAGAGTGGTCGTGAGCAGCCGGCAGCCCCGACCGCGGGCCCAGCGAGCCGCCTCCTCGAGCCGGACGCGAAAGCACACCAGGCACCGTGCGCCGCCCTCGGGCTCGTCCTCGAGACCGGCGACGGCCGCGAGCCAGCGATCGCTGTCCGCCGGGCCCTCGTGGAGCGTCAGGCCGAAGTGCTCGCACGCGCGCTGCGCGGCGGCCAGGCGGGCCGAGTGCTCCTCGGGGGGCGAAAGGTTGGGGTTGTACCAGTACGGCAGGACGTGGAACCTCGGCAGAAGCCGCTCCAGGGCCACGGTGGCACACCCGCCGCAGCAGACATGAAGGCCCAGCCGCGGCCTGCCGTCCTCGTCCGGCCGATCGCCCGGCTGATGGGACGCGTCGCTCTCCCCCCGCGAGGCCCTCACGGCGGATCGAGGCTCCCCGGCGGCAGAGGCGGGCCCGGCAGCGGCGGCAGCTCGCCCGCCCGCCACCGGCGGACGAAGGCCAGGAGCTGGTCGCGCTGCCCGCCGTTGGGTTCGACGATGGGCCTGCGCTCGGTGATGGACCTCATGGCCTCGCCGGCGTCCCAGCCCTGGGTGGTGAGGTAAGCGGCGAGGGTGAGCGGCGACCGGCCTATCCCCCACCGGCAGTGGATTACCAGATGCCTGCCCAGCAGCAGGGCCGAGTGGATGAAGGCGCAGGCGAGCCAGGTCTGGTCGTGGGAGGGCATGTCGTTGTCGGTGGCGGGCAGCCATAGCTCGGCCTCGGGAGCGAGGGGGCCGAAGTCGTCGCGCGCTTCCTCCTGGAGGCTCAGGTCCACGGTTACGCCGGCCTGCCAGAGGCAGCGCCAGGCGTCGAAGGTGAGGCTGCCGCCGAGCCAGATTCGCTTCGTGATTCGGTCGTGGGGGCGCATGGGCTGCGGGGGCCTACTGGGTCACCTCTGCGCCGATGCTGACGTCCCGGACGGGCGACGCCTTCTCCGACACCACCACGGTGAGACGCTCCTCGACGGTCTCGCCTGCCTCGAGGCGCAGCTCGGTGCCCTTCTCGATGGCGTTGGTGAGGATGGCGGGCCAGCTTGACATGGGCTCGAGGGCCACGGTGTAGTAGCGCCCCCAGGACGGCCAGGAGAGATCGCCGCCCAGGGAGGCCCAGTACCACACGCACTTGAAGGCCGACCCGCCCCAGGCCAGGGCGCAGGTGAGGCCCATGTCCTCGTTGACGAGCGCGTACCAGGGCGCGGACAGGTCGGTGAGGTAGTACATCTCGTCCACGCCCTCCTCGCGGGCGGCGATGCGCGAGATGTCCACCCGGGCGCCGTCGGTCGTGACGCTCTCGGGCCAGGTGAAGCGCCGGGACGGGTCGAAGCGCGAGCGCGGGCCGACGTGGGGATCCACAAGGACCTGGCAGTCCGGGGCGTCAATGCGACAGGCGGGCCCGAGGAAGGGCTCGCCATAGGCCGGGTGATGTCCCCACATGACGGCCAGGTCCACCGGGCTGTCGTTGTGCAGCTCCTCGTCCAGGAATAGCGCCGGGACGCCGGCCCTGAGGATCATGCGTCGGGTGAGGCTCAGCGGCATGCGGCGGCAGCGGACGGTTAGCTCGACCCACACCATGCCCGGGTCGTCCTCGAGGATCTTGCAGTCCCAGGGCAAGGCCCAGACCTCGCCGTGCTGGCCGAGGGGAGCGCCGCCCCACTCGCAGGCGCGTCCCGCGTTGGGCAGGACCTCCTGCCAGCAGCCCTCGTAGTAGTCCGGGAAGGGCCCCGCCGGGGCCGGGGCCGACTCTCGCTCCCAGCTGCCCCAGAAGAGGGGGTTGGGCGAGTGCCAAAGGAAGTCCAGGTCCCGCGGCTTGTAGCGCAGCTCCACGATGTCCGCGCCCTTGTCCAGCAAGAGCGTCACTCGGAGCAGCTCGTTCTCCATGACCAGCAGACGCTGATTCGCCAGACGCAAGCGGTCGCTGACGCGACAGGCATAGTGGCGGCTAAGCATCGGTTGTCCCCCCTGGCCCGCGAGGTCAAGCTCTAGTCGCCGACGAAGGACCGAGTCCACCGCTTGAGTGAACAAACGACTCCGCGGGCCCGTGGTTCCCCCTGACTGCAAGCCCACCGGACGGAACGGAAGCGCCCCGGCGGCTTCGGAAGCCGGTCCGCCGCCGCGCCCACAGGCGGGATCAGTCGCCCAGCAGCTCGTAGACCTGCATGTCCAGGCCCTCGAGACGGTCACTGGCGCGGTCATCGCCGCTGGCCGCCAGGAAGGCCTCGTCGCCGATTCGCCGCAGACCCGAGCACCACGAGGGCAGTCGGAAGGTTACGCTGTGGGGATCGTAGTCGTCGTTCACCGCGAAGAGGTAGGTCTTGCCCTGAAGCGACCTCGTCAGCCAGTGGACATGCGCCCCGCGGCCCTCCACCGGCGCCGCCTTTTCCACGGAGAGCAGCGCCGGTATCCACTGAGCGATCTCGGCGGCCATGCGCTTCACGCTGTCCCATTGCACCTCGAAGGGAGTGGCCGGGTCGCGGCGGATGTCGGAGAGGGAATAGAAGACCAGGCCGTTGGCGCCCTCGCAGATGCACTGCCAGGCCATGGAGCGCATCTCCTCGAAGGTCGGCGTCCGTCCGCCCCGATCCTTGTTGTAGGAATCCCAGTTGAAGATCTGCGGCACCATCCACACCGGCCTGGCGCCGAACACCGCCTCGCGCGTGAGCCTCGTCCACTCCTCCGCGCGGCTGGGGTGATTCGGTATCGGGTACGGATCGGTGCCGATGGCGTCGAAGGTGGGCATGTACCACCGCACCTCGCGCACCTGGTACAGCACCACCCAGGTGGGATGGTCCGGGTCCAGCTCCTCGAGCCATTCCTGGTGCGCTGTCAGCCGGTCGAGCATGGTCAGCGGCAGCTCGTCGTTCAGGTACCACGCCAGCAGCGCCGGGTGGTCGCGGAAGGCCGTGACCCTCGCTTCCACCCACGGCCGCTCGTCCTCCGCCGTTGCTATCTCCTTCGGGCACCAGTGGGTCCCCGCGTAGGCGTCCTTGACCGAGTAGATCACCTTCACCCCGTACTTCTGCGCCAGGTCCATCTGCTCGCGAGACGGCGTGCCATAGGGCATCATGCAGTTGAAGGCGCTCTGTGAGTACAGCTTCAGCGTCTCGTCGTTCATCAGGCCCGTGTTCGCGTAAGTCCCCAGCGGGAAGAAGGGCTTGCCGTCCAGAATGACGCGGTTGTGCTCGTCAAGGTAGACGCGCGGCCTGGGAGCATCGGGCGGGCGCCGCAGCAGACGGTGCGTGTTCGTGGCGACGGCCCGGCCGGTCTGCCGCTCGGCCAGGCGCAGGGTCACCGTGTACTCGCCCGCGGGCAGTTGCGGGTCCAGGGCGATCCTGGGCTCGCCCTCGGCGCCGGCCGGGTCGAAGCTCATCGTGGCCCACACCTTCCCCGCCGCGTCGGTCACCTTCAAGTCCCACATCAGGTCGTCGTAGGTCAGCTCCAGGTCGCGAGTGTCCACAGTGAAGGCCAGCGCTACTTCCGGCTCCCGGTCCATGCCCAGCCAGCCCCGGTAGTTGGGCTTCACGACGGCCGAGGTCAGAGGCGACGCGAAGGCCCGCTGCACCTCCACATCATCGAACCAGGCCGTGCCCGTCATCCCCTTGCGGCAGTAGACCGTCACGTTGCAGCGCTCTGCCTCCGCCGGTACTCGCCCCGACACGCCCTGCACGCGCTGCCAGTCGCTGTCGCCCTTGAGGCCTGCCGGGTAGGAGCCGCCGAGGTACTTGCCGCCGGCCCCGTACCACTCCAGGCAGATCGTCGCGCCCGAATCCTCGCCCGACAGCCCCTGAGTCTTCACCCAGACGGAGAACTCGTAGAACCGGTCGTGCTCCAGGGGAGCGGTCTGCGAGCACAACTGGTAGTTCCCCGCGTCGAGGTTATGGAATCTCAGCGAGCGCTCGCCCGAGTGCTTCACCTCCGTGTCCGTCTGGTACACGGCGGGCGAGCAGGTCCAGCCCACGGGCGCTCCGTTGGCCGCGACTTCCTCGAAGCCCGGGTTCTCGACCAGTCCGGCCGAGCATCCGGAGGTGACCAGCGCGATCGAGAGGACCAAGGCGAGGGGCTTCATCAGGCATCACCAGTTCTAGGATTCGGCGCGGCCTCGCCCGTACCTGCCGGTACCGGTCCCTGTCGGCGCCCGGGCGCGCCGGAAGGACTGGCGGCGGCTCCGGCGAACCTCACCCCCGGCGTCGGCCGGACGAGCCCCCTCGGGGGAGCCGGCCCGCGCCACCTGCCACGAGAGTCGAGGGCCGCAAGCCGGGCGCGGGAGCTTGGGCCAGGGCCGGAGGTGACGTCATGAGCGAACGCAAGCTGGGTGCCGCCATCCATGGAGCGGGCTGGGTGTCCGGCGAACACCTGAAGGCCTACGCCCGCAATCCCCACTGCGAAGTGGTGGCTGTCTGCAGTCGGCGCGAGGCAAGCTGTCGGGCCAGGGCTCATGAGGCCGGTCTCGACGCGGACAAGCTGGCCATCTACACCGACTACGACGAGCTTCTGGCCGATCCGCGGGTGGACGTGCTCAGCATCTGCACGCCCACGGACCTGCACGTCGAAGAGGGCGTGAAGGCCGCGAGGGCGGGCAAGCACTTCATCCTGGAGAAGGCGATCGCGCTGGACGTGGAGGGCCTGCAGGCCCTGAGGGACGCCGTGCGCGAAGCCAAGGTCAAGACGGTGGTCAGCTTCGTGCTGCGCTGGAACCCGTCGCTGCTGAGCACCCGACGGCTGCTGGACAGCGACGCTATCGGGCAGGTCTACTACGCCGAGTGCGACTACTGGCACGGCGTGTCGGACTGGTACTCGGGGTGGGAATGGGCGCGAACGAAGCGGGCCGGGGGGAGCAGCTTCCTCTTCGCCGGGTGCCACGCCGTGGACGCCCTGCGCTGGATGCTGGGCTGCGAGGCCACCGAGGTGGCGGCCTTCTCGGGCGGCTGGGACACGGCCTACGAGTACCCGCCCACGGAAGTGGCGATCCTGAAGTTCGAGGGCGGCGTGATCGGCAAGCTTTCGTCGTCGCTGGACTGCGTGATGCCCTACGCCTTCAATGTGGACCTGCTCGGGGACAAGGGCGCGATCCGGGACAACCGGATCTGGGCGCCGGAGCTGTTCCCCGGCCAGACGGGATGGGCGACGGTGCCCTCGATCCTGCCCGACAGCGGCGACGTGGAGCACCATCCCTTCGAGGGCGAGATAGACCACTTTGCGGAGTGCGTGCTGGGGGACCAGGAATCCTACGTGAACCTAGAGGATGCCGTGCGCACCCACGAGCTGTGCCTTGCCATGGACCTGTCCGCCGAGCGGGGCGGCGAGCTGGTGAAGCTGCCTCTGATCGAGGACTGAGACCCCACCTAGCCGGACGGAGGGATAGAGAAGATGGTTGGAGACGCTTCGGGCCCCGGAAAGATCCTCAGGCAACTGAGAGCCGCCAACCCCGACATCACGGCCGCCGTGGTGGTGACCGACGACGGCTTCCCCGTGGCTGCGGACGGCGTGCCCGATCTGAACACGGACCTGCTGGCCGCGCTGGCGGCGGACCTGCTGGCCCGCTCGAACCGCAGCGCCAAGGAGTTCGGCCAGGGGGAGCTCAGCGAGATCTATGCCCACGGGTCGTCGGGGTACGTGATCGTCGCGAAGGCCGGCGAGGGCCAGGTGCTCGCGTGTCTGGCCTCGGCCGGTGCCACTCTGGGTCTGCTGCTCCTGGACGTGCGGCAGACGGCCGCCGAGCTCGCCCATCCCGGCGGGTCGTCGTCGCAGCCGACCCTCGGCGTCTAGGCCGCGGGCGCGCTTCCTCCGCCATCCGCGTGAGCCGCGAGCGCCTGGGGGACGGAGCCGGTACTCCCCGAGCCAGGCACAGCCCTCGGCGGCCGGGCTGCGCCCGACGGCGGCCGCAGCCCCCCCGCGGCACGACCGGATCGCGGGGGGCAGCGAACGTGGAAGATGCGGGAGGGAGGCCGGTGGCGCACAGAACACTGGTGAAGCCGGGGACCAAGGTCCGCCTCGACGACCACGACCCCGACTACCACGGCGAGGGCGGGAAGCGGGACCCCGAGGTGCGGGCCAAGCTCGACGGCGACCTCGAGGCGATGGCCGACCTGCAGGAGCGGCTGTATGCGGAGGGCAAGCAGGCGCTCCTCATCGTGCTACAGGGGATGGATACGAGCGGGAAGGACGGCACGGTAAGGCACGTGATGCGCGGCCTGAACCCCCAGTCGTGCCAGGTCGCGAGCTTCAAGGTGCCCACAGCGGAGGAGCTGGCTCACGACTTCCTGTGGCGCATCCATCAGCACGCGCCGGCCAAGGGCCAGATAGCGGTCTTCAACCGGTCGCACTACGAGGACGTGCTGGCCGCCCGGGTGCGCGGGCTGGTCCCCGAGGAAGTGTGGCGGGCCCGGTACGAGCACATCAACAGCTTCGAGCGACTCCTGGCCGACAGCGGGACGCGGATCGTCAAGCTCTTCCTGCACATATCGTGCGAGGAGCAGAAGGAGCGCCTGGAGCAGCGCCTGGCCGACCCGCAGAAGCGGTGGAAGTTCCGGGCGGGCGACCTGGACGACCGGGAGCTGTGGGACGAGTACGTGCGTGCCTACGAGGACGCCCTGACCCACTGCAGCACAGCCTACGCGGCGTGGCACATCATCTCGGCCAACCGCAAGTGGTACCGCAACCTGGTCGTGGCCGACCTCATCGCCACCACGCTCCGGGACATGGACCCCCAGTGGCCCAATCCAGACCTCGACCCCGCGACGATCAAGATTCCCTGACGCGCCTGGTCACGCGCAGGCGACGGGCCCCGGCGGCGCGCGCCGTGGCCCTGGGCCTCACGCCCGCTCAGCGTACCACCGATCCAGGAACTCCTTGCCCTTGCCCAGCATGTACTCGAGCCAGTCGCGATGCTCGACGTACCAGCGGATCGTGCCGCGCAGCCCCTCCGCCCACGGCGTCCGCGGCTCCCACCCCAACGCCCTGATCTTAGCGCCGTCCACCAGGTAGCGCACATCGTGGCCGGGACGGTCCTTGACGAAGTGGATGAGCGAGTCGGGCTTGCCCAGCTCGGCCAGGATCGCGCGGGCCACCTCGAGGTTCTCGTGCTCGTTCTCGCCAGGCACGTTGTAGGCCTCGCCGGGCTCGCCGCGATCCATGAGCAGCACCAGCGCGCGGCAGCAGTCCTCGACGTGCAGGAAGTCGCGCACCTGCTGCCCCCGGCCGTAGAGCGGCAGCGGCCGATCGTGCAGCGCGCGGTGGACCATCACGGGAAGGAGCTTCTCGGGGAACTGGTACGGGCCGTAGTTGTTGGTGGGCCGCGCGATCACCACCGGCAGGCCGTAGGTCACGTGGAAGGCCCGGGCCAGCCGGTCGGCCGCGGCCTTGCTCGCCGGGTACGGGCCCCGCGGGTTCAGCGGGTCGGTCTCGCGGAAGGCCTCGTCGGCCTCGGACTCGCCGTACACCTCGTCGGTGGACATGTACAGCAGCCGCCGGACGCCCGCGTCACGCGCCGCCAGCAGCACGCGCATCGTCCCGTCGGCGTTGGCGCGCCAAGTGGTCCACGGGTCGGTCACGGCCCGGTCGTTATGGCTCTCGGCGGCCAGGTGATATACCGCGTCCGCTCCCGAGAGGACCTCGCCCAGCACCGCCTCGTCGTTCACGTTCCCCTGCACCACCTCGAGCCGCGCGTCCGCCGCGACGTCCGCCAGGTTGCGCAGGTCGCCCGCGTAGGTGAAGGCATCGAGCACGGTGACACGGGCCGCGGGCTCCTCCGCCAGGAGCATCCGAACGAGGTTACTGCCGATGAAGCCGCAGCCGCCGGTCACGACACATCTGGTCATGGTGGGACAATGATACGGCGGCAGGGCCGCGGTCGCCAAGGCGGGCCTGCCTGAACGTGGCGCTCTCGGCGATGCCGTGGCTCCCGTGCTCTGCGCCCTGGGCCGTCACTCACACTGGGAGTAGCCGCAGTCGTGGCAGATGAGGCACCCTTCCTCCGGGTGCAGGACGCCTCCGCAGTCGGGACAGGCGCCGGCCCCGTTGGGGCTCTCGTGGTCGCCCAAGTCCATCTGCAGTTGCCCGCCCGCGCTCTCGAGGCACCGCTCCACGGCCCGGGAGAAGGCGTCGGCGCAGGACAGGATGCGGGTGCCGCCGGGCTCCCACGCGGGCCGGTGGCAGGAGATGCTCCGTAGCTGCCTGACCACGTGCTCGGCTGGGATCCCCGACCGCAGGGCCAGCGAGATCATGCGGGCCAGCCCTTCGGTCTGGGAAGCGGCGCAGCCGCCGGCCTTGCCCATGTTGCCGAAGACCTCGAAGGGGCCGTGCTCGTCGGAGTTGATCGTGATGTACAGCTTCCCGCAGCCCGTGGTCATCACGCGCGTTTCGCCCCGCACCACCTCGGGCCGCGGCCGCGGCTCCACTCCCCTCACCACGGCGCGGGCCCGCTCCGTGCGCCCCGTGGTCAGCACCTGCTCCTGCCGACACCCGTCCCTGTACACCGTGATGCCCTTGCAGCCCAGCTCCCACGCCATCCAGTAGGCCTCCGCCACGTCCTCCACCGTTGCCTCGTTGGGGAAGTTGATGGTCTTGGACACGGCGTTGTCGGTGGCTTCCTGGAAGGCCGCCTGGATGCGCACGTGGCGCTCCGGCGTCACCTCGTGGGCCGTCACGAACAGCTCCTGCACGTCCTCGGGGATCGCGGCTATGCCGCGTACCGTGCCGCGCTCCGCGATCTGGCGCACAAGCTCATCCGAGTAGAAGCCGCGTTGTCGCGCCACTTGCTTGAAGACCGGGTTCACCTCGACCAGGGTCTCGCCGCCGAGGATGTGACGCTCGAAGGCCACGGCGAAGAGCGGCTCGATGCCGCTGGACGTGCCCGCGATGATCGAGATCGTGCCCGTCGGGGCCACGGTGGTGCAGGTGGCGTTGCGCAGGGGCCTGCCGCGCTCGGCCCACACGCTCTGCTCCCAGTTCGGGAAGGTGCCGCGGGCCTCGGCCAGCTCCGCCGAGGCCTCGTAGGCCCTGTCCTGGACGAAGCGCATCAGCCGGCGGGCCAGGTCCAGCGCCTCGTCCGAGTCGTAGCGCACGCCCATCAGCATCGCCAGGTCGGCGAAGCCCATGACGCCGAGGCCGATCTTGCGGTTGCCCCGCGTAACCTCGGCGATCTGCGGCAGGGGGAAGCGGTTCATGTCAATGACGTTGTCCAGGAACCGCACCGCCAGGCGCACGGTCTCGCCCAGCTTGTCCCAGTCGAGCACCGCCCTCGTCGGCTCGCCCGTCACCATGCGCGCCAGGTTGATCGAGCCCAGGTTGCAGGATTCATACGGCAGCAGGGGCTGCTCGCCGCAGGGGTTCGTGCTCTCTATCTCGCCCAGGGCGGGCGTGGGGTTGTCGCGGTTGATGCGCTCCAGGAACACCATGCCCGGCTCGCCGCTGGCCCACGCGTTCTGGGTGATGCGGTCGAAGACCTCGCGGGCCCGTAGCTCCCGCACCTTCTCCGCGTTGCGGGGGTTGACCAGCGCGTACAGCTCGTCGCCGCGCACGGCTTCCATGAAGCCCTCGGTGGCGGCCACCGACACGTTGAAGTTGGTGAGCCTGCTCTCGTCGCGCTTGGCGTCTATGAACTCCACGATGTCCGGGTGGTCCACCCGCAGGATCGCCATGTTGGCGCCCCGCCGCGTGCCCCCCTGCTTGATGGCATCCGTGGCCGCATCGAAGACCTGCATGAAGGACACGGGGCCCGAGGACACGCCCTTGGTCGAGGAGACGATGTCGTCCTTGGGCCGCAGGCGCGAGAAGGAAAAGCCCGTCCCTCCCCCGGACTTGTGGATCAGCGCCGTGTTCTTCACGGCCTCGAAGATGCTCTCCATCGAGTCCTCGACCGGCAGCACGAAGCACGCCGAGAGCTGCTGGAACCGCCGCCCCGCGTTCATCAGCGTGGGACTGTTGGGCAGGAACTCCAGCCGCGCCATGGCCTCGTAGAACCGCTCCGTCCACGCCCGGACCTGCTCGGGCGACGCGCCGTACTGGGCCTCTGCGGAGGCGATGTTCTCGGCCACGCGCCAGAACATGTCCTCCGGCTCCTCGGTGGGATTGCCGTTGTCGTCCCGGATCAGGTAACGGCGGGCAAGCACCCGGCGGGCGTTCTCGCTCAGAGGGGACCTCAGTTCATCGCGGATCGTTGACATACGGCACCACCCACCTCGGGCCGAGTGCCCGGCACCAGCCGTCGCCCGGCAGGGATCCCAGGCCGGACGTCACCGGCACGGATACGGACCGGCAGCCCGCTCCCCATACCTCGTCGCATCGCCAGGGGTCGGACGGCCAAGCCGCTCAGGGCGCCCCGCCGGGGTCACGCCTTCAGGGCCTTCCTAGGCCTCGGGTTCCTCCGACGCGTACTGCACGATCTTCGTCACGGCGCCGACGGCATCCTCTTCGCCGGGCCGGACGATCATCACGCCCTGGGCGGACCTGCCGGTCAGCCGGATCGCCGCCACCTTGCACCTGAGCAGCACGCCCTGGACCGTGATGCACATGATCTCGTCCTGGTCGTCCACGATCGCCGCCCCGATCACCGCACCGGTGCGGTCGGTCACCTTCATCGTGATGACGCCCTTGGCCCTGCGGCCCTTGGGCGAGTACTCGCTCAGAGGCGTGCGCTTGCCCAGCCCACGCTCGCTGACCACGAGCAGCTCGCGCTTGTCCTTCCTGGCCACGGACACGGCGGCCACCAGGTGCCTGCCTTCGTCCAGGCTCATCGTCCTGACGCCTCGCGCCCCCCGGCCCATCGCCCGCACCTGGTTCTCATCGAACCGGTTGCAGATCCCGGAGCTGGTGACCAGCAGGATGTCCCGCGTGCCGTCGGTCCACAGCACCCACTCGAGCTCGTCGCCCTCGTCCAGGTTTACCGCGCGGATGCCCTTGCTGCGCAGAGGCGTATCGAAGGCCTCCAGCGCCACCTTCTTCACCACGCCGTTGGTGGTGACCATGAACAGGTACCCGCCCACATCGAAGCTGGGCACCGCGATGATCTCGGTGACCTCTTCCCCATCGGTCAGAGGGACGATGTTCTGGATCGGCATGCCCCGCGCCTGGCGGCTCGCCATCGGCACCTGGTAGGCCTTGATGCGGTACACCATGCCCTGGTTGGTGAAGCACAGCAGGTGATGGTGCGTGCTCGCGACGAACAGGTCCATCACCGTGTCCTCTTCCTTCTTCGTCAGCGCCATGACCCCACGTCCGCCGCGTCCCTGCGGGCGGTAGGTATCCACCGGCAGGCGCTTGATGTACCCGTCGCGCGTGACCGTGATCGCCACGTCCTCCTGGTCAATCAGGTCCTCGACGTCAATGTCCTGCGCCTCGTCGTCCAGGAGCCGGGTGCGCCGCTCGTCCCCTAGCTCCCGCGCCAGTTGCCGCAGCTCCTTCTTGATGACCTGTGACTGGCGCTCCTCGGAGCCCAGGATGTCCTTGTAGTCGGCGATGGCCTCCTGGAGCTGGGCCATCTCGCGCTCGAGCTCCTCGCGGCTCAGGCGGGTGAGCTGACCGAGCTGCATGGCGAGGATGGCCTCGGCCTGGCGCTCGCTGAAGCTGAACTCCCTTATCAGCCCCTGCCGCGCCTCGGTGCGGTTCGCCGACCCGCGGATGAGCTCGATGATCTGGTCTATCACGTCCAGAGCCCGCAGCAGGCCCTCGACGATATGCGCCCGCTCCTCGGCCTTGCGCAGGAGGAAGCGCGCCCGCCGCACGACCACCTCGCGCCGGTGGATGAGGAAGTAGTTGATCAGGTCCCGGATGTTGCACTGTCTGGGCACCAGCGCCTTGCCCACCGGCACCAGCACCAGGATGTTCGCCGCGAAGTTGCTCCGCAGTTGCGTGTGCTTGTACAGATTGTTGAGCACGACCGACGCGTTGGCATCGCGCCGCAGCTCCACGACCACGCGCGTGCCCTTGCGGTCCGACTCGTCGCGCAGGTCCGCCACGCCCTCGAGCTTGCCGGCCTGGTACAGCTTGGCAATCTGCTGGATCAGGTTCGAGCGCGAGACGTTGTAGGGCAGCTCCGTGATGATGATTGCCTCGCGGTTGCGGTCCAGCGGCTCGACGACGGCGCGGCCCTGCATGGTGATGGACCCGCGGCCGGTGGTCATGTAGTCCAGGATGCCCTTGCGGCCCAGGACCAGCGCCCCCGTGGGGAAGTCCGGTCCGGGCAGCCGCCGCATGATCTGCCGCACATCGGCGTTGGGGTTGTCCAGCACGTAGATCGCGGCCTCGACCACCTCGCCCAGGTTGTGGGGCGGGATGTTGGTCGCGTAGCCCACGGCGATCCCCGACCCGCCGTTGACGAGCAGGTTAGGCAGCATGGCCGGGAGCACCTGGGGCTCCTCGGTCCGCTCGTCGAAGGTCGGCTGCCAGTCCACCGTCTCCTTCTCCAGGTCCTCGAGCATCGCCATGGCGGCGGGTGACAGACGCGCCTCGGTGTAGCGCATGGCGCCGGCCGGATCGCCGTCCACGGACCCGAAGTTGCCCTGGGGGTCCACGAGGGCGTAGCGGATGCTGAAGCCCTGGGCCAGGCGGACGAGGGTGTCATAGATGGCTGCGTCGCCGTGGGGGTGATAGGTCTTCATGGTCTCGCCCACGATGGCGGCGCACTTGGCGTGAGGGCGGTCGGGTGTGAGGCCCTCGCCGCTCATGGCGACAAGGATGCGACGCTGGGAGGGCTTGAGGCCGTCGCGCACATCGGGGATGGCGCGGGCCATGATGACCGACATCGCATAGCACGTGAAGCTATCGGTCATCTCATCCTGCACGGAGATTGGCTCGACTGATGCTGCTATCCGCGGCTCGTGGTCTTCGTTCGCCATCGGGTTACCTCATGCTCCCTTCGTCGCTGTGGCTGTCCTGCTCCTCCGTCGCCATCGGCACCCCGGCCTAGCGTAGGTGCGGGCTTCGGCCCGCGGTGGTGGCCCCGCGGTGTGCCCCGCAGCTGTCCAGACCACCACCCAAC
>CAZSOQ010000099.1:0-18638 GCA_964608495.1 uncultured Armatimonadia bacterium | reverse complement strand
GCGCTACGGGTGTCTGGGGGGCATGGCGACGGTGGGGCTGGTCAACCCCTTCATGCCCAACCACGTGGACGGTCGGCGCCTGGACAGCGGGGTGCTGGAGGACTGGTGCGACAGGATGGCGGAGCTGGGCGGCCTGGCCCCCGACCGGGTGACCTTCAACCCCGAGATAGCCAAGCTGGCGGCCGAGCAGCTCTGCCTGGAGGCCGGTGTCGAGCTGCTGTACCACATGAACTTCGATGAGCCGCTGATGGACGGGCGGCGGATAGACGCGCTGATCTTCGCCAGCAAGTCGGGCCCCGTGGCGGTGGGGGGGACGATGTGCGTGGATGCCACGGGCGACGCGGACGTGGCTGCCCGCGCCGGCTGCGCCGTCGAGTACGGGCGCGAAGAGGACGGACTGTGCCAGCCGATGACCACCTGCTTCGACATGGGCGGCGTGGACACCGCCAGGATGCCCGACCGCGGGGAGATGGGCAGGCTGTTCCAGGAGGCAAAGGCGGACGGGCGACTGAGCTGCCCGCGGGAGAACTGCCTGTGGTTCAGGACCACCCAGCCTGACAGGATCCACTTCAACACGACGCGCGTGACCCACCATCACGCCGTGGACGTGGAAAGCCTCAGCGACGCGGAGATCGAGGCGCGGCGGCAGGTGCGCGAGTACCTGGCGTGGCTGAGGTTCAGCGTGCCGGGCTTCGAGAACGCCTACCTGCTGGCGCTGGCCATGCACATCGGCGTGCGGGAGTCGCGGCGCGTCGTGGGCCAGGCGTACCTGACGCGGCAGCAGGCCGAGGCCTACGCCAAGTTCCCCGACGGGATCTGCCGGTGCCGCTACCCGATAGACATACACAACCCGACGGGCGGCGGGACGGAGCTGGTGGACTTCCCGCCGGGCGAGTGGTACGAGATTCCCTACGGCTGCATCGTGGCGCGGGACGCGGATAATCTGCTGGTGGGTGGGCGGCCCATCAGCGTGGACCACGCGGTGCACGCGAGCATGCGCGTGATGCCCCCAGCCTGCACGGTGGGGCAAGCGGCGGGCGTGGCGGCGGCGATGGCGTGCCAGCGCGGGGCGCGGCCCGCCGACCTGGACGGCGTCGAGGTCAAGCAGGCGCTGATCGAGCAGGGCGTGTGGCTCGTGTCGGGCGAGGAGCAGCAGGGCCCGGGCGGCGCGATGGCGGACAGCTCCCACGGTGCCATGCGCCGGTCTTCCTGAGGGCCTGGAAGCGCCGACGCGGCCCCCCGCGGAGGCCTGGTCGGGATCAGCAGCGCCCAGGCCGCGGCCTTCGGGGCGCGGGCGCCCGCGGCGCTCATTTCTCCCTGATCAGGAAGATGCGGTCCACGTACACGGCGGTGACGGCGTCGGGGTTGCCCACCGGAGCCACCCATACGTACATGCCGGCCGTGGCCGCGTGGGCGCCCAGGTCGTAGGTGCGGTACTCGCCGTCGCCCGCCTTGTCCAGGGTCTCCGTGATCGCGGAGACGCCCTTGCCGGCGGCGCCGTCGTACAGGCCCACCTGGAAGGCCGGCCCCGTGTCGGCCGTAGCCTCGCAGCGGGCGACGACGTAGAAGTGCCAGGTCCCCAGGTCCCCGAGGTCGCCCGACAGGGGGTATTGCACGGCCCACTGGGTGTGCGTGCCCGGCATCCGCGCCGCCTTGCCGTTCGAGGCGCTCTCGTCCTCGACCACGGCGACCCAGTCCCCCAGTCCGTGCAGTCGGAACTCGCCTTCCTGGATGTCCATCCAGTCCTCGTCGGCAAGGCCCTCGGCCAGCGCCGGTGGTGGGCCCGCCGCGGCCGGCGGCTGGGTCTGAGCGCGCAGCGCGGGCACGAGGCTGTCGAAGGGCCTGCCCTCGGCGTAGTTGCCGGCGTCGAAGTCGCGCGCGGCGCTGATGAAGTCCTCGCAGAAGGCGACGGGGTCGGCGGGCCCCAGGAAGGGCTTCCCGGTCATCTGGGCCACGCGCCTCAGAGCCCGCTGGCGCTGGATCCACGCGTGGTCCAGAGGCATCCGCGCCCGCCTCACTCGCGCGCTGAGCACGGGGTCGTCCGCCACGAGTCTCGTCGCCTCGGCGAACAGCTCGGTCGCCCGGTTGAGGTCGGCGAGCCCGAGCCACGGCGAAGTGTCGGTCATGTAGCAGCGCAGGTAAGCGCCCGATCTCTCGACCGCGTCGTGGGTCAGGGCGATATGCTCGCCCAGGGGCTGGGCGGCCGGCCCATAGTAGCCGCGCAGGAACTCCTCGACCAGCGCCTGCTCGTCGCGCGTCGGGTCCCACATCAGGTGCGCCAGCAGCCAGGCGCGCAGCTCCACGAAGTCACCACAGGAGCAGCCCGCATCGCCTTGCTCGAACAGCCCGATCGCGTTGTTCTCGACGAAGTAGCGGATGTTCGGGGCCAGCACCCGCAGGTTCGGGTGTGGCAGGATGTA
This sequence comes from uncultured Armatimonadia bacterium, assembly GCA_964608495.1. Classification (GTDB taxonomy): domain Bacteria; phylum Armatimonadota; class Zipacnadia; order Zipacnadales; family FEN-943; genus JAKORR01. The sequence continues at coordinate 16,218 of CAZSOQ010000099.1, read as the reverse complement.
GTTGCCGAAGTTGGTCACATAGTCCCAGATGTAAAGCTGGGGCGCGATGGCGCTCCAGCCCTGGATGTCGGCCTGGAACTGCGCGTTCTGCGGCCCTGTCGCCAGTGGCTGGGAGAAGGAGCACTCGATCGAGCACAGCCGCACGACCACGTTCTTTCGTGGCTTCACCTTCGCGGGCGGCTTGCGGGTGTAGCTGTAGGCCAGCGTCTCTACCAGGAAGTCGGGGTACTCCTTCTCGATCTCCTCCGCCACGGCGTTCACAAACCGCAAAAGGGGCCCCGACTCCGAGCCCTCCTCCTCGACGATCTGCCGGCAGTTCTCGCACTGACAGGCGCCGCCCCAATCGTTCTGTGCGACCGAGACCATCCCGGCCGAGGGATCCGCCTTGATCTCCTCGAGCACGTTCCTCGTGAACTCGGCCCGCATCTCGTCGTTCGTCAGGCAGAGCTGGGTGTGCTCGGCTCTGCGCTCGCCGTTGATCTCGCTGTACCACTCCGGGTGCTCGGCGAAATACTTGTCGGGGGGCAGGAACCGGTAGAAGGTGTGGCACCACCCTATCAGCGTGTAGTGCCCGCCGTACTCCGGGGGGATCCGCTCGAAGTGCCCGTTGCACTTGCACCGCGCCGCGAAGACGCCGTCGAAGGCGTCGCGGTAGAAGGCCTCCCGGTACCGGAGCTGGGGCACGTACCTCTGGTCCAGCTCGGGCACCTCCAGCGTCGGCTTGCTCGGGATGAAGCTCTCCTTCGAGCTCCACCAGCGACAGCCGACCACATCCTCGAGGAAGGTGTAGACGGCGTAGAGGGTCCCACGACGCGCGCCTTCCGCCCCTGTGAGGATCAGGTGAGGCGCTCGCGTGGTCATGACGATGCCGTCGTGTTCCAGCGCCGCGAGGTTGAGGTCGGCCTCGGGCCAGAGGGCGCGGGCCGCTCCCGGCCCCACGGCGATGGCGGGTCTGTCGCCGATCTCCTCGGGGGCGACCACGCTGTAGGCGGCGCCCGTTGCCTGGGCGAGATGGTCCGCCAGCTCCCGGGCCGCAGTCTGTTCGGGCGCCGAAGCGTCGCGCGCCAGGGCGATCACGTAGCCGGTCCGGCCGTCGGTGGCGAGGGGCAGGGGCGCCGCCTGGCCGCCCGGCGCGCCCAGCGCCAGCATCATCGGAACCAGCGTCAGGTGCCCTCTCATGCCCTTGAGCATGTGCGTCACTCCCGCGTCGGCGTTTGTGGTGAGCCCGGCAGCATAATACCAGATCAGCGTCCCCCACTGCTCGTCAGCGCGGGGGTCCCCGGGCGCGGTGAAGGTGCGCGCCGCGCCGGAGCGAAGGTAGAGGACGCTCTCGCGCGGGACAGGCCGCGCGCACGGGAGGCGTCCATGGTGCTCGACAGACCAGCCCTTTCGCTCTGCGCCGTCCTGCTGACCGCGTGCCTCGCGGTTCCATCCTTCGCCGCGGAGGTGCCTGGAACGGTGCGCTCGATCATCGAGAAGACGCAGTCCTTTGGCCTGGGACGGTTCCCCATCAGCTTCTGGAGCTACACGAACCTTGCTGAGCACGGGCAGTACATGGACGAGGCCGAGGTCGAGGAATGGGCGGACGCGGGCTTCACGGTGCCGCAGAGCCCCGGCTACGACCCCTCCGACCCCGAGCAGAAGGCCCACGTCCTGCGCCTGCTCGACTGGGCCCAGGCGCGCGGGATGAAGCTGATCCTGTGCGATCCGAGGTGCCACTATCGCCGCGGGCCGGGCGGCGAGGGCGGGTTGCTGGCGCCGGGGTATGCCGACGGGGTCAAGGCCGCAGTCGAGGACTTTGGCGCCCACCCGGCCACCTTCGGCTTCCACGTGGGCGATGAGCCCGGCGCGGAGGACAAGGACGGGTTCTTCGCCGCCTACCGGGTGCAGAAGGAGGCGGCCCCGCACCTGCACCCCTTCGCCAACCTCCTGCCCCACTTCCCGGGGATCGAGGCCCGGGCGGGCACGGACACCTGGCCCAACTACCTCGACGAGTACGTGCGCGAGAGCAACGCGGACCTCATCAGCTACGACTGCTACGCGCAGATGAACCCCGGCGAGGGCGGCTGGCACGCCTACTACGAGAACCTGCGCCTGTACCGCGAGGCCGCGCTGCGCAGCGGCGTGCCCTTCTGGAACACGACGCTATCGGTGGGGCACTTCCGCTACCGCTGCCCCAATCAGGACGAGATCCGCTGGCAGTTCAACACGACCATCGCCTCGGGGGCCCACGGCTTGCTGTGGTTCTTCTACTACATGCGCCAGCCGCACTCCAATTACCGCCTGTCGCCCGTGGACGAGCACTGGAACCGCACCGAGACCTACGAGAGCATCCGGCGCGTGCAGAAGAGCTTCCACAGGCACTATGGCGACCTGTTCGCGCGCCTGGTGTGCACGCGCGTGACCTTCTTCCCCGAGCCCTACGGCGGGGGCGAGAAGTTCACGCCCGACGGCCTGGTGTCGGCCGTGCTGCCTGACCGCGAGGGGCACCCGATCCTGATCGGGGAGTTCGTGGACCTGGAAGGGCGACGCTACGTGATGATCGTGAACAACAGCATGACGGAGAACGTGAACGTCGGGGTGACGTTCCCGGGGGCGGACGCGCGCGTATTCTCGTGGAACTGGAGCGGGAAGGAGTACGAAGGCGGGGCTTACTGCGCCGATGGGCAGAGCAGGAACGAGGCGGGCCTGACGATCCGCCACTGGCTCGCCCCCGGCCAGGAGGCCGTGTACCGGGTCCAGTCCGAGGCGGCGAGCAAGGAGCCCTTGCCTGGCGCCTGAGGCCCGCGCCTCCCGGCGGTCCGTGGCCGGCCCGACACGCCGGTCCGCCGGCGACTCGATTCCTTCGCGGAGGGGTGATAGGTCATGCTCAGCCCCAGACTGCTGCTCCTGGTCTCCTGCACCTGTCTGCTGGTCGCTCAGGCGGCCTGCGGCCCGGTGGTCACGGCAACCGACGACGGCTACGTCATCGAGGGCGCGGGGCCCATCGAGGTCCGCGCGGACTTCGCGGCCGACGCCTTCCCGTGCCGGGTAGACCCGGGCGAGAACAGAGACATCGTCCAGCTCAGCATCGGCCGCGTGACCAGCCTGCGCTGCAACGCCCTGTTCAGCCCGTCGCTCGACCAGGCGCGCGTGTTCGAGGGCCCGCACGTGGCGATCGAGCTCCGCGACGACGGCTACTGGGTCAAGGCCCGAGGGCCCCTCACGGTCAGGGTGCACAAGGACTTCATGAAGACCGAGCGCGGGGTGAAGTGGTTCCGCCCGCTGGACAAATCGGCTTTCGCGCGGGCCCCGGCCGGCTGGTGCTCGTGGTATGTTTACTGGCAGGGCGTCACGGAAGAGGAAGTGGTCAAGAACACGGACTGGCTGGCCGAGAACCTGCGGCAGTTCGGGTGCGAGTTCGTGCAGATAGACGACGGCTGGCAGGGCGTGGGCCATGGCGGCGGCGAGAACCGGGACTGGTACGTGACCGAGGCGACCAAGTTCCCCCACGGGATGAAGTGGCTGGCGAGCTACATCCGCGACAAGGGCTTCAAGCCGGGGATCTGGGTGATCCCCTTCTCGACGAGCAACGAGGAGCTGTTCCGCCGCCGCCCGGAGCTGTTCCTGCGCCGCAAGGACGGCACGAGCATCGGCGAGACCATCAACGCCGAGACCGGCAAGCTGGAGATTGACTGGTGCGGGCGGTACTACGTTGACCCCACCGGGGAGTTCGGCCCGGCCTGGTTCCGCGACCTGTTCCACATGCTGTGCCTCACCTGGGGCTACGACTACGTGAAGATAGACGGCCAGGGCGGGCTGCGCGGGGCGTGCGATGGCTGGCACGACCGCCTGGCCGACCCAACACCGGGCCCGGACGAGGCTTACCGCGCCGCGCTGCACGAGATCAAGGCCGTGATGGGGCCGCGGCGGTTCCTGCTCAACTGCGGGGGCCAGTACGATAGCTGCGGGTACTGCCAGGGCGTGCGCACGGGCGGCGACGTGGGGCCGAGCTGGCAGGGGATGCAGCCCGCGGTCCGCGCCACCATGTCCCAGCTGTACAAGAACAACCTGTGCTTCTGGACCGACCCCGACGTCGTCTGCGTCAGGCCCAGGGGCAGCAATGGCAGCAGCCTCAGCTTCGACCAGTCTCGGATGTGGGCGTCGCTGCTGGGTATCACGGGCCAGTTGCTCATGGCGAGCGACAAGATGCATGAGCTGCCCGACGAGTACGTCGAGCTGTACCGGCGGGTCTTCCCCGTGGCCGACATCCGGCCCATGGACCTGTATCCCCTGGGCGGCAACCCACGGGTGTTCGACCTGCGAGTGGCCGAGCCGGGCGTGGGCCAGTGGGATGTGGTGGGGCTGTTCAACTGGAACGCGAACGGGTCCGCCGAGGTCGAGCTGAGCCCGAGGGAGTTGGGGCTGCCGCTCGCGCGGTACCTGTTCTATGACGTGTGGGAGAAGCAGTTGCTGGGCGTGAGCAACGCCGCGCTCAGGGTGTCGCTGCCGCCGACGTCCTGCCGGGTGATCGCTGTTCGGCGCTTCGAGAACCACCCGCAGATCGTGGGCACGTCGCGTCACATCACCCAGGGGGCGGATGACCTGCTGGCCGCGGCCTGGGACGGCGAAGCGATGGTGTGGAGCGGCCGGAGCCTCGTGGTCGGGGGCGACCCCTACCAGGTACGGTTCAGCCTGCCTCCGGGCTGGACCTGCGAGCAGGAGGGCGTGGCCGTGGAGGGCCCGCTGGCGGTGCTCACCCTGGAGCGGCCGGCCAACGGCGAGGTGGCCTGGCGGGCCGGCTTCCGGCGGACGGACGAGGTGGCGGGCGCGGCATCGGTGCGCGACGCCAAGGTCGAGCAGGCGGACCGGGCTGCGCGCGTGACCTGGTCCGGAGAGAAGGCCATCGCCTACCGCGTCTACCGCAACGGCGAGTTCGTGACGCAGGTGGCGGACACGAGCTTCTCGGACCACGTGCGGCGGAGGGGGTACGAGTACCGGTACGAGGTATCGGCGGTGGGCTGGCGCGGCGAGTCCGACCGGGTGAGCGCGGGAAGCTTCATCCTCATGCCCTCCCCCAGGGGCACGGCGAACGACGCCTGGCTCGAGGACCTGCAGCCGCTGAGCGCGTCCCAGGACTGGGGTTCGCTGCGACGGCGCACCTCGGTCGAGGGCAAGCCGATGCGGATCGCGGGCAAGGAGTACCAGCACGGACTGGGCACGCACGCGAACAGCGACCTTCTGTACGAGCTCGGCAACCGGTACGCGCGCTTCGAGGCCCAGGGGGGCGTGGACGACGAGAAGGGGGGCGCCGGGACGGTGGCCTTCCAGGTGTTCGCCGATGGGGAGAAGGTGTTCGACAGCGGGGTCATGAAGGGGAACGAGCCCGCCAAGGCCGTCTCCGTGCCGCTCGAGGGCGTGGATGAGCTGCTCCTGCGGGTGACGGACGGGGGCGACGGCATCAACTGCGACCACGCAGACTGGGCCGACGCGAGGCTCGTGGGCAACCGGTAGACGGGCACGCGGGGCTGCCTGCTCGCCGCGTAGGAGGTGCTGCAGCGCCGGCCTTCGTCGGGCCGGGGCCTCAGGCCCCCTCGGCCACCGCCTCGACCCTGGCCTTGAGGTCCTCGCGCACGGAGGGGTAGGGGTCCGCCACGTCGGTCTGGCGGAAGGGGTCCTCGGCCAGGTTGTACAGGGCCGCGGCCTCCTGGTTAGTGTTGACGAGATACAGCCAGTCGCCCTCCCAGCACGAGACCATGTGCCCGTGGCCCACCACCGCGTGGTCGCGGAACTCCGCGTCGCTCGCGACCGCTGGCCAGAAGCTCTCCCCATCGGTCAGGGGCTTGGGTTCCACGCCCAGCAGATCCAGCATGGTGGCCGTGACGTCGGTGTTGTATAGCCAGCTCGTGAAGCGCGCTCCCGCGTTCTCGCCGGACGGGTGCCTGATCAGGCAGGGCACCGCGTTCAGCTCCAGCCCCGTGTCCTCCGGCGGCATCCCGTAGTGGTTCCACTCGCCCATGATCTTGCCGTGGTCCGACACGAGCACCACGAGCGTGTTGTCGCGCAGGCCGAGGCGGTCCACGGCGTCGAGCAGCCGCCCCACCCAGTAGTCCACCAGCGAGCACTCGGCCGCGTACTGGGCGCGCAGATGGTGGTGCTCGGCGGCGGTCAGCTCGTCGCGGCGGTACATGTTGCCGTAGACCAGGTCCGGGCCGTCCCAGTCGGGGTCGTACATGTCAGTGAACCGCCGCGGCGCCTCGTGGGGTTCGTGAGGGTCGAAGCTGTCCACGTACAGGAAGAAGCTGTTGTGGGCATGGTTGCGCTCGAGCCATTCGATGGCCGTGCGGAAGACGCGCGCGGCCTGGAAGTCCTGATCGCCCTCGCGGTACATCTGGTTCTTCAGGTACTGATCGAGCACGCGCAGACGGCCGGGCCCGAGCTCAATGCCCGGCTTGAGGTGCGCCTCCAGGTAGCCCTCCGGCAGCGGCTGGGAGTGCCACTGATCGTACTCCTGCCCGCGGATCCACTCGTAGCACTGGAAGCCGCGATGGAAGTTCTGCGACGGCTTCATCAGGTGATACACGTCCACGATCATGGCGCACACGTAGCCGCGCTCCGAGAGGTGCTCGGCCACGGTGACGTCTTCCTCGGGCAGCGGTCGCCAGCCGGGCAGGTTGAAGCTGATGTACATGCCCTTGCGCGGCGGCTCGTCGGGCCAGGGAAAGACGCGGCGGCCGGTGAAGATCCCGCGCCGGCAGGGCACAGTGGGCAGGGCCTCGCTACGCAGGCGCGTGCACAGGACGCCCTCGGCGGCCAGGCGGTCCAGACTCGGCGTATGGACCGGAAAGCTGTCACCTGTGGGGTCGGTGGGGCCCTCGGGGCGGTAGCAGTGGATGTGGTCCTGCCGGAAGCTGTCCACAGTGATCCAGATGCAGTTCATGGTTGCTCCAGCACCCCTGAGGGGTCGCTCTGTGTTGGCCCCGCGAAGCCTACTCAAGCTCAAAGGATGACCCCAGCTCCAGCACCACGATGGTTGGCTTGGCCGCGCGGAAGTACGAACAGAGCAGGAACCGGTGAGTGCGCGAGGGCCCCTGGACTGAGGCATTCTGGCATACCAGCATCCCCGGGTGATGCCGCTGGGCTAGTAGGTCCCCTGCGATCTCAGCAGCGGCTGCCGCGAACTGCTCCGGTGGGCCCTCCAGCTTGCGGCATTCGAGCGACAAGTTCGGCCGCTGACGGGCCACGACCTCGAAGGCCCGCGGATTCAGTTCCCTGAACAGCGCCGCCGCGTAGCCTACGCCTCCAGGTGGCTCGCCGGGCCAGTTCTCGAGGAACAGCACCACGGCGGCAAGATCACGGCACGGCAGGGTCATCGCCGGACCCACTGCCGATGGCCCAGCGGCCTGTGCAGCCGGAGCCGCCCGCTGGGGGGCTGCCTTGGTATGCTCAGCGGCTTCCTCGGGCTCCTGCCCGCCCGACTGCTTGCGCTCCAGTGAAGCCAGCACCCCCGATGCGTACCGGCGGATCCGGCCGGCCGTCTCGTCGTCCCACCCAACGGTGCCCGCGCCCACGAGCCTGGGAGTGAACCGGGCGCCCCGCGGCTGGGGTGCCATGGGCGGCGCGCTGGCCACGGACGATACCGCGCGCACCAGCTCGGGCACCGGCTCCGCCTGCTCGGCCGCGGTCAGCGCGCTCAGCACCTTCGCGCTGCGACAGGCCAGAAGCTCGCACAGCAGCGTGGCCAGGGCGAGCGCACCGTCGACTCCCTCCGCGGCTATCATCTCCGCTGCCTCGTCACCAATCGCCATCGCTGTCGCGGTCAGCAGGCCCTCGTCCAGGCAGGCTTCCTCGAGCTTCCGCACCCCGTCCGTGATCGGGGACGCTGTGAGGAGTCGCAGGGCCTGCTCCGCCGCCTCCAGCACGTGGGCCTGGGATGAGGTCGCAAGGGCCTCCTCGAGTGCCGAGACCACTCCTTCGCGATCCCTCTGCGCCATGCTCTCGATCGCCTCGGGGACGGCACTGCGCGCCGCCTCGTTCAGGTCCTCGCCCCACTCGTAGTAGGGCACCGTGGCGTCGTCCAGGAGCCTCTCGAGGCAGCGCAGGTCGCCGATCCGGCCGAGTATGGTCACGGCCCACGAGCGGACAGCGGGCTTGAGCGCCAGCTCTGAGCGGATGGGGCCTTCCTGATGCTCCAGCAGCGCGCACAGCGGCTCCGCCGCTGCCGCCCCGATGTCCGTGAGAGCGCGCGCGGCTCTGGCCGCCCCTTCGCTCGGTCCACCCAGCGCCACCAGCAGCGAAGGAACGGCCGGCTCCCCGATGGCTGCCAGGGCTGCCGCAGCACAGTCGCGAACTGCCTCGGTGGCATGGTCCAGACAGGCCACCAGCGCGGGCACCGCCGGGCCGCCCATCGTGGCCAGTTCGTCGGCCGCCTCGCGCCGGGCCTGCTGCGTGGAAGCCGAGCTTCGCAGCACTCCCGCCAGGTGCCTCACGCGCAGGCGTGTCGTGACCCAGTTGCCGATTCCCATGCCGCCCGCCCCCTTGATCCCGGGACGTGGGACCCCACGCCCGAAGGGACGTCACTCCCGGCACCATGGCCGGTGCAGGTCCAGGTGAAGCGCGCCTGGCTCTTGGCTTGCACTGGCCGCCCAGCGGCCCCACAATACGGCTACGGCGGAGCACCGGGCACGGGTCTCGGTTTCGCCCACCTGGTGCCGCGACCTGCCGGCCGTCGGCTAGGCCGCGGTCCGTGAGGCTTTGCTCTCCCAGGGCGCGATCCTTGACCACGACGGCTAGTGGGCGTCCCTGCCGAAGACAGAAAGGTGACAGCGATGCGTGCGGTACGGACTCTCGGGCCGTGGCTGCTGGTGGCTGCTCTCACCGGATGCGCGGTCGCGCGCGAGGGCGACGTCGCGGTGAGCGTGGACCCGGGTGTGCGCTACCAGACGATCCTCGGCTGGGGCAAGACGACCCCGTGGCTACCCGCGGGCGAGATGCTGCGCGATCTGTCCGTGGACCGCGCCGTCAACGACCTGGGCCTCAACCGGCTGCGGTTCGAGGGCCTGTGCGGCAACAACCAGCGAGGCCGAAGCTGGGAGTGGCTGAACGACAACGACGACCCTCGCGACATCAGGTGGGACGCCTTCAGCACCCAGAGCCTGGACGCGAGAGCCGCCGAGTGGCTTGTCCCGTGGAAGCAGGCGGTCGAGGCCCGGGGCGAGCACTTCGACCTCTACGTCAGCCCCTCTTTCTTCCACGGCGGCAGCACCGGTGACCTGCCACCGTGGATGCTCGCCGATCCCGAGGAGTACGCCGAGTGGGCCGTGGCGCTTCTGCTGCGCCTGCGCGACGAGCACGGGATCACACCCGACTACTACAGCATCTGCAACGAAGCCGGCAACGGGAACGTCTTCACCCCGCCCGTGGTCGCCCGCATGATCAAGGCCCTCATGCCTCGACTGCGTGGCCTGGGGTCCCGGACGGTCGTCCAGTTCCCCGAGTCGGTCAACGCGCACGTGGCCTGGCGGTACATCGAGGAGCTGCGCGACGATCCCGACATCTGGCAGTGGATCGGCCTGATCGCCTACCACTGGTACGGCAAGGACAATCAGACGTCCATGGTCAAGTTGCGTGACTTCGCCCGCGCGCGGGGGCTGCCGACGGCCCAGAGCGAGTTCATGGGGCTGACCGTGGACCACCTCTATGACGACCTGGTGCTGGGCGGCGTGTCCTACTGGGAGGTGTACGGCCTCGCCGGGCCGGACTACAAGGCGGCGCTCAGTCACATCAGCAGCACGACCTTTCATGGCGGCCCGTGGTACTGGCGCTTCCGGCAGGTGTCTCACTACGTCCGCCCGGGCGCGGTGCGCGTCGAGGCCACGTCAGACACGGCGGCCCTCAGGGCCCTGGCCTTCGAGGACCAGGCGGGCGCAACCGTTGTGCTTATCAACACGACCGGGCCGCAGGCCGAGCGCACGGTCGCCCTACGCGGCGTGCCGGCGGGGACCTACGGGGTGTGCCATTGCGTCGGGCAGGGCGCCTACGAGGAGCTGGGCCCGCGGACCGTCGGCGAGGACGGGCGGCTGACGATCGCCGTCGCGGCCGATTCGGTCCTCACGCTCTACCCGCGCGACGAGGCCGATCAGCCGCCGACGGTGACGGCCTGGCGCTCGAACCCCGACTTTCTCACCCGGCCCGCCTCGTCTCTGCAGCTTCTGTGCTCGGCCACGGACCCGGAAGGGGACCCGCTGTCCTATGCGTGGTCGGCCGTCAGCCAGCCGGCGGGCGCTCGCGTCGCCCTGGCCACCCCCGACCGGGCCTCGACCCGCGCCGACGGCCTGACCGTGCCGGGCGAATACGTCTTCGCGGTGCTGGTGAGCGACGGAGCCCATGGGGTCGCACGTCGGGTGCTGCTCACGGTGTTCGAGGGCAACCAGACCCCCGTGCCCATGGACGTACACAACCGCCTTCCCGTGTGGGTGACGGTGAGGGATGGCGGGACGCTTCTCCGGGCCGGCGCCTGGGACGTCGAGAACGACCCGGTGACCTTCCGCTGGAGCCTCGTGAGCCGGCCGGAGGGCGCGTCGGCGGCCCTGGAGACCCCCGACAAGGGCGCCTGCAAGGTCACGGGGATGACGGTTCCCGGCGACTACGTGTTCCGCGTGGAGGTCAGCGACCCCACGCACACCGTGGCGGCGGACCACACGGTGCCCGTCTACCGCTGAGACCGCCACGCCCCGGCTCCGACCCGCTCCCCGCGGCCCGGCGTTGTGCGAGCAGGGCCGAGGACGGTATAGTTCCCCCGCGCGGTATCGCGGCGACCGGCTCCCGCGCGCGACGAAGGAGGGCCTCCGATGGCGGGACCTGAGATGAACCGACGCGACTTCTGCCGTTCGTTGCTGGTCGGCGCCGGGGGGCTGGCTCTCGGGCGCGCTCTCGGGGCCGAGAGGGCCGAGCGCGCCAACATCCTGCTCATCACCACCGACGACCTCGGGCCGCAGTTGGGCTGCTGTGGGGACCAGCGCGCGCGGACCCCGAGCCTGGACGCCCTGGCGGGCGAAGGCGTGCGATTCGAGAACGCCTACGTCACGCAGGCGTCGTGCAGCCCGTCGCGCAGCAGCATCTTCACGGGGCTATACCCGCACCAGAACGGCCAGATCGGGCTGTCGCACCTGGGGTTCTCGATGAGCCGGGCCTGGCCCACCATACCGTCGTTGCTCAAGGGCGCCGGCTACAGGACGGGCGTCATCGGCAAGATCCATGTCGAGCCGGCCGCCGCCTTCCCCTTCGACTGGAAGGGCATCGGGCACGGCCAGACCCGGGACGTGGCCAAAGCCGCGGCCTCGGCGGCCGGGTTCCTGGGCCAGATCGGGGACGAGCCCTTCTTCCTGATGGTCAACTACATGGACCCCCACCGGCCCCTGGTCAACCAGAGCGCCGGAGTGCCCGAGACCCCCTTCGGGCCGGACGACGTCGAGCCCTTCCCCTTCCTCGGGCTGGACACGCCCAAGGTCCGCGAGGAGGTGGCGGGGTACTACAACTGCGCGGCCCGGGCGGACGTGGGCGTGGGCCTGCTCCTGGCCGAGCTGGCGAAGACGGGACATGCCGACGACACACTGGTGGTCTTCCTCGGCGACAACGGCCCGCCCTTCACGCGGGGGAAGACGACGTGCTATGAGGCGGGGCTGCGGACGCCCCTCCTCGTGCGATGGCCGGGACGTGCCGCCGGCGGGCTGGTCCGGCAGGAGCTGGTCTCGACCGTGGACCTGCTGCCGACCTTCCTGGCCGCGGCGGGGCTGGAGCCGCTCGAGGGGCTGGCCGGCGAGTCCCTGAGCGGGCTGCTGGCGGGCGAGAAGGGCCGGTGGCGCGAGACGCTCTGCTGTGAGTACAGCGCCCACCATCCCGGTGGCTGGTTCCCGCGGCGCTCGATCCGCGATTCGCGATACAAGCTGATCCTGAACCTGCTGGACACTCGCCCGAATCCCATCAAGGGCGTGGATGGCTGCGCCGCCTGGAAGGCGTCCCAGGCCCCGGAGCTGGAGGGCACGCCGGTACGCGAGGTCTTCGACCGCCACGGCGCCCCGCCGCCGGTCGAGCTGTACGACCTGCACACCGACCCGGTGGAGTTCCACAACCTGGCCGGGAAGGCGGAGTACCGGGAGGTGGAGGAGAGGCTCGGGGCCCGGCTCCAGGCATGGCGCGAGGAGACCAAGGACCCGTTGCTGGACCCGGAGGAAGTGGCCTCCCTGACCCGAAAGTGTGACGAGATGCAGGCTGAGCTGACCCGCAAGCAGCGCGAGCAGGAGCAGCAGAAGGCGAAGTGAGCCCGCAGAGAGCGCACGACCGGGACAGTGGCCGGGCGCGGGCCGCTGCCCCACCAGGATGTACCCAAGCCCGTTAAGCGGCGTAGGAGATGAGAGACGATGAGCATGAGCCCGGCAGACCTCGACCAGCTTTGCATCAATACCATCCGGTTCCTCTCCGCGGACGCGGTGCAGAAGGCCAAGTCGGGCCACCCCGGGGCGCCGATGGGCGCCGCCGCGATGGCCTACGCGCTGTGGGACCGGTGCCTGAAGCACAACCCGGCCGACCCCCATTGGGCCGACCGCGACCGGTTCGTGCTGTCGGCAGGGCACGCCTCGATGCTGCTGTACTCCCTGCTGCACCTGACCGGCTACGATCTGTCGCTGCAGGACCTGATGGACTTCCGGCAGTGGGAGAGCAAGACGCCGGGGCACCCAGAGTACGGCGACACCCCCGGGGTCGAGACGACCACGGGCCCGCTGGGCCAGGGCTTCGCCAACGGCGTGGGGATGGCCATCGCCGAGAGGTGGCTGGCGGCGCGGTTCAACAGGCCGGGCCACGAGATCCTTGACCACTACACCTACGCGCTGGTGTCCGACGGCGACATGCAGGAGGGCCTGAGCGGCGAGGCCGCGAGCCTGGCCGGCACCCTGAAGCTCGGCAAGCTGATCTACCTGTACGACGACAACGACATCCAGATCGAGGGGAGCACCGACGTAGTGTTCCGCGAGGACGTGGGGTCGCGGTTCGAGGCCTACGGATGGCAGGTCCTCGGTCCGATTGACGGCAACGATCTAGATGCTGTGGAGAAGGCGATTCGGGCGGCGCAGGCGGACACGGGAAGGCCGTCCCTGATCATCTGCCGCACCATCATAGGCTACGGCAGCCCCAAGGAAGGTACCGAGAAGGTGCACGGCGAGCCGCTGGGCGAGGAGAACGTGCGGGCGGCGAAGGAGAGGCTCGGATGGCCTCTGGAGCCGGCCTTCCACGTGCCCGAGGAGGCCCTGAGCCACCTGCGGCGGGCCCTTGACCGCGGCCGCGCGGCCGAGGAGGACTGGCGGCGGCGCTTCGAGGCTTACGCTGCGGCCTACCCCGGCCTCGCGGCGCAGCTCCTTCAGCAGTTGAGCGGCGAGCTTCCCGAGGGCTGGGATGAGGGGCTCGAGGCGCTTTTCCCGCTGGGCACGGACCCGGTGGCGACGCGCTCGGCTTCGGGGAAGGTGCTCAACGCTCTGGCGGCGCGGGTACAGGCCCTCATCGGCGGGTCGGCGGACCTGGCGCCCAGCAACAAGACGCTCATTGATGACAGCGGCGACTTCGGGCCTGACGACTACGCCGGGCGCAACCTGCACTTCGGGGTCCGCGAGCATGCCATGGGGTCAATCGCCAACGGCATGGCCCTCCACGGCGGCGCAATCCCGTACACCGGGACCTTCCTCACCTTCTCGGACTACATGCGCCCGGCGATGCGCCTGGCGGCGCTGATGGGCATACGCGTGGTCTACGTGTTCACCCACGACAGCATCGGGCTGGGCGAGGATGGCCCGACGCACCAGCCGGTCGAGCAGCTTATGGCACTGCGGACCATCCCGAACCTCACGGTCATCCGCCCGGCCGACGCAACCGAGACGGTCGAGGCGTGGAAGACCGCCCTGATGAACACGGGCGGGCCCACGGCGATGATGTTCACGCGCCAGAACCTGCCGGTGCTGGACAGGACCGAGTTCGAGCCCGCCGAGGGCCTGGCCAAGGGCGCGTACGTGCTCTGGCAGTCGGCCGAGGGGACGCCGGATGTGATACTCATCGGCACGGGCTCGGAGGTCGAGATCGCGCTGGCGGCCGGGGGTGAGCTGGCGGACGGGGGGGTGAAGGTGCGGGTCGTGTCGTTCCCGAGCTGGGAGCTGTTCGACAAGCAGCCCGCGGAGTACCGCGAGAGCGTCCTGCCGGCTGCCGTGAAGGCCCGCGTGGCGATCGAGGCGGGGGTCAAGGTCGGCTGGGAGCGGTACGTGGGCCTGGAGGGCGCGATCATCGGGATGGACGGCTTCGGGGCGAGCGCCCCCTACAAGACCCTCTACCAGCAGTATGGGCTGACGAGCGAGGCCGTGGTCGGGGCGGCGCGCGGGCTGCTGGGTCGGTGAGGGCTGGGCGTGGAGCCGGGCGCGGCAAGGCAAGGAGGCACGACCACAGTGGCAGGGAGCGCAGGCGAGAACCTGGGGGCCTACCAGAAGGCGATAGACCGGGCGCTGGGCGAGCTTGACGCCGCCGACGTGGTGGCGAGGGTCTGGGCGATAGATTACCGGGTCTGGAGCCCGGACCCCACGGAGATCGCCAATCGGCTGGGGTGGCTGCAGAGCCCCGTCAACATGCGGTCGGCCGTCCCGGAGCTGAGGGCCTTCGTGGACGAAGCGCGCCAGGCGGGGTGTCGGCGGGCCGTGCTGATGGGCATGGGCGGTTCGAGCCTGGCGCCCGACCTGTACCGCCAGACCTTCGGGCCGGTGCGTGGCTACCCGATCCTGTCGGTGCTGGACAGCACGGACCCGGGCGCCGTGCTGGGCCTCGCCGACGACCTGGAGATGGCCGAGACGCTGTTCATCGTCTCCAGCAAGTCGGGCACGACGGTCGAGCCGCTGTCCTTGATGACCTTCTTCCACAATCGGCTGATGCGGACCTTCGGTGCAGCGACGGCCGGCGAGCACTTCGTGGCGATAACCGACCCGGGGAGTCTGCTGGCCAGGCAGGCGAAGGAGCTGGGCTTCCGCCGGTGCTTCCTCAACGACCCCAACATCGGCGGGCGGTACTCGGCGCTGTCCTACTTCGGCCTGGTTGCGGCGGCGCTGGTGGGCATGGACCTCGAGAAGCTGCTGGACCGAGCCGGGGACATGGCGCGGCGGTGCCGGAGGCCCTGCGCGGCGGGCCCGTCGAGCAACCCCGGCTTCTGGCTGGGCGTCGTGATGGGCGAGCTGGCGAAGGCCGGCCGCGACAAGGTGACGGTCTTGACGTCGCCGCCGCTGGCGGCCTTCGGGGCATGGCTCGAGCAGCTCATCGCCGAGAGCACGGGCAAGAACGGCACGGGGATCCTGCCCGTGGAGGGCGAGTTGCCCGTGAAGCCGGCGGCTTACGGCGGCGATCGGCTGTTTGCGTACCTTCGTCTGAGGGGGGACAGCACCCACGACGCGAGCGTGCGGGCGCTCGTGGAGGCTGGCCAGCCCGTGGTGCGGCTGGACCTGCGCGACCCGTACGACCTGGGCGCGGAATTCGTGCGCTGGGAGATCGCCACGGCCGTGGCCTCGCAGCGACTGGGCATCAAGCCCTTCGACCAGCCGAACGTCGAGTCGGCGAAGAAGGCCGCGCGCGCCGCCGTGGAGGGCTACAAGGCGACGAGGAGGCTCCCGGCGCTGGTCGCGGATGTGGAGGACGAGGGCGTGACCGTGTACTGGGGGCGCCGTGCCGCGAGCGTGGCCGAGGCCCTGTCGGCCTTCCTCAAGCAGGCGCGCCAGGGCGACTACGTGGCCCTGCAGGCCTACCTGCCCCCCTGCGAGGAGACCACGGCGGCCCTGCAGGGGCTGCGAATCGCGATCCGCGACCGGCTCAAGACCGCGACGACGCTCGGCTACGGACCGCGATTCCTGCACTCCACGGGGCAGCTCCACAAGGGCGACGGGAACCAGGGCCTGTTCATCCAGATCACGGCGGACGCGCCCAGGGATGCCGAGATTCCCGACGACCCGGGCGAGGGAGCATCCTCGATGACCTTCGGGGTGCTCGAGATGGCCCAGGCGCTGGGCGACCGGCAGGCGCTGCTCGACGCCGGCCGGCGCGTGATCAGGTTCCACATCGCGGGGGACGTGGCCAGCGCCCTCGCGAAGCTGACGGCGGCGGTGCAGTGAGGCCTGGGCGGGGGCCGCGCGGAGTCGCTACAAGAAGGGGGCGGTAGTATGGAAC
>CAZSOQ010000098.1:0-18649 GCA_964608495.1 uncultured Armatimonadia bacterium | reverse complement strand
GGGCGGGCGTGGGTCTTCGCGCCGCGGCCGGAGACGCGCCGGGCTCAGGGGAGCAGGCGCTCGGGCCGTAGGCGCGGCCACACGCGGGCCGCCCTGAAGCCCTCGGCGCGCTCGACGCCGGACTCGAGCCCCCGCCGCGCCGCCACAGTGCCGACGAACTCGACGATGTCTATGCCATCGTGGTCCTGAAGCCACTTGATCTGGCTCTCGTGCTTGCGGAGCATCTCGATCTTCGTGGCGTAGGTGTCGCTGATGTCCACGTAGTACTCGGGCGTGAAGCCGGCGCCGGCCAGGCTGTCCATGTAGAACAGCGCGGCGATCTGGGTCTGGGCGGGAATCTCGGGAAGGATGTGCACCAGGCTCGACAGGAAGCTCGCGGCGAAGACCAGGTCCGAGCAGGCCCGGTGGTCGGGGTGGTAGTCGTCGGGGCTGTGGGTAAGGATGACGTTCGGGTCGGCCCAGCGGACCAGCTCGACGAGCTTCTCGCGGGTGGGCCGGTCGTGGAAGAGCCACTCGTCCGGCTCGCCGAGGAAGCGGATCTGGGCGCCGATGACCTCGGCCGCCGCCGTGGCCTCGCGCAGACGGATCTGGCGCAGCTCGTCAGGGGGGATGACGGCGTGACCGGCCGCGCCGTCGGTGACGATGCCCAGGAACACCTGGTGGCCCGCGGCCGCGTAGCGCGCCAGGGTGCCTCCGCACAGGATCTCGAGGTCGTCGGGGTGAGCACCCACGGCAAGTACACGTAGTCTGTCCATGGCGGTTCCTCCGAAGGTCAGAAGATGGCCCCGATGAGGGCAGCAAGGGCCTCGCCGTCCGGGACCTCAAAGGCTACGGTCGCGGCCGAGAGGCGGCGGGCCCCATGAAGCTGCACCAGCCTGTGGGCCTCGACGGCCTGGGCCAGGTCAACCTCGACCCGCAGGGGCTCGTCGAGGCGCAGGGCCCGGACGGAGCCCGACCGCGCCGCGTCGAGGCCCGCGGAGACCGCGTCCCGCAGGAGCTTGCGGGCCGGGCCCGTGCCCAAGAGGCGGGCGGACTCGCGCGCCAGGCCCCACTTGACCGCCGCCGTCGCCACCCAGGGCATGAGCTCGCGGGCCTCGCGGCAGAGGGCCTCGTCGCCCGTGACGGCTACGACGGGCACGCCGTACCTGCCGGCGTGGAGGGCGCTCAGGCCCGTCTCGCCGATGACGGTGCCGTTGACGCGCACGTTGCGGAAGCCACCCGAGAAGGTGTGACACATGAGGCCGTCGGGGGTACCGGCCCGGGCGTGATAGCCGAGGAGGACGGCCACGTCGAAGGACTCGTCTATCCCGGCCACCATGAGGGGCGTCTCGGCCCAGCCCTGGATGACCTGGGCCCTGTCGTCCACGTCCTCGACGAGCAGGTTGTGGGCGCTGCCGTGGGCGTCCTTGACCCAGACCTCGGTGGCACCGGCGTCGAAGGCCGCGGCCACAGCGGCGTTGACGTCGCCCGTCATCAGCCGTCGCCCCTCGGCGTAGTTGGGCTTGTCCGAGCTGGCGGCGCGCCAGCTCGGGATGCCCGTGATGCCTTCCATGTCGCAGGATATGTAGACCTTCATGCGTCTGCTCCTTTCGCGGCGGATGCCGGGGCGCTCACCGTCCGCCGCCGGTCAGGGCCTGCAGGCGGAAGTAGGACTGCTTGGGCGTGTCGTCCTCGTTAAGGAAGCCGCCGAGCTTGATGAAGGCCGGGTCGGCGAAGTCCCACCAGGTGATGGCTTCCAGGTAGGGCTTGGCCATGGCCACCGTGTAGAACCACTCAACCCACTCGGCCTGCACCCTCTGGGACCAGGGCGCGTGCCACACCGTCGCCGCGCGCTCGGCGTCGTCGCGCGGGCCGGACGCCACGCCCAGCTCCGTGACGTGGATGGGAGCGCCAAAGCGCGCGTACTCGTCCAGCAGCAGGGATATCGCCAGCATGTCGCGGGCCGGGAAGTAGATCTGGACGCCGATTACGTCCAGGGCCACACCCGTCTCGAAGAGGACGTCCAGGTAGTCGAGAGGGCACCGGACGTGGTCGTAGACAGGCCCCCAGTGCACCTTGCCGTCGGCCGTGGGCTCGCCGAAGGGCACGCAGATGTTGACGATGGCGGTGGCGTCGGGGTTGGCGGCGTGGCAGGTGTCCACGCACACGCGGGTGATCTCGACAAGCTGGTCGTGGGTGAGATTGAGGCCGTTGGCCCAGTCGTGGGCCTCGTTGATGACATCCCAGACGGCGATGCGGCCCGCGTAGCGCTCGACGCTGCGGCGCACGACGCGCTCGCAGTGAGCCCTGGCCGTGGGCCAGTCGGAGCCGGCCAGCCAGTCGGGGACGCCGGCCTGGTGGAGCCACCACAGAGGGTGGCCCTTGGGCTTGATGCCCACCTCCTCGCACCAGTCGAGGATCGCGTCCACGCGGCGGTAGTCGGGCTTGCCCTCCTCGGGCTCGAGGCCGCGCAGGTAGAAGGGAAGCGTGGCGAAGTTGAGGGCGTCGGCGAACCGCTGGGCGTAGGCCGAGGCGGGGTCGCCGGGGTACTTGAAGGCGTTGCAGCCGAAGAGGAAGCCCTTGCGCGGTCCGGCGGAGGCGAGCCCGCGGCGCGCCACCTCGACCACGGCCAACTCGCCGGCCCAGAGAGCCGCCGATAGCCCCTGGAGGGCGGCAGTGCCGCGCTTCGCCGGGTCGGAGGCGCCCAGGGCCGCGTGGATCCGGTCCTCGGCTCCGGCGAGGTGGCTGGAGAGCTCGAGGCTGGGACGGAAGGCCAGCGCGGCGTCGCCGAGGACCGTCCTGACCTTCGCCAAGCGGGACCGTGCCGCGTCGAGCACGAACTCCACACGCTGGCCCGCACGGTAGCCCTCTCCCCCATTGTCCGACTCGATCCAGGTGTGGCCGAAGCCGGGCACGGGGAGGTTGGCGTGAAGCATGGCGGGCTCGCGCCGCAGCTCGAGCTCGACCGAGCCGCCGGCGCCCAACTCGACCTGCCGGCGCCAGGGCCGCCAGTGCAGATCGGAGGCGTAAAGCGTACGGCGGACGTTCTCCGGCAGGGGCTGGCCGTCCGGCCCGCACAGATCAACAGCTATCGTTCCAGGCACTGTCCGCACCTCCCGGCAGGGCGGGAATAGGGTGAGCCGGCGACACCACAGGCCCATGACACCGGTGGCCGGTCAGGGGCCCTTGCTCGCCAGGCGTGGTACTATTCTCCGGCGGACGGGCGATACTTGCTCGCCGCAGGCAAGGCGGCGGAGGCGGGGCGCGGGAAGGGGACCACAGCAGACGCCACCCCCGCGGGTGCGCGCTTCGCGCGACCCGCGACGACAGACGGGGGTCACGCTGCGGTTAGGTCGAGGTTGGCGCCCTGGGCGTTGAGGCGGGAGACCAGATCGGCGGCGGGTACCTGACGCGGGGTGGCTCCGGCGCCGGCGGCCATCGCGGCGGCAGTGCCCGCGGCCTGGCCCGTCGCCGCACAGCAGGACATGATCCTCGTCGAGCCGTGGGCCTCGTGGGTCGTGGATATCGGCCGCCCGGCGACCAGCAGGCCCTCCACTCCGCGTGGCAGCAGGCAACGGTAGGGCACGTCCGTCGTCGCCCCCGGCTCGTGGTAGCGCCAGACCGTGCCCGGGCCGTGGGGGTCGTGGACGTCCACGTACCAGAAGGCCCGCGCGATGGTGTCGGGGAAGTCCGTGACCTGAAGGACGTCGTCCTCGGTGAGGATGTAGTCACCGAGGATCCGGCGCGTCTCGCGGACGCCCAGCACACTGGCCACCTGCGCGAGCCGCGCGCGCGCGAAGCCGGGCCAGTAGGCGCGGAGGAAATGGAGGACGCTGCCGGACAGCCTGCGGGCCTCCATCTCGGCCCGGGTCAGGTCCGCGGGGTCCACGCAGTTGACGCCCGGCACGCGCGAGCTGTTGACGATGATGATGCCGCCGTGGCCGGGGAACATCAGGACGTCCTCGCGATGGAGCTCGAGGTCGCCGGCCTCGCGCGCCCGGGCGATCAGGTCCTGCTCCTGTGGACGGCCGCGCGCGATGGCCTCCGGGTCCACCTCGGTCAGGTGGAAGATGAGCGTGGGGGGCTGGCAGGCGCCGTCCTGGGGCCTGCCGATCTCGAAGGGAGCGCCCGCCGAGGCGGCCAGATCGCCGTCGCCCGTGGCGTCCACGGCGGCCCTGCAGGTCACGGCTCGACGCCCGGCCTTGGTCTCGACGAGGACGGCGGTCAGACGATCACCCTGAAGGTGCGCGCCCGCCACCCAGCAGTCGAAGAAGACCTCGACGCCGGCCTCGCGCAGCATCTCGTCGGCGAGGAGGCGCAGCTCCCAGTGGTCCACGAAGGTCAGCGTGCCCGAGCGGGACTCCCAGGCCCGGCGGGCAGGCCAGGCCGCCGCCCCGCGGGCGATGAGCCGCTCGATGATCTCGGCTGGGATGCCGAAGGTCACCTGACGTCCCTGGCCGTGGAACCCACCCAGGCAGGGCAGGGCGCCGGCCGTGGCCATGCCTCCGGCGAAGCCCTGGCGTTCGAGCAGCACGGTCGTGGCACCGTTGCGGGCCGCGGCCAGGGCCGCGCACAGGCCGGCCGGCCCGCCTCCGGCCACAACGACATCCGCCTGGGCGAGGACGGGCAGGTCGCGGGCGGGCTCGTGGACATAGGACAAGGCTGACCACCTCGGGCGGGCGGTTCGCGACGAGCGTGGTCAGCCCTGCAAGGGAGAGGCGACCACGGTGGCACCGCGGTCGCTCTCCCGGCCGCCGCACGGGCGTCAGACGTACAGGAAGGGCCCGCCCTGTCCGTCGGCCGCCATGCGGGCAGCCTCGTTGGCCTGGTCAATCAGCTCGCGTTCGTCGGGGCCCTGCAGGTTCCAGCCGCTGATGCCGATGCGCAGAGCGCAGGAGCGGGAGACTTCACAGTCCTGGGCCACAAGCTCCTCGAGCCTGGCCGCGGCCATGAGGGCATTGCGGGCGCCCGTGTGCGGCAGGAGGATGCCGAAGCGCGCCGGGCCGAGGCGGCCGCAGATATCGGTGCGGCGCGTGTTGTCGGACAGCAGCCGGGCGCATTGCTTGAGCGCCCTGGTGGTCACCTGGCCCTCGCGGGCGGGCGGCACGACCTGGACCACGATCAGGGAGAGCTCACAGCAGTAGGTCGCGGCGCGCCGGACCTCGCGGGAGAGCTGGTCGTGGAAGTAGGCGCGGCTGTAGACACCCGTGACGGGGTCGAGCAGGGCCTGGCCAGTGTCCTGGCAGTGGGTGAGCAGGTAGGCCAGGTAGGGCACGGCGAGCGCGCAGAGTCGTCGGGCGCGGTCCCAGTTGGGCGCGGCGGATTCGTCGAGCACGCCGACGCGGAGGATACCAAGGGTCTCCTGGGCCAGGACGAGGTCGAAGTCTCGCCAGGCGGGCCAGGTGTGGGCCACAGCGCCGCTCTCCTCGTAGGAGCTCTGGACAGGGAAAAGGCCGGAGGGCGCGGCGCGCGTGAGGGCCTGGGGCACTCTCTGGCGGTAGCGCTCGGCGAGCGACCGCATGTGCGACTGGATCATGGAGCCGTCCACGGGGACGCGCGAGAACAGGTAGCCGTGCCACAGATCGCTCTCCGCGGCCAGGAGCCAGCACTCCAGGCCGTCTTCGGCCCCCACCTGGCAGAGCAGGGCGAGGCCGTCCAGGGGCTCCTGCGCTGCGGCCAGGGCCGAGGGCAGTCTCGCCTCCTCGGTACGCTGATCAAGTTCAGTTGCGGACACCGATATGCGCCTCCGACCGATGAGAGAGATCTTCGCGACGAGTCATCGGCCGAGGGCGCGGCGACCCTAGCGTGGGCGGGCGCGGTTTTGCGTGTCCGTTACGTGTCCTTGCCCTGGAGTGTCTCGCGGCTCGTGCGCCGGGCAGGAGTCGGGGCAGAGCAGGCGAAGGACGGCCCGCTGATGATGAACTGCGGACGCTGCGGAGAGGAAGTGGACCCGAAGGACCACTCGCCCTGCCCCCGGTGCGGGCTGCAGTGGGCCAATCAGAGGGTGCCGGGTCGCCCGCGCTGGACGCTGATGGACGTTCTGGTAGCGATTGTCGCGCTGGCGATGCTGCTGGGGTTCCTCGCGTCCGGGGTCGAGAACACGGCGAACAAGTGACGGGCGGTGGGGCGGGAAGCGTTCCAAGCGAACTGCCGCCGGAGGTGACAGAGATGCCGAAGTACGAGTATCGCGTTGTGCAGAGCGTGGCCGGTGCGGCCGTCGGGCACCTGAACGACAGGCTGAACACGATGGCGGACGAGGGGTGGGAAGTGGTGACGATCTCGGGCTCGGAGACGGTGAATGTGCTGGTGCGCCGGCCGAAGGCCGAGAGCGCGCCCGAGGCCGAGAGTCCGAGCAGTCCAGCAGGGACCGTCTAGGAGGCCCTCCGCATGGCCCAAGTTCGCTTGGCGCTCCTCGGCTGCGGCCGCATGGGCCGTGGCCTCATATCGTCAGTGCCCGACCTGCCCGAGGCCGAATTCGCCCTGGCCGTGGACAGCCGGCAGGAAGCGGCGGCGAAGATGGCCGAGGACTTCGGCTGCGAGGCGACCACGGACCTGGAGGCCGCCCTGGCCCGGGAGGATGTGGACGCCGTAATCATCGCCACTC
This sequence comes from uncultured Armatimonadia bacterium, assembly GCA_964608495.1. Taxonomy (GTDB): domain Bacteria; phylum Armatimonadota; class Zipacnadia; order Zipacnadales; family FEN-943; genus JAKORR01. Next base: position 12,066 of record CAZSOQ010000098.1, on the reverse strand, counting down.
CCAACCACCTGCATCCGCCCAACGCCGTCCAGGCCGCTCGCGCGGGCAAGCACGTCTTCACGGAAAAGCCTATGGCGCTGCACGCCGCCGACGCGGCGGCCATGATCCGGGCCGCGCGCGAGGCAGGGGTGAAGCTCATGGTGGGGCAGGTGCTGCGCTACATACCGCCCTTCGTGTGGATCATCGAGCAGGTGAGGAGCGGGGCGTGGGGGGAGCCCTTCGCGGGCCAGATCACGCGCGTGTCGGGCGGCTGGTCGGGTGGGGCGTACAACGAGACCTGGCGCCACACGATGGCCGAGTCGGGCGGGCCGCTCTTCGAGGTCCACGTGCACGAGATAGACTTCATGTGCCAGGTCTTCGGCGTGCCCGAGGCCGTTTGGGCCGTCACGGGTCGCTTCTTCCTGGACGACGTGGACTACTACGACACGGCGCAGGTGCTGGTGCGCTTCGAGGGCGGCAAGCCGGTACAGTTCTTCAGCGGCAACTGCGCCATCGAGGGAGCCTACGACGGGAAGGTGCTCTGCACGGGGGCCGATGCCTACTTCAACCGGTCCACGGGCGCCCTGCGGGTGCGCACGGCCGACGGCGAGGTCCTCGAGCCGGACGCGGCGGAGCTGGCCTCGCGGTACGAGTCGGGCGTGCGGCGCGAGGTACGGGAATTCGTCGAGGCGGTGGCCTACGACAGGCCGGTGACCATACCGGGCGAGCAGGCTCTGCAGGTGATCGAGATCGCCGAGGCGGCGGTGATGTCCGGGGAGAGCGGCGAGGTAGTGAAGCTGCCACTGGTCGAGGTCTAGACGGAACCGTGGGACGGCCGCGCGGCGGCGGGGGTCGAAGAGCTCATGAACGAGGCCAGGCTGCGCAAGCTCCTGGAGCAGTTGACGGCCGGTGAGATCAGCACGGACGAGGTGCTGGACCGGCTGCGCGCCCTGCCTTTCGAGGACCTGGGCTTCGCGAAGGTGGACCATCACCGGGCGCTGAGGCGGGGCTTCCCCGAGGTGATCTACTGCGCGGGGAAGACGCCGGAGCAGGTGGCGGCGATAGCGGAGCGGCTGGCCGAGTCCACGGACATCGTGCTGGCCACGCTGGCGAGCCCCGAGCACTACGAGGCGGTGCTGGAGCGCTGCCCGCAGGCGCGATACGAGGCGGCGCCCCGCATGATTCTCATCGGTGAGCCGGACGCGCGGTACGCCGCGAGCGTCGCGGTGCTGTGCGCGGGCACGTCGGATATCCCGGTGGCCGAGCAGGCGCGGATCACCGTGGAGGCCATGGGGTGCGAGGCCCTGGCGATCTACGACGTGGGCGTGGCTGGGATCCACCGGCTGCTGGCCCACCGCAAGGCCGTCGAGCAGGCCGCGGCGCTGGTGGTGGTGGCCGGGATGGAGGGAGCGCTGCCGAGCGTGGTCGCGGGCCTGTTCGCCAAGCCGGTGATAGCGGTGCCCACGAGCGTGGGCTATGGGGCAAGCTTCGGCGGGCTGGCGGCGCTGCTGGGGATGCTGAACTCCTGCGCCTCGGGAGTGGCCGTGGTCAACATCGACAACGGCTTCGGGGCGGGGATGCTGGCGGCCATGGTCGCGCGGCAGGCGGCCCGGTGAGAGCCCGCCGCCCCGCTGACCCGGGTTACTCACGAGGCGGCGGGAACCTGGCTGGCGCCCCAGGTTCCCTTCCCCGGAGCCCGCTTCGCGGTCTCTAGGCGGCTGCAAAGCGGCCGCTCGGCCCCCTCCTTCCAGGGCGCTCTTGTCGGCGCTTGCCTTGGTGCGCTGCACGCACCTGCGGCAAGCGCCTCCTCACAAGGAAGCCACTGCAAACCGTGACAGGCCCGACCACACCGTCTGCAGAAGCCAGGGGCACTCGCTGACGCCTGAAAGCCCGGCACCCCAGGGGCAGGTGATGGGGCCGCTGCCGGCTCTAGGCCTAGTGCAGTTTAGCCTCTACCCACCAGGGCCTCGGCGCGGTCCGCGTAGGTCACCTTCTCCCCAACCGGGACCGTGCGCCAGATGAGGAACTGCTTGCGGACGGCGGCCATGAACAGGGTGTTGGTCTTGCGCCAGGAGGTAACGTCCCCGGACAGTCGCTCCAGCCGAAGGGTCATCTCGTAGATCTCTTCGTCCGGGGTGGGGCTGCAGATGAGCTCGAAGTCCTGGCTCACGCCGAGGTCGTAGGGCGCGAGCCAGAGCCTGAGTCGCACGGCGACGCCGTCGCCGAGGTCGGTCTGGACGGCCTGGATGCGCACGTCGTCGGCGAGGAACTCGCCGCCGGCATAGCCGACGTACTCGCTGAAGAACTCGCGGATGAACTCCGCCACGCCCCAGGCATCGCGGCCGGTCACGCTGAAGGGCAGAGGGATCACCATGGTGTCGCCCTCGGCCTGGGGGAGGGTCCAGCGGCGCTCCATGCCCGGGGAGGCTAGCTGGGACGCCTTGCGCGAGGGGTACAGGGTGCTCGCCAGGACCACCAGCACGACGACAGTGGTGACGGCGACGGCGGCCATGGAGGAGTAGTTGAGCTCGAGGCCGGCCAGGTGGCCCGTGGCGGAGAGGACCTTGGCCAGGGCCTGTCCGAGCAGGTAGCCGAGGATGGCGCCCAGGTTCGCGAAGACGGCGGCCTCGGCGAGGAAGAGCATGGAGATGTGAACCGGGGCGAGGCCCAGGGCGCTGTAGATGCCGATCTCCCGCACGCGTTCGTGGACAGCCCCGAGCATGGTGTTGAGGACGATCAGGGCGGCGATGACGATGGGGATGATGAGGTTCTCGAGCCCGGTCATGGCAGTCATCCCCACGGAGCTGAACAGGTAGGTGCGGCGCCCGATGCCGGCGTAGATCGTCAGCGCGAACCGCTTCATCATCCGCGACACCGACTCGGAGGCGATCTTCTCGTCGGCAAACCTCACAGCCACGGAGCGGAGCGTGCCGCCGAGCTCCAGCACGCGGCGGTAGGGCAAAAGGATGCACTTGTCCGGGGAGTAGTGCGTGTAGTCCTGCATGAGGGCCTGGGCCGAGCTGGCGCCTAGCTGCTGGCGCTGCTGCGCCATCTCCTGGATCTGCTTGATGATCTCAGGCCGCAGCATCGAGTAGTTGACGGGGGTCATGGGCTCGCCGTCGAGGTCCTTGAGGGACCTCATGCCGGCCTCGCTGAGGATGCCCACCACGCGGTACTCGCCGCCGAAGACGCTGACCGATGCGCCGCCGAGGTTCTGGGCCGTGATGCCCAGCGCGGCGGCCACACTCTCGGGCACCAGGGCCGCATCGGCGTCGCCCGGCTTGAGCCAACGCCCGGCGACAAGCGCCTGCTGGACGGGCATGATCGCGGCATCCTCGGGCGTGACGCCGAGGATCGCGCCCACGGTGAAGCGCTTGGAGGAGTCCGCCGCCAGGACGACGTCAATCATCAGCTCCTTCTGCAGGTCCGAGCTGATGTACCACGCCCGGGGCGCGACGGTGGCCTCGCGCCCGTACTCGTTCTCCACGATGTAGGTGGTAGGCTCCTCGAGAGGCAGCCAGGCGCGGTCGCGCACCATCACTCCCTGGTAGGCGGGCGGATGGGGCAGCAGGATCTCGTTGTAGCGGATGTAGGACTTGACGGAGCTGAAGCTGAGGACGGTGAAGGTCAAAAGGACGATGGTGACGGCGGTGAGCGTGGTGCGGATCTTGCGCCGCCGCATGTTGGCCACGCCCAGGTTGAAGGCGGCGGTGGCCGCCGAGAGGCGCCCGACGTCGGCCTCGTGGACGCCGCTGCGGGCCTGCTTCATCTCCTGGAGCTCCCGGTTGAACTTGATCGTGACGATGGCGATCACGAGCACGGCCAGGGCCATGATGATGAAGCTCAGCAGGATGATGGGCGGGGCATTGGTGAGCGCGAAGGCCGGGTGGACGAAGTACAGGCAGAGGAAGACGAGGAGGAACATGGCCGTGGTGCCGAAGATGAGCCCCAGGATCGTCCGCGCGTGGATGAACAGTCGTTCGGCAAAGTAGGCGAAGGGCAGCAGGAGCGCGAGATAGAACAGCACGCCCTTGATGACGTCTATCGCCGTGCGCTGTACGTCGGGATAGGCCCGGGACTCGTAGCCCCAGGCATGGCGAGCCGCCGCTATGCCGCGGGAGTACTGGCGCATGCCCAGGGCCTTGGCGGCGGTGTCCAGCGACGTCTTGGCCGACTCGTGCAGATCGTCCAGCCGGTGGTTGCGGATGCCGTTGGCGCGAAGCTTCTCCATGCGGCTCTCGTCGAGGATCCACATGTCCCGGGCGACGCGGAAGGGTGTCAGCGCTATTCGCGGGGTATCTCCGGCCCGGTAGCCCTCACCGGTGGGGCGTTCGGGCGTGGCGTTGATGAGCACGAGCCGCACGCCCAACAGGCCCATGCTCATGGTGACCTGCAGGTCCACGTCGGGCGCGGCGTAGACAACGGCGCAGGGCTCGGCGTAGGACGGGAAGTCACTGGTCGCCCCGCCGCGAGACAGGGAATAACCGAAGCTGATGGGCTCGGCGTAGTCGCGGGCGTCGTAGACGAAGAGCTGCTGGAGCGTCTGGAAGTAGCGCTCGTCCACCAGGTCGTACAGGTCGGTGGCCGAGCAGGGGAAGACGATGACCGGGCGCTTGAGGCCCGAGCGCCCGTAGACGTCGCGGGGGTACTTCTTGTCTCCGTCGGCGCCCCGGTCCGGCGCGTAGACGATCCGTCCGGCGTCATCGAAGGCGTAGGCCTCGAGCAGGCCCGTCCGGCTCTCCATCTCGCCGGCCAAGTCGAACTCGCTGGACTCGTTGGCCATGGCGAGGACCGTGGTGTGGACGCCCATCATCATCCGCGCGGTGCCCTGCACAGCCACCAGGGCTCTGGGCACGGGGGTGTTGGGCACGAAGCTCTCGCGGCGGCGGAACTCAAAGACCATCCCCTGCACGTCAATCAGGTCCCGCATCTTCTTCAGCGCCTCGACCCGCTTGAGGGCCTGCTCGCGCAGCGCGGTGTCGTTGGCGCAGTCGTAGAGCAGGCAGGTCGCCAGCTCCAACTGGGGCTGGAGGGTCAGCCAATCCAACTGGTCGGGAGTGTCCAGGGGAGTGTCCACCAGCGTGCGGCCGTCGTTCACCGTTGCCAGCGTGATCCCCGGGCGCCCTCCCCGGATGAGCATCTCGTGGTCGAAGCCGATCTTCCCCGGGAAGAAGGTGTACCACTCGCGGCCCTTGATGGGGTTAATGCCGTCCGCGAAGCGGTAGCTCGGGTCGAAGCCCAACTCCTCGCCCGCCTTCTCCGCGTAGGCGGCGAGCTGCTTGCCCAGGGGCGAGTAGAAGCGCAGCAGGTGGTCCTGCCGGAAGTACCACCCGGAGGAGAAGACGCCGAGCTGGTCGTTGCGTGAGGACAGGTCGAGGCCGATGAAGAGGTGGATGCGGTCGAATCCGTCGAGGGTCTCCCAGATCGCCAGATCGGCCTTGAGCCGCTCGAGGTCGCGGCGGTCTCGGGCCTTGCGCGCGGCGGCCTGTTCACGGGTGAGCTCGAGCTGGCCGACGTGGATGACGCGCTCGGACGCGGGCAGGGGGACCCCTCGCGCCTGCTGAGCCTGTTCCTTGCGGCTGAGGGCGGCCAGCTCGCGGTCCACGATGCCCATGTCCGCCTGGAGCCGGGTCTGCTTGAGGCGAAGCTTGTTGCGCTGGCGGTAACGGTCCTTGGGCCGTCGGGGCTCCTGGCCCCACAGGCGGACGAACTCCCGGGCGCCGGTGAGGGCCTGGAAGTGGCCACTGGTCGCCAGGAAGAGGATGGTGCGAGCCGGGCGCAACTGCTTGTACACGCGGGCGAGCTCGAGCATCGTGGCGATGCTGACAGCGTTCTCGGCGCCGGGCGCCCATCGCGGCACCACGGATATCGAATCGTAGTAGGCCGAGAGGATGAGGGCTTCCTTGCTCAGCTCGGGGTCCGAGCCCGGGAGTAGGGCGAGGATGTTGCGGTTGGTCCGGTTGACCCACTGGACGTCGGTGTGGATGGTGGCGCGGGGCGTGCCCCTGGTCGCCCGGGCCAGCAGGTCGGCGGCGGCGGCGCCCTGCACGTAGAACCGCGGCACGTCCACGGGACAGCGCAGGAACTTCACCTCGGCCTCGCCTCGGGTGGTGTCCGGCGGCTGAAGCAAGACGACGGCCGCGGCACCGAGCAGGGGCGCGTGGAGCCAGTTCTGCCCCGTGCTGAAGTCCATGAGGACGATGGCGCCCTCGACCGGCAGGCCGTCGAAGTCGGAAAGGGCTCCGTTGCCGACGTAGACCAACGGGCCCGAGAGGCCCTCGGGCGGCACCTGGGAGGTCCGGACGAGGTTGGGCCACAGGGCCGCGATCTCGTACTCCCTGTCGCCCACCTCGAGGCGGCAGCCGCGGTCCAGAGGCGCGGGCAGGTCGAACTCCTGCACCTGGGTCTCGAGGCCCAGGTCCCTGAAGGCGGCGAGCACGTGGTCGGCGGCGCGGGCATTGCCGGGGTAGCCTGAGACGCGACTGCCCAGCGCGGCCAGGGCATCAAGGTGGGCGCGGACGCGCGCCGGGTCCACGGCCGCGGCGAGCTGCTCGTGGGACGCCGGCCTGCCCAGGGCAACGGCCTGCCCGCAGGCGAGGACCGCCAGAGCCGTGGCCGCCAGGGCGAGTGGTACTCTCATAGCCCGGTTACCTCCAGACAGCGCCCTCTCGCGAGGGGCTGCCGGTGACCGACTGCCCCGAAGGGGCATTCCAGCTCCGGCCGTGCCGCCGTCAGCCGAAGTGGATGCAGTATCGGCGGTACATCTCGTTGAAGATGCTCAACCAGCCCCACACCAGGCCCGCGACGAAGTAGTGGCCGATCACGACCCCCAGGAAGAAGGGGATGAGCTGGCGGTAGAGCCTCATGCCGCCCAGGCGCAACACGGTCGTCTTCACTAGCCACACGAGAAGGAAGGGCCCCCAGAGGGGATGGCCGTAGGAAGCAACCATGGCGAACCCCAGGGGGTGCAGGGGGAAGCGGAGGAAGTAGCTGCGGATGGCGACCAGGACACTGATGATGATGAAGCCGGACAGCCCGGCGAGGGAGCGGGCTAGGTCCATGGGCTTGGGCGCTTTGAGAAAGGAGGCGAGCTCCTCGAACTCGGTGCGTGCGAGGATGGTGCGGTAGCCGCCCTCGGTGGTGCCGCCCTCGAGGATGTTGGCGCCGTGGGTGTAGTAGGCGGTCAGGTGGACCCAGTAAGCGCCGATCAGGCCGAGGACGACGGCGGCGATGAGCCACGGGGGGACGTGGCGGGGCTTGAGGCCCGTCTCGCCGGCGATCTTCTCGCTCTCGAGCTGGTAGGCCATGGTGGACTGGTAGTAGCCGCGGGAGAGGAACATGAGGACGGAGAAGATGGTGAGGTTGCTGTAGTTCTGGCCCCGGACGAAGGGCGCGGAGCCGAGGACGTTGAGCATCATCCGCTTGTGCTGGTAGAAGGGAAAGAGCCAGACCATGGCGGCGCCCGCCTCAGCCCGCGCGCGGGCATAGACCAGCGCGAAGAGCAGGAAGAGGGACAGGTACACGGCGGCCGTCCATCCCCACATCCCGGCCTTCACCGCAAACCCCATCATGCCGGCGAAGCCCAGTACCGCGCCGATCACGGCCCACCGGTAGGGCAGGGGCTCGTCCCGGTCGTCGAGGTCGCGGCCGAAGCCGAGCGCGTGCTTGAGGGCCGCGGCCAGGTGGTTGCGCGCCACGTAGATCAGGAACACCGACATCGCCAGATAGGCGCCGGCGGCGTGCTCCTGGTCGAAGGGGAAGCCCGCCAACTCGTACCCGAGCATCACGGCGACGACGTTGCTGACGCGCAGGAGCAGGTAGAACACCCAGACGGAGAAGGTGATCTCGGTGGAGACCAGGTAGCCGAGGCCGAAGTTCTCGGGCCGCCAGGCGAGGGTCAGGGGTTGAATGGCCGACCAGGGGCGCTCGGTGAAGAGGCGGCCGAGGTCGTAGCCGCGGCCCATGCAGGGAACGGCCGGGTTCCAGGCGTTGAGGATGTTCAGGACGTTGTATAGCGCGACGAGCACGAAGCCCGTCCACATCAGGGGATTGCGGAAGAACCCTCCCACGAGGCGCTTGCCCGTCTGGTCCGATAGGTCGAGCATCATGTGCACGATGGGGAAGGTGAGACGTTCCTTGTCGGCCCACTGGCGGCGGAAGATGCTGATCACGCACAGCATGGTGATGAAGCAAGCCGTGTAGAAGAAGGTCCAGGCCGCCAGGGGCACCAGCCAGGCTCGCCAGGGCACCCTCTCGTCCGAGCTGCCCTCGTACATCTGCCGGATGACCTCGGGGTCGTGGGGCGCCATCCAGTCGGGCACGTACTGCTGGAAGCGGGCGAAGTCGTTCTCGGGCGAGGCGAAGTAGAACGCGGCGGTGGTGTTGGGGAAGAGCATCCGGATGACGCCTACCGAGGGCATGGTCACGGCGACGCAGAGGAAGATGTAGACCAGCATCACCTGCTGCTGGGACATGTGGAAGGCCCTCGGCAGACGACGCAGTAGCGGGGCCAGGAGGGTGAAGAAGATCGCCGCGCCGACAGCCGGGATTACCGGCACGCTCTCGCCTATCTGGGTGCCGTGGGAGATGAGGCCGGCATGCTGGATCCAGATGCAGGAGATGACAAGGAAGGCCAGGGACCAGGTGACCGCGCGCCAGGTGATCCCCTCGACAGCCGTCGTATCCTCTTGATCGGGAGAAGGCACCGCTTCTTCGACTGTAGCGGCCAATCCTGAGCCCCCCGCTTCGACCGACGCTCGGCCTCCTCGCCCGCAGGAGTCGGTCCGGGTCCCGGTCTGGATAGTCTACCGCCTGCCAGGCCGGGTCACAAGACAAGCCCGCGGTGCCCTCAGCGCCCGCCGGAGACGCAGAACTCGCGGTAGGCGGCGGCAGGGGCTGCCCAGCCCGCGGGCACCTTCGCCTCGCCGATGCCCGGTGTCAGGCCCATCCAATAGGCCCTGCCCTCGCCGTCGTTCTCGTTCGCGATGAAGCTCAGCCGCACTAAGCGCCCCGGGCCGGGCGGCTCCAGCCCCAGCGCCGCCCACGGAAAGGCCGCCTCGTAGACCGTGCGTCCGTCCCGGCGCGTCACGGCCACCGGCACGTCGAGCTTGTGCCTCGGCGCGGGGTGGGTGAGGTACGCCACCGGCCCGCCCGGGCCCAGCACGATCCCCACTTCGCGATCATCGTCGCCGAAGGCCTCGCCCGAGTCGCCGCGAGGGTCCACGGCGATCTGGACGCTGTCCGAGTTCCAGAAATCGTCCGGGCCCGCCACGGGGGCCGCGTGCTCGTCGTCGGTGATGACCGCCGCGAAGTAGAGGGCCTGCCGGTCCGCCGCGAGGTACGCCCGCAGGCTCAGGTCCGAGGGGCCGTCCCAGCCGATGCCCGGGTCGGGCGGCAGCACCTGGTCTCGCCGCTCCACCACGAGCGCCTCGCGCGCGGCCCATTCGCCCAGATCGGCGTCGGGACGCCAGCCCTCGGGCGGCGCCTCAAGCCATGCCAGGTCCACGGCCAGCGCGCGGCTGTAGACGTACTCGCCAGCCGTGACCGTGACCGGGAGCTCGCGCGCCGTGCTCACGGGCACGCCGGCGGGCAGCGGCACCTCGAAGGCCAGGCCGTTCGCGCCGGGGGGCACCCGCAGCTCGCTCGTCGCGCCCTGCACTTGCACGGCCACGGTCTGAGCCTCGCCCGTGCGGTTGCTGAGCAGCAGGCCGAGGCGGTCGCGGGCGCTGAGCAAGGCCCGGTCCACGCGGACCGGCTCGGCTTGCGTTGTCGGAACAACGCCCGTGACCCGCGCCCTGGCCAGGAAGGCCGGCCGTGGGCCCACCTGCGCCAGCGGGAGTATCCAGTAGACGGGCAGGCGCCCCACCTTGACCTGGCCGCCCGTGGGGCGCAGGACCTGGCAGAAGCTGTCGAGCCAGCGGCCCTCGGGCGCGCCGGTGGGGAGGGTGATCGTCACGCCGTCACCCTGAGACCACCAGGCGACGATGAGCTGATCGCGCTGGGGCGAGGCGAAGCTCGCGCGCCAGAGGTCGCCGGCGACGGAGGCCAGCTCGCCCGGGTCACTGGGATGGAGCACGTAGGCGCAGGTGGCATAGGCCAGGGCCGCGGGCAGGGGGTAGGAGGGCGATCCGCGGAGAAGGCCGTACTCACTGCCGCCCTCGTTGCAGCCTTGGAGGGTGAAGTAGAGCATCTTCTCGACGCCGGGCACGGTCTTGCCCACGATGAGGGCGCGGGCGATGCAGGCCGCGAAGTCCAGGGAAGAGGGGCTCAGCGGATCGGCCGTGTTGTCCAGGCCCCAGCCGAGCTCGCCGATCCACATCCGCCGCGGGCGGCCGTACTGGGCGAGCAGGTCAAGGGCCGAGACGCACTTCTCGGCCATCCGGTTGGCGATGGGCCACACGGGCTTCAGGCCGGGGCCGAAGTAGCGCGGCGAGGCGTAGGGATGGCCGGTGTAGACGTCGAGCAGGTTGGCGGCACGGTCGAGGACGGCCCGGGTGAAGCGCAGGTCGGCGTCGAAGTCGCCGCCGCTCACGTCAATGCCCGCCACCGCCAGGCCGGGGTCGCCCGTCTTCACCCCCGAGTGACCCGCCCGCAGAAGCCTGACGTAGTAGTCCACCCCTTCGTCGAAGGACAGCCCGGGATGTACCCAGCAGGTGAGGTCGGGCTCGTTCTGGATCTCGGCGGCCGCGAGACGCCCGCGATACCGCTCCGCGACCAGCCGGGTGAACTGCTGGAACCCGTGCAGCTTGTCGGGGGCGGGCAGGTCGGCGAGCTTGGGCTTGCCCTCGACGCGCCAGGCCGCCCAGCCTGGGGCGAAGGCCTGGAGCGTCAGCAGGACCTGCATGTGGTGGTCGAGGGCTCCCAGGACCTGCGGGTCAAGGTACTCCTCGAACATGATGAGGCCGGGGGCACGCTCGGCCCACCGCCATCCCGGGGCCAGGCGCACCGCCTTGCAGCCCAGGCGCTCCGCCGCCTCCATGTCGGGCACCGACTGCAGGCCGAAGTAGCAGTCGGGAGCGGGCTTGCCGTAGTGCAGGGGCCGAGGCACCACCACCAGGCCGCTTACCACCGGCCCGATCGTGGCCCCGGCGCCCGTGAGCGTGGCCCGCACGCACCAGTACCCCAGCTTGTCGCCCGGCAGCCGGTAGGGCACCAGCACCTCGGACCAGCCGCCCACGGTGAGCCGCTGGGGCGGCTGGGCGATGGCAGGACCGGGAGCGCCGAGGGCGTCCGTCACGGTCTGGGTCTCGACGCCCACCGTGGCGTCGGCCGGCTCCCTGAGGCGGTTGAGGACATGGACCGTGTACTCGACGGCCCCGCCGCGGAGGGCGACCCCGCTGCGCGGGCGCGGCTCGATGGAGAGCCGCCAGCGGTCCGCGGGCTCGACCTCATCCGTCACGACGTAGGGCTGCGAGACGAGCATCTCCGCCCGATCGGGCCCTCGCCCTACGGCTATCAGCACGCCCCGCAGGGGGTAGTAGAACTTGCCGTCGTCGGCGCCGTGCCAGTGGCCGGGGAAGCTCTCGGGGAGCAGTTCCACCTCCACCTGGGTCCACTCGCCGCGCGTGGCCGTGTACCCGCCCGCGTGCTCCTGGTCCGTGGCGTCGCGGATCCGCAACATGCCGCTGTCGCGGTCGGTGAGCTTGACCCAGAAGCCGATCTTGTGGCCGCGCGGTATCTCGCCGGACCACTCCATGCCCGCGTAGCGGCTGTCGCCGGTGAACTCGAAGGTGCCGCGCAGACAGGGGCCCCTCTGGGCGTCGGTCGCGGGCTCGAGGCTGCCCCGAGCGCCCGGGAACTCACCTCCCACGTTCGTGCGCCAGGAGCTGAGGTCGCGGGTCGAGTCCAGTAACAGGTCGTGTCCCGCGGCCCACCCCGACGCCCATGCCGCTACCACGAAGGCCGCCCCCACCACGAGCAGTCGTCTCATACGCGCACCGTCCCTGACGGGGAGAGTCTGCCGGCACGCTTGCCTACGCGGGCGTCCCGGGCAAAGGTCGTCAGTCAAGGGGATTCGGTTCCGCGGCCGGGTACTCCTTCCCGCCAGCGGATGCCGGACACACAGACCGCAGGGGCCCCCCGGCGGTC
>CAZSOQ010000097.1:0-18797 GCA_964608495.1 uncultured Armatimonadia bacterium | reverse complement strand
GGCTGGGGGTGACCGTGCCGCCGGGCGCGGAGCTGCGCTGGCCGGCGCGGGCACACAATCCCTACACCAAGGACGGGAGCGCGCCGCTGTCGAGCGCGAAGCTGGTACTCGTGCTGCCCTTCAGCGAGGACGTGCGGGAGTACACGGTCGTCGTATCGCGCGTCGCGGAGGCGGCCCCCGGCGGGTCCGCCTCGCCGGCGGCGCCCTAGACGCGCGGGCGAAGGCCCGCCTAGAAGCGCACGCGCAGGATCATCTCGTGCTCGCGAAGGCCGTGCTCGCCCAGCTCGACCGTGATCTTCGCCTCGACGTCCCGGCCCGCCGCGATGGCCCGGTCGGGTCGGTAGGCGAGGGAGCTTCCCTCGCCGCCGGGGAGGTCCACGAGGGCGATCGGCTCGGGCGGCGCGGCGAAGAGCTCCGGGCAGGTAACGCCGACCCTCAGGTCCAGGCACCGGTCGGCCAAGCTGGTCACGGTGACCTCCAGGCTACCCTCGTCGGTCTTGCGCGCGCTCACCTGCACCGGGAATTCCTCGCTGAAGGTGGCCCTGCGGAGCAGGGCGGCCAAGTCGCGAAGGGAGAGGCCCGGCGCCAGCAGGTACAGAGGCTGGCCGGAACGCAGGGCCAGCTCGCGCGGGGCGGCACCGCCCTCGCCGGGCAGCGGGTTGGCGAGCAGGTCGAGGGCGCGCAGGGCGCCGGCCTCGTCGGGCAGGCGGAGCAGGAGGTTGTCGCCCAGGTTCCACAGAGCTGCCGCGGCGCCGGCCTCGCCGTCGAGGAGCACGCAGGCCGGGGCGCCCTCCGGGAGCGCGAGCCGTTCGACAACGCGCCGGCCGCGCAGCAGGCGGGCGAGGCCGTTGAGGGCCACCAGGCGCGGGCGCGGGGTGTAGTCCTCGTAGAAGACCGCCCAGCCATAGGTCGGGCTCGTCTGGGCGCTGAACCAGAAGAACTTCTCGACCCCGGTTGCCAGCGCCGACAGGTAGGCCTGGACGAGGCCGGCGGCGCACTGGGTCTCGGTGAGGCCGATGCCGACGTAGCCCAGGCCGTCCGCGCCCTGGCCCTGCTCCGAGTGCCAGACACGGGGCGTAGCGCCGAACTGCTTGAGCACGGCGTCGGTGTCCTCGGCGAGCCGGGACATTTGCTGGAAGGGTTGGGGTAGCTGGGCGTAGCTGTGGTGCGAGAGGACGTCCAGGCAGTCGGCGCCGCCTGCCTCGAAGACCTTGCGCACGTAGTCCAGAGGGACACCGGCGAAGCCCACGACCAGGGCGTCGGGGTCGGCGCTCTTGACGGCCTCGTAGGTGGCTTTGAGGATTCGGGCGTACTCGTCGGCCTCCATGGTGAAGGCCGGCTCGTTCCAGACCTCCCATGCCCGCACCCGGCCACGGTAGCGCTCGACGGTGCGCGCCACGAAGGCCGACCACTGGGCCAGGTCATAGGGCGGCTGCTGGATGCGGTCGGTCTTGCCGGCCCAGGCCTGCTCGTAGGCCGGGTAGTAGCGCAGGAGGATGGGCATGAGCTCCATGCCCGCCCGGTTGACCGCGCCCAACTGGCGGTCGAGCTCGGCCCAGTCGAAGTCGCCCGGTTGCTTCCCGGCCATTCCCCAGCCCCACCAGCCGCGGATCCACTTCACGCCGCAGCGGGCGAGGGCGGACAGGTTGCGGTCGAGGTGGGGCGTGGCCTCGCGCTCCATGTGCGTGTTCATGCCCAGCGGCGAGGAGAGGGCGTCGCCAAGGCCCGCCATCGGCTCGACGACGTTCAAGACGCGCGAGCTGCGGCTGAGCTCTCGGTCGCCCTCGCTGAGGGTGAACTGCACGAGGAACCAACCCACGGCGGTCGTGGGGAGCGCGATGCGGGTCGGCGAGGCGTCGCCCGGCGCGGTCTGCTGTTCGGGCAGCTCGCCCCGGGCCACGGTGCGGCCGGTCCGGTCGCTGACTTCGTAGCCCACCGTCAGGCGGCGCGGCGCGTCGCCGGCGTTCACCACCTGGAGGGGAAGAGCCCCGTCGCCGCCGAGGTCGTAGGTGCTCTGCGGCGGGAGGTCGGCGAGGATCCCGACCGACTGGGCCTGCGTCTGGGAGTAGTCGCGCTCCTCGCCACAGACCACATTCACGGCGTCCAGATCGAGGGTGACGTCCTGGGGCTTGTCAACGGCCAGGTAAGCCGACCGGGTGGGCCAGTCGGCGGGTAGGTCCAGGGCAGCCGAGAGGCGCTGCCACCCGGTCGTCACGTCCACCGACGCGGACTTGCTCGGACGGTCGGACCCGAAGGCAGCGCCGGCGCAGGTGAGCGTGAAGCGGCTCTTGCACGCGCGATCGGCCCGCAGGAGGGCGGAGACGGTGTGCGGTTCTCCGAGGGCGATGGGGAAGGGGTAGGTGATGATGGCATACCGCCCGGGCTCGGCGGAGCGCAGAAAAGCCCGACCCTGAGGCGCGTTCTCGGTCTGGAGGGTCCACTGCAGGCGCGTGTCGGCCTCGTAGTGGGTGCGCCAGCCGTGCAGGCCGAACTCGAACCCCGGGTTGACGAGGAGATTGCCGCCGGGGGCCAGGGGCTGGGCCGGCTCGGCCTGCAGCGGCTCGTAGGTGCGGGCCACGGACGAGATGCGCACCTCGTCCAGCTTGCCGTCCATGAGGCCCGACTGAGGCGTCCAGGTGTTGCTGCCGAGCCGCAGCGTCCGGTCACCCGTGCCCAGCCTGCCGTCGGTGAGGCCGTCGGGCACGGCGGCCACGTCCAGGCGGCCGTCCACGTAGCAGCGGACCTGGCGGCTCGGGGCGTCGTAGACGACGGCGAGATGCGTCCAGCGCCCGACGGGGACGGGGCGCCGGCCCTCGACCTGGCGCCACTTGCCATCCAGGTGCACGTAGGCCCGCAGGCTGCTCGACACGCGGAGCATGTAGGCGCCGTTACGGCAGACGACGTCGCCGCCGGCGGTCTGGCGAAACTTGACCCAGGCCTCGACGGTGAGGCACGCCTCGGGGGGGACGTCGGCGGGCGCGGGGATGTCGGCCCAGCCCGTGCCGCCGCCGAAGCTCAGGCCGCCGGAGAACCGGCCGAAGGTCGGGAGCGCCTCGACGGCGGCACCCGTCGGTCCACCGGCGGCGTCGCGGAGCCGGCCAGTGGCCGCGTCGTCGAGGTGGTAAAGGGCGACGGTGGCGCCATCGGGCTCGAAGGGGCGCGTGAGGTCCTCCTGGCCCCAGGCGAGTGAGCGCAGCAATATCAGCGCCAGGCACAGCGCACGCGTGCAGTGCATCCTCCTACCTCCTCATCAGGCCTGGTGACTACCGGCCGATCACGTAGACGGGCGAAGGGGTCAGGGGCAGGGCCCCGTCCACAGCGCTCAGGGCATTGCCGTACACGTCGAAGACCTGGCCGCGGACGCCATCGAGCGTGGCCTCGCCTTCGGCAACCCAGGCGACCAGGGTCGTCGTGGCCTCGCGCCGGAAGAGGTAGGCATGGACGGCGGGGTCGGCGGCCCCGAGGCGTTTGTCGTAGGCGTGGCGGTCGAGGCGCTCGATGAGGGCGTTGAAGGCGGCGACGGCCGCTTTCGGCGAGCGCTGCCAGTCGGCGCGGATGAGGCCGTGCAGGTCCGGGCCCACGTCGCCCCGCTCCTCGAACCACTTGTGCCAGTAGTAGCGGGTCACGCCGTGGGCTAGGCAGAGGACGTAGGACCGGACCAGGACGTCGGCTTGCACCTGCTCGTCCCAGGGCGGCTGGAGCTTCTCCTGGGGGAAATAGGGCTGGCCGGGATCGAAGACGTCGGTGCCCTGCCATCCGACCTCGGAATTCACCAGCGGCAGATCGCGGCCGTACCGGCGCGCCAGGGCCCGGAGCTGCTGGATGCGCTCGGGCATCTGGGCCTCGGGCGGCGCGGCCTGGTAGGGGTGGAAGGAGATCGCGTCCAGCCCGTCGAGCACGCCCGCCTTCATGGCGGCCTCGGCGAACTCGAGAGGCTTGTCACCGATCCCCGCCAGGCTGAGGCCCATGACCAGGCAGTCCGGATTGCCGCGCTTGGCCGCGGGATAGGCGGCCTTCACGAGGGCGGCATAGTCCTCGGGGGTCCCCGAGAAGAAGCTCTGGGCGTTGGGCTCGTTCCACAGCTCCCACGTGTCCATCCGGCCGCGGTAGTGGCGCACGGTCTCCTCGACGTACTGAGCCCACCGGGTGAGGTCGGCGGGGGGAACGCGGGTCTCGCGCCAGTGGAAGGCGGAGGCGTCGCCGCGAGCCCAGGCGGGCGCGAAGCCGAGAAGGCCCAGCAGGGACAGGCCGTTGTCGAAGAAGCGTCGGTGGTAGGTGTCACGCCACTCCCACTGGCCCTCGCGCGGCTCGACGGAGACCCACGTGGTGGTGGCCGCGCAGCGGATGCTGACCGCGCCAATGCGGCGCACGCGGTCGAGGTCGGAGAGAAGCTGCGCCCCGCCGTCGTGGAGAAGGAAGGGGCTGTCGGGGGCGACGTCGCGCAGAGGCTGGATCACGACGAAGGGCGCTTCCGCCGTGCCCCGCCGGTCGCCGGCTGTGGCGGCCACGGTGAGGCGGTAGGGCCCGCGTCGCGCAAGGGCCGGGGATCGGACAGCGAAGGTCTTCGTGTCGCCGGGCTCGAGGATGGCTTCCTCGCTGCCCTGGGCCAGCGCGTCGCCGTCCCTGGGCGCGATTCGCCACTCGAGGGCGCACCGCAAGGGGGCGCCGGCGCCGGCGTTGTGCAGCAGCACCGTGCCCTCCGCGGGCCGGCCGACATCCAGGCAGGCGCCCGAGGCGTCCAGGGCCGCGGCAGCCTCGAGCCCTCCCGGGGCCGCGGGCCGCTCGGGGCCGGGCAGGAGGACGGCGTCGTCGGCCCAGACGGTGGCGCCGTGGGGGACGCCGACGTGGACGCGGCAGGCGTCGCGGAAGGCGGAGGGCAGAGGGCCGCCGATGAAGTATCGGCGCCACTCGCGCCCGACCAGGACGGTGCGCCGCAGGCCCTGGCCGGTGCCCAGGCCCTGCTCGAGGAGGCCGTGGATCACGCCGTTCTGTATGCGGAGGAGGACAGGCACGCTGTCGCGGTCGGCGCGCAGCAGGATGCTGAAGGTGTGGAAGCGGCCTGGGGGCAGACTGCGCCAGGGCCCGAAGAGCTCCAGGCGAGACCAGTCGCCGTCGCCGCCTCCGCCGGTGGCCGCCAGGCGCAGGCATCGGCGCCCGACGGCGGGATCGGCCGCGTCCGGGGCCCACTTGCCCAAGGCCTGGCCGCTGGGCATCACGGTTCAGCCGGCCTGGCCGAGCTCGAAGCCGGCGTTGGGGAGCAGATTGGCGTCCGGAGAAGCGGCCGGCGCCTCCAGGCCTGCCAGGGCGCGCACGGCCGCGGCCTCCAGGGGCTGGTCGTAGATGCGCAGATCGTCTACCCAGGCTCGGGCGCCGGCCGTGCTGTCCGCGATGTTGCCGACCGTGAAGCGCTCGGGCAGGCCGGCGGGGGGCCGGTACTGGTCGCTGGCCCCCACGAGGCGAGCGTCCAGCCAGAGGGCGGCTCCTCGCGGGCCCCAGGTCAGAGCCGCGTGGTGCCACTCGCCGGCGGCGATGGCGGTGTTCGCCGTGGGGGAGAAGCGGTAGGGCGCGTCGCCCGCCGTGGAGCTGAGAACGGCGTAGACGCGCCCCGCGTCCTTCTGCAGCAGGATGCGCATCGCGTTGTCGTTGCTCCCGCCTACGGTCAGGTCCCAGAGTCGGTCCCAGAAGGCCCGGCCCTCAGGCGGCTCGATGAAGCTGAACCAGAAGGCCACGGTGCCGGCGGCCGGGTCGAGGTTGGCGGCGGTGCTGTACTCCAGCACCACGCCCTCGTTGATGCGCACGGCCCGGCCGTCGTGGCCCGGGCCCAGAGGCGCGTCGCCCGTGAGGAAGGCGGGCGCGCGGCCGACGGCCGGCTCCAGCGACTCGTCGTAAGGGGCGTGGAAGAGGAGCTTGGGCTCGGGAAGGGCGATCAGGCAGAGGGCGTCGAGGGCGACGGTGAGCCTGCCGGCGGAGCCGGGCCCGAGCACCTCGAAGCGCAGCGTGTGGTTGCCGGCCGCGAGGTGGAAGAGGCCAAAGCTGTGCCAGGCGAATCGGGGGACCCAGGGCGGATCGGTCTGGCTGGGCCAGGTAGGGCCAAGCTGAGGCGTTGCGCTGAGGAGGTAGCGGCCCCCGCCGTCCACGCGCAGGGCCAGAGGGGAGGTCTCGGCGGCGTCGAGGCGCGTGGCGCACACGCGCAGCTCGTACTGGGCCGTGGCAGGCACCGAGACGGCGAGGTCGCAGTGGTAGGGCTCCGGGGCGGGGCGGTCGGTGTCCAGGCGCAGAGCCTTCCCCGCGTACGCCCCGGGCGCCTCGACGACGCCTGGGTGGAAGTCCGAGGCGGCGGCAGTTTCGGCCTCGACCCAGACGGTGGCCGCGGGCTTGGGGGGCGCGGTCACGGGCAATAGGGCAAGCAAGACCAGGGCTGGAGACAAGGGCAGGCCCTCCTGCCGCCGCCGTCGTGAGTGGGCCGCCCGACCGCGGAAGGTCCCCGGCGTCGTCGGCCTCCGGCGGCGAAGGTACTTCGCGACGGCCCCCGTCCTCACCTCTGGCGACGCGGTGCCCGGCCTGAGAGCCGCGGTGCCGGGGCACGTCCCAGAGGAGGGCCCCGGCGTGGGCCCCCGTGTGCTCCCGTGCGGCGCCGGGTATAATGGGTGCGCCGCCGGCCCGCCCCGATCCTCGGAGCCGCGCGCGAGCCACAGCCATGACGCCTCAGCCACAACCACGTCAGCCACACAAGCTGCAGGCCATCCTGGTGGACCTGGACAACACTCTCTACCCGCCCGAGTGTGGCCTGCTCGCGGCGGGAGACGAGCGCATCACGGCCTTCATCCAGGAGCGGCTGGGGCTGCCCTGGGACGAGGCGGACGAGGTGCGACGACGCCTGTGGCGCGAGTACGGAACGACGGCGCGGGGCTTGGCGCTGGAGTTCGGGATACCTGAGGCCGAGATGTGCCGCGAGGCGCTGGAGAGCCTGGACCCGCGGGGCATCATCGCGCCCGCACCCGAGCTGGCCCAGATGCTGAGGGAGACGGGCGTGCCCGTGTACCTCTTCACGAACTCGACCCACGGCTACGCGACACGCGTGCTGGACGCGCTGGGTGTGCAGGAGGCCTTCGCGGGGATCTTCGACCTGGAGTTCCTGGAGTGGGAAGGCAAGCCCAGCGAGGGGGCCTTCCGCAAGGTGCTCGAGGCCCTGGGGATCGAGCCGCAGGCGGTGGCTCTGGCGGACGACCACGCGCCGAACCTGGCGGTGGCCCGGGAGCTGGGCATGGTGACCGTCGCCGTGGGTGTGCAGTGCCCGGCGGACTTCCGGGTCCGCGAGATAGGGGAACTAGCCGGTGTCCTCCGCCTCGCGGGGCTGCTCTGACGGCCTGGCGTGGCGGCTGTGGTTCGTGACCTGCGTGATGGCGCCGTTGGCGATGGTGACCTCCGCGCCGTCGGCCGTGCGCAGGACCGTGTTGGGCAGGCTCATCGCGGAAACTGTGCCCCGCACGTCCCCGAGGCTGATCTCGTCCCCGAGGCTGAAGACGTTCTGGTAGGCCAGCAGGTAGCCCCGCACGCAATCCTGCAGCAGGCGCCAGCAGGCCAGGAGCGCGCCGGCCGCGACCACGGCGAGGATGGGGAGCACCTCCAGGCGCAGCGGGAAGCCGAAGATCCTGAGGATGATGGCGACGGCTAGGACGTAGAGGACGGAGCGCACCAGGAGCTTGGGCGGACGGAGCAGGAGCTTCATGCGCACGGCCCGGACGGAGGGCTCGGCGGTCCTGTCGCGCTGCAGGGCGGGCCGCAGGGCAGCGTGCAGGCGGTTGGCGACGAGCCAGACCAGGACCTCGAAGACGGCGGCCGTGCATATGGCATAGACGAGCTTGAGGGGCAGCGCGGACAGCCAGAGACGACGGACGAACTCGGCGAAGCTGTCCATGTCAGCATCCTCCCGGTCCGAGCAGGCTGCGGCGACGGTCGAGCCAGGCTGAGCACTCGGCGCGCACGCGGCACCAGCGGCAGTGGTCGCCGGTCGCGGGCGCGAAGTCGGTGTCGGCGCGGATGGAACGAGCGAGGAAGAGCGCGCGCTGGGCCACGCGCGTCACGGCCGCATCGTCGAACCGCGCTTCATAGACCTTGTCCTTGTGCAGGCCGTAGACGCGAGCCAGGGGGCGCTCGCCGTGGCGCGCCTCGGCCAGGACCACCAGCAGGCCCAGCGAGAGGTCGCGGGGGATGCGCTGGGGCCCGAGCGGGTCGCGACGGACGTCATAGCGGGCCACGACGAGGCCGGCCTCGGGATGGCGCTCAAGGCGGTCGGCCACGGCCACGAACTCCAGGTCCTCGACGGCCTCCTGGAAGCACACGTCGGCGCCCAGGAGTTCGCAGTCCGTGGCCTGCTGGCGGGCGTGGAACTCGGCCAGCATCCGCAGGCCCAGGCGCTGGGTCTGCTCCTCTTCGAGGCTGTCGGCGCAGGCGGAGCCGTCGAAGGCGCGCCGGAACTCGTCGCGCAGCCACTCGAGGCCGACGGCGGCCGGGCCGCCCATCTTGTCGGCCGCGGTGAGGGCCGCGCGCACCGCGCCATGCAGGGCCCTGACCCTCCCCAGGGCCCGCTGCTGGTCGGGCGCGGCGAACTGGGAGAGGAAGAACTTGCGCGGGCACAGCCCATAGTCCGACAGATTGCCCGCCGTGAAGGGACGGCTGACGGCCGTTCGTACGCGGTCAAGCCAATTGTCGGGAGGAGCCTGCGACAAGAGCTTTCACCCACAGCCTAGAGTATGGCGAAGGGGGCCTTGGGCCGCAAGAGCCGGCCCGGGTTGGCGGTTGACTGGCAGCCCGGCGCGCGGGTATGTTAGCCGTACGGAGGGGTGGCCGAGTGGTCTAAGGCGGCGGTCTTGAAAACCGCTGGGGCCTTCCCGGCCCTCGTGGGTTCGAATCCCACCCCCTCCGCCATCCTCGCCGCGGTGGGGTGGGGGTCACGGCTCGGGAGCAGCCGACACTCGCACCCGGGCGGGCCGCAGCAGTCGGCCGCGGCAGGTGTAGCCCCTCTGCAGCTCGGCCAGGACGGTCTCCTCGGGCACCTCGTCCGTGACCACGCACTCGACGGCCTCGTGGCGGTAGGGATCGAAAGGCTCTCCCAACGCAGCCACGGGCTGCGCGCCGTAGCTCGCCAGCACGGCCAACAGGTTCTGCAGGATCATCTCGACGCCTCGGCGCAGAGACTCGGCGGACGCGTCGCGCGTGGCGCGCGCGCGCTCCAGGTCGTCGGCCACGGGGAGCAGATCGCGCAGGAGCTGCTCGTTGGCGTACTCCACCGTGCGGGCCTGCTCGTCCGCGGCCCGGCGCTTGGTGTTCTCCACTTCGGCCCGCGCGCGCAGGTGGCGCTCGCGCTCGGCGGCCAGTTCCTCGCTAAGACGGGCCACCTCGCCGCGCAGGGCGGCCAGTTCCGCGTCAGGCGGCGAGGCGGGCTCGGCGGCCTCCGCGTCCGGTTCCGGCCGGGTTGCGTCGTCGCCGGAGGGCGTCGCGGCGCGGGTATCTTCGTCCTTGCTCATCGTCATCTAGGTCACCTCCTACCACTGGCGCCTGCCGGGGCGGCAGCCCCTCGGGCGGGCACCCCATCCGCGCGGCGTGGCCCCGGGCGGGCGAAGGGCACGGCCGGCGGTTCCGGCGAGGAGAGGTCGCCCGGCGATGGCAGGCCTGCTGAGGGCGTCTTAGCCCTCGGGTTCCTCGGACCTTCGCGCCCAGGCGTCGTCCAGGAGGCCGGCGGCGTGGGCTGTGGCGGCTATGCTGCGATCGTAGTGCATGCGCATGTGCCCGAGCACGGCGACGCGGCCGGAGCGCGAGGCCTCGCCGCCGAAGGAGCCGACCACCAGGGCACAGTCACGGAGCTGGTCGCCCGTGTCGGCACCGTCAATCAGCGTCCGCGTCTCCTGCCCGGGCTGCACGCGCGTCAGCAGCGCGTAAGCCCGCCCAGGATTCCCGATCAGCGCCAGGAGATCGGCGAGACTCAGATGGGTGCTGAACTCGGGCTTCGTCGCGAGGTGCGACGCGCCCTGAGAGATCACCAGCATGCCCACGTGCCTCAGGATATCCTCGACGAGGGCCCGCCAAACCGGCTCAGGGACGGCCGGCGGGGCGGACGCGGCCAGGCTCTCGACCCCGATGGGCTCGAGGCCCTCGAGAGCCCGCCGCCATTCGTCCACCGAGTGGGCGGGAGCCGCGTCCTGCAGGGGGACCAGGGCCTCCCCGCGCGTGCCGTCACTGAGCGAGTAGGCCAGCAGGACCATCTGGGCGCTTACGTGGCGCAGTTTCACCGAGTCGAGCCGCAGACCGCCGGCGATGGGTGGCGTGGCCAGGGCGACTAGCTGGGTAAGGTCGGCCAGGGCGCGCGTGACCATGGCCAGGGCCTCGGTCAGGTCCTGGGCCTTGCGCAGCGGGGCCCGCAGGAGCACTTCCCCGCGCGAGTCCAGGCGCGGGCTCGGCAGGTGACGGACGTAGGCGCGGTAGCCCGAGGCCGTGGGTATGCGCCCGGACGACGAGTGGGGCTGGCTGAAAAGGCCCATCTCGGACAGCGCGGCCATGTCCAGGCGGATGGTGGCACTGCTGGCCCTGACGTGGTGTCGCGCGCGAACGGTCTCGGACCCTACGGGCTTTTCGTCCTTGACGTACTCGCGGACCACGGCCCGCAGCACTGACAGCCTGCGTTGAGTTAGGCCTTCAACCTTCGGACGTGGCATAGTCTGACCGTTGGCTGTTGAGAGCGGAGGCAGAGCACCCCGCTGATCACTCTCAAGCATACCCAGGGCGAGATGAGAGTCAAGAGGGCTGAGGACCTGGAGGCGCGCCAGGGCGTGGAGTCTTGACTTGCGCCGCCGGCGTTGCTATCCTTGCGCACGATGAATACTCACACCTGCACCCGCGTCAGGCGCGGCCGCTAGTTGCCTCAACAAGCGGGCAGGTGATCTGTTGACGATGCCGCCCACCCCAGGGCGGCATTAGCGTTATGGGGGGAGGTCGCCATGCAAGCCGTCAAGGTAGCCATCTTCGGCGCGGCCGGCTACGGCGGCGTCGAACTGCTGCGGATCCTCCGCCGCCATCCCGGCGTCGAGGTCGTCCGGCTCGCCGGTCACAGCACCGTCGGCCAGCGGATGGACCAGGTCTACGCGCACCTGGCCGGCGTGGATGAGCGCGCCATCGAGGAGAGCAGCATCGAGCAGATCCTCGGCGAGGCCGAGGTGCTGTTCTCGGCGTTGCCCCACGGCACGGGCATGGGCTTCGTAGCCGAGGCCGTGGCCGCCGGCCTGCAGGTCTTCGATTTCTCCGCCGACTTCCGCCTGCGCAGCCGCGAGGTCTACCAGGAGTACTACTGCCCGCACACCGCGCCGGAGCTGCTGGACGAGGCGGTGTACGGGTTGCCGGAGCTGCACCGGGCGGAGCTGGTGGGGGCGCGGCTGGTGGCCGTGCCGGGCTGCTACCCCACGGGCGCGATCCTGGCGATGGCGCCGGCCGTGCGCGAGGGGCTGGTTGAGCCGGACTCGATCATCTTCGACGCCAAGTCGGGCGTGTCGGGCGCGGGGCGCACCAAGCTCACCCTCACCACGCACTTCTGCGAGGTGGACGAGTCGGTCAGCGCCTACAACATCGCCAAGCACCGCCACCAGCCGGAGATGGACCAGGAGCTGAGCCTGTGGGGCGACAGCGTGCGGGTGACTTTCAGCCCCCACCTGATCCCCATGAGCCGAGGGATCCTGACGACGGCCTACGCGAGGCTGCGGTCGCCGATGACGGCGGCGGAGGTGCACGCGGTCTACGCCGCGGCCTACGCCGAGGAGCCCTTCGTGCACGTGCTCGCGCCGGGCGAGTACCCCGCCACGAAGCACGTGACCGGGACGAACTACTGCAATATCGGGCTTACCGTGGACGAGCGGCTTCAGCGGCTGATCGTGGTCTCAGCAATAGACAATCTCGGCAAGGGCCTTTCGAGCGCGGCGGTGCAGTGCCTGAACGTCGCGCGGGAGTGGCCGGAAACCACCGCGCTGGACGACGTGGCGGTCTGGCCCTGAGGCCCCGGGCGCCGGACGCAGCCTCGACAGCGCGGGCTACAGGTGAGACCGATGAGCGAGAAGGCGGACATGCAGACGGTTGACGGTGGCGTGCTGGCGGCGCAGGGCTTCCGCGGTTCGGGCATGCACTGCGGGATCAAGGCCAGGGAAGTGCCGGACCTGTCGCTGCTGGTAAGCGCTATCCCGTGCGCGGCGGCGGCGACCTTCACGCGCAACAGGTTCCGCGCGGCGCCCACCTACGTCACCGAGGCCCACCTGGCCAACGGGCGCGCCCAGGCCATCGTGGCCAACAGCGGCAACGCCAACTGCGCCACGGGCGAGCAGGGCATGAGCAACGCCCGCCGGATGGCGGATGTGGCCGCCGAGGCCCTGGGCCTGCAGGCCGACGACGTCCTCGTGTGCTCGACGGGGTCCATCGGCTTCCAGCTCCCCATGGACTGCATCGAACCCGGGATACGGCGCCTGGCGGCCACGGTGAGCCGCGACGCCCCCGAGCTCGTGGCTCGCGGCATCATGACCACGGACACCTTCCCGAAGATGCACGCCGTGGCCTTCGAGGTCGGCGGGCAGCGGGTCCAGGTAGGCGGGATCGCCAAGGGCGCCGGCATGATCGCGCCCAACATGGCGACCATGCTGTGCTTCGTGACCACCGACCTGGCCGTGGACGCGGCCGTGGCGCGAGACTGCCTGCGCTGGGCCGTGGACCGCACCTTCAACTGCATCAGCGTGGACGGGTGCATGAGCACCAACGACACGGTGATAGTGATGGCCAACGGCGCGTCGGGAGCGCCGGCGCTGACGGGGGCCGCGCAGCCGGAGGTGGGGGCCTTCCGCGAGGCGCTGCGGGTCGTGCTGGAGGAGCTGGCGAAGATGATTGCCGGCGACGGCGAGGGCGCCACGAAGCTGATCACCGTGCGCGTGGCGGGAGCGCCGAGCTTCCTCGAGGCCCGGCGGGCGGCCAAGGCCGTGGCGACGTACAATCTGCTCAAGGCGGCCCTGTACGGCGAGCAGTTCAACTGGGGGCGCGTGATGGCGGCCCTGGGCAGCGCCCAGGGGGCCGTGGACCCGGCGAAGGTGACCGCCAGCCTCGCGGGGATCCCCATCTGGCGCAACGGGGGTCCGCAGGCCTTCGACCGACAGGCCGCGAAGGAGGCCCTGGCCGGCCGGGAGATAGTGGTGGAGGTGGACCTGGGCCGGGGCCAGGCCTGCGCGAGCGCCTGGACCTGCGATCTGACGGAGGAGTTCGTGCGCGAGAACGCCGGGTACGAGGGACCGGCGGCGAAGCAGGAGCGATGAGGCATGGACGATCTGAAGGCCCGGGCGGCCGTTCTCGTGGAAGCCCTGCCGTACCTTCGCCAGTGGGCCGGCTCGACGATGGTGGTGAAGTACGGCGGCGCGGCCATGGTCAGTGACGAGCACAAGCGCTCGGTGGCTCAGGACCTGGTGCTGCTGCAGCACGTGGGCGTGCGGCCCGTGGTGGTGCACGGCGGGGGCCCGCGCATCAGCGAGCTGATGGCGCGCCTGGGCAAGGAGCCGGTCTTCGTGGACGGCCAGCGGGTGACGGACACGGAGACGATGGAGATCGTGCAGATGGTGCTGGTGGGCCTGATCGGCCAGGACCTGGTGACCCACATCTACCAGGCGGGCGGGAAGGCCGTGACGGTGTCGGGCAGGGACGGGCGCACGCTGGTGGCGTGCAAGAAGGGTCACGCAACGATGGACCTGGGCCACGTGGGGGAGATAGCGCAGGTCAATACTGAGCTGATCAAGCGGCTCTCGGAGGCCGGGTACCTGGTGGTGGTGTCCACCATCGGGATGGGCGACGACGGCATGGCGTACAACATCAACGCCGACACGGCGGCGGGGGAGATAGCCGCGGCCCTGGGGGCCGAGAAGCTGATCGTGCTCAGCGACGTGCCAGGTCTGCTGCGCGACCCGGAGGACGAAAGCACGCTGGTCACCACGCTGAAGCTGGCCGAGGCGCGGGCGCTGCTGGAGTCGGGCGAGGTGTCCGGCGGGATGCGCCCGAAGGTCGAGGCCTGCGTGCGGGCCGTGTCGGAGGGCGTGCCCCGGGCTCATCTGCTGGACGGGCGCCTGCACCACTCGATCCTGACGGAGCTGTTCACCGACCGCGGCGTCGGGACGATGATCGAGAGGTAGCCGCCGCGCCGGTGCGACGCGGGCCGGCTGCGGCCCGGAAACGCTCCACGCGGGAGGCGGACATGCTATGCCTGATCCCACCGACCATTGCCTGCGGCCCACGGGGGCCGACGAGGACGGGGTGCGCAGCCTGGGATCGCGCCTCGAGCCCTTCGTTGACGACTGGCTCATCGAGGAGCTGCGCGGCGCCGAGCTGCGCCTACACCACCTCGTCGCCCAGGAGCTCTCGTTGGTCTTCGACCGCCCCTGGGAGGGCAACACCTGCGGCTACGTGACGGTCTTCGAGGACGACGGGCGCTGCCGCATGTACTACCGCGGCTCTCACCACGACTGGGACAGGGGCGAGACCCACCACCAGGTCGTGTGCCAGGCCGAGAGCGAGGACGGGATCACCTGGCGGCGACCGTCGCTGGGGCTGTTCGAGTGGGACGGGTCGCGCGACAACAACATCGTGTGGATGGGCGGCCCGGGCGTGCACAACTTCACGCCCTTCAAGGACGCGAACCCGGCCTGCGCCCCCGAGGAGCGATACAAGGCCCTGGGCGGCGACGGCGAGGGCCTGCTGGCCTTCGTGTCGCCCGATGGGCTGCGCTGGTCTCTGCTGCGCGAGGAGCCGGTCATCACCGAGGGCGCCTTCGACTCGCAGAACCTTGCCTTCTGGGACCCCGTGGGCGAGCAGTACCTGGAATACCATCGGGGCTTCCGCGACGGCGTGCGGGATGTCATGACCTGCACGTCCCGGGACTTCCGGCAGTGGACGCGGCCGGAATGGCTGGACTTCGGTGACGCGCCGCGCGAGCACCTCTACACGAACGCGGTGGCGCCCTATCCGCGCGCGCCTCACGTGCTCCTGGGCTTGCCCAAGCGGTTCCTGCCTGAGCGCAAGAGGCTGCAGGATCACCCCTACGACGGGGTGTCGGACGGCGTTTTCATGACGAGCCGCGACGGCCTGCACTGGCACCGATGGCTCGAGGCCTTCCTGCGGCCCGGGCTGCAGCGCGAGCGATGGTGGCAGCGCAACAACTACGCGGCCTGGGGGATGCTGGTCACGCGGCCGTCCATCGCCGGCACGCCCGACGAACTGTCCTTCTACTTCAACGAGCACTACTACCTGGATGGCAACCGTCTGCGGCGGTTCACGCTGCGGCTGGACGGCTTCGTGTCGGTCCATGCGCCCTACCGCGGCGGCGAGATGCTGACCAGGCCCCTGCGGTTCGAGGGCCGCGAGCTGGTGATGAACTACTCGACCTCGGCCGCCGGGAGCGTGCGCGTCGAGGTACAGAGCCCGGAGGGCAAGCCCGTCGAGGGCTTCGCTTTGGCCGACTGCCCGGAGGTCTACGGCGATGCCGTGGAGGAGCCGGTGCGGTGGACGTCGGGGAGTGACCTGGGCGCCCTGGCGGGACGAGCCGTGAGGCTGCGGTTCGAGCTGAGGGACGCCGACCTCTTCGCCCTTCGGTTCAGGTGACGGCCGGGGCCCGGGGCTCACCGCGGGCGCCCGGCCACTGACGCGACTCCCGGACGCGATCCCAGGCGGCCCTTCGCGCCGCTGCCGCCGCTGAGGAGGTGGCCAAGCATGAACAACCACGAGTACTGTGAGCTCTTCAGCCGATACGTTGCGCCGACCTACAAACCTGCGCCCATAGCCTTCGTCAGGGGCGAGGGAGCGTGGCTGTGGGACGCCGACGGCAAGCGGTACCTGGACTTCCTTGCGGGCATAGCCGTGTGCTCCACGGGCCACTGCCATCCGCGCGTGGTCGAGGCCATCCAGCGCCAGGCGGCGACCCTGATGCACACGTCGAATCTTTACTGCATCGGACCGGAGGCGCAGCTGGCGCAACGGCTCGCGGGGCTGAGCTTCGCGGACCGCTCCTTCTTCGGCAACAGCGGCGCCGAGGCGAATGAGGCGGCGATCAAGCTGGCGCGGCGCTGGGCCGGCAAGCACAAGCCCGAGGCGGCCCGGGGCATCATCGCCGCGCGGTCGTCCTTCCATGGACGCACGCTGGCGACCCTCACGGCGACGGGACAGGGGAAGTACCAGAAGCCCTTCGTGCCGCTGGCGCCGGGCTTCCGCCACGTGCCCTATGACGACGTGGCCGCGCTGCGGGCGGCCGTGGATGAGACCGTGTGCGCCATCCTGCTCGAGCCCATCCAGGGCGAGGCTGGCGTGGTCGTGCCGTCGGACAGCTACCTGCCGGAGGTGCGCCAACTCTGCGACGAGCTGGGCCTGCTGCTGATCCTCGACGAGGTGCAGACGGGGATGGGCCGCGCGGGCCGGTGGTTCGCGTACCAGCACAGCGGCGTCGAGCCGGACATCATGACCCTGGCGAAGGCGCTGGCGAGCGGGATACCGATCGGCGCGTGCGTGGCGAGAGAGGACGTGGCCTGTGCCTTTGAGCCGTCGGACCACGCCTCGACCTTCGGGGGGAACTTCGTGGCGTGCGCGGCGGCGCTGGCGACGATTGACGTGATGGAGTCCGAAGGGTTGGTGGAGAACGCGGCGCGCATGGGCGAGGTACTGCGCTCGGCAATCCTGGAGGCGGCCAAGCGGCAGCCGCTCATCGAGGGCTGCCGCGGCCGGGGGCTGCTCAACGCCCTGCTGCTGTCGCGGCCTGTGGCGGGAGCGCTGCAGGCCGCGTGTCTGGAGCGCGGGCTCATCGTCAACGCCATCGGCGACCGGGTGATCCGTCTGGCTCCGCCGCTGATCATCGGGGAAGAGGAGATCGGGCAGGCAATGGGGATCCTGGTGGCGGCGGCCACGAGCCTGAGCGCCTAGCCGGCGGGCGCCGGGGCGCCCTGGGCCCCGTGACGCACGTCCGCGCGAGCCCCGCGCCGGGACGGTGGGGGTCGGGCACCGGGGAGTCTGAGCAAGACAAGAAGCCCAGCCCTCCCCGTCGCTGGCGACGGGACGGGCTGGGCTCCGGATCCGCGGTCGTGCGGGGCGGGGCAGCGAGGTCTAGAAACGGTAGCCGAAGAAGACCCTCAGGCCGTCGCTGTCCCAGCTCCAGTGCTCGGTCGAGAAGACCCACTCCACCTCGCCGAAGAGGCGTCGGTCCTCCGACTCGAAGCCGACCTGGACGTGCCCGCCGATGCAGCCGTCGTCGCTGCTGGCGGTGACGGCGGGAACGGCGCCGATCTGCCTGAAGTCACCGTCCATCCTGTACCAGCCCGGGCCGGCGCCGATATAGATCAGCGGGTTGCGGTCGGGGCGGTAGGTGTAGGTGATCTCGGCGAACCAGTAGCTGCCGTCGAAGGCATAGTTGAGTGCCGTGGCCGGATCGGTCAGAGTTCCCCCGGCGTCGGCCCAGCCGACCGTGAACAGCCACTCCGGCGTGTCGAACTCGACGGCGAGAGACACGCCGTCATCGAAGTCACCCAGGTCGGCATAGCCGATCTTCGCCCGCCAGGCATTGGGCCAGTCCTGGATGGCCGCCAGGTCATCAGGGCCTGCCCAGGCGACTCCAGCCGCCAGAACCACGAGAGCGATAACCGCAAGGCTCCTCACTGCATGCACCTCCCTGTGCTGCTACCGGTTGGGCCTGCTGTAGCTGTTGCTGCCTCGGACCTGCGACACCGCCCGCCAGGAGCGGCGGCTGTCAAAGGACTACCGGGATGGACACCACCGCCGGTCGTGCTTAGGCTCCCCGGCAGTGGGCGGTCACCCTCAAGGACTGCCGGAAGGCTCAGCGGTGCGGCCTCAGAAGCCGAACCTGAAGCTGGCGCCGACGCCCAGGTCGCCATCAATCGTGGCGAAGTCCAGGCTCAGGCTGGTCGTCGGGAAGAAGCGCAGGGCCGCGTTGAAGTTCTCGGCGTCGTACTCGGCCTGCAGCCGGAACATCGGGGCCGGCGCGATCTCCACTCCGGCGAAGAAGCCGTCCATCGTGCCTTCGTCCGCCTCGTTGTTGCCCAGGCCGGCCGTGACGGTCAGGTCGGCCGGGCCGCCCACATCGCGCGTGTGCAGCGCCTTGGAGGCGACGACGTAGTAGCCGCGGTTGAGGTCATTGGTGATATCCCAGATGCCGAAGGCGATGTCCGGGGCGTTCGCGACGTCCGCCAGGCTGCCGAGCGGCACTCGGTACTTGGCGTTCATGATCGTGGCGTCGTCGAACTGCGGGGCGCCCCCTGTCACCACAGGTACGTGGTGCAGGCGCGCGGCCCCCACTTCCAGGTCGTCGGTGAGGGAGACCGTCGCCGAGTACAGCCACAGGTCCTCTTCCGCGGTGCCCACGACCCAGTCGGTGTTCACCCAGTGGGCGCCGCCCTGGACGGACGCAGCAGGGCCTACCAGCGCGCTGGGTATGAGTACCAGCCCAGTCTGGCCGTACCACGAGATCACCGGCTCAGTCTCGCCCGTCGACTTCTCCCATATGGAATAGCCCAAGCCCTGGCCGAGGCTTGCGGCGCAAGGGATGAGGAGGAGAAGCAGGCCGGCCACAACTGCGTACCTATGCTGCAATGCCGTCACCTCCCAGGCGAAATCCACCGCCCCAAGAGGGGCACTAGCAGTATATTACGCGGGGAGCTACGCGTCAACCACACCGCCCAAACGGGAGTGTTCAGTTCCCGCAGGATAGGGTTTGGGGGGGAAAGAGCAAAGGCGCG
>CAZSOQ010000096.1:0-18855 GCA_964608495.1 uncultured Armatimonadia bacterium | reverse complement strand
CACCCTTCCATCCTGGGGTACTCCCCCTCCGGATTCCCCGTCACCTCATGCAGCACCGTCATGAACCTGCACATCCCCTCGAAGCTCACCATCGGCTGGATCCCGTGGTCCCCGTTCGGGAAGTACCTCCCCTTCCCCAGCAGTGCCGGCACCTTCGACCTCACCTCCCCCTCGATCCTGCCCTCGTTGCCCCGGTTCAGCACTTCCTTCTCCAGCCACCCCAGGAAGATGAATCCCGGGTGCCTGTCCCGCAGCGCGAACAGGTCGTTCCCCGCCTTCACCTCGCAGGGGAACAGGGCGTTGACCCCGCACTCCTCGAGCAGCCCCACCAGCTCCATCATATTCCCGTCGGTGTCCACCGCGACCATGTCCACGCCGCAGTCGCGGGCCAGCTCCCCCATCTCCCGGTACGCGGACGCGCAGAACTCCCGGAAGTGCGCGGGGCTGATGAGCATCCCGTGGTTGTAGCAGTTGTCCTCGCCCGTCGCGATAATCTCCGGCCCCAGCCGCGCCACGAGCGGGAACAGGTACGTCCGCCGCAGCCACGAGTACCAGTCCAGTATCTCGTGGGCCAGGCCCGGGTCGTCGTACAGCACCGTACAGGCCTTCTCGGGCCCCATCAGCCCCCGCAACTGCCCCCAGGTCGAGCCCAGGCCGATGCAGAGCGGCCGCGTGCGGCCATCGAAGCGCCGGCAGGCCTCGTGGATGCGCTCCCAGCTCCACGGGGGCCCGGGCATGGTGCGCTCGCGGTAGAACTCCCAGCTCGCCCTGTCCCGCACGTCGTAGACGATGAACTCCGGCATGGAGTAGGTAACATCGTTGTCCACGACCTGGCGGGTGAGCGCGCCGGTTTCGGACTCGATGATCTCCCACTCGCCCTCGACGCGCTTCTCGACGCGGATCCCGGGCCCGCCGGGGTCGGCGGGAAAGAAGTCCAGGCCGAGGGGCCCGGTGGTGCCCCAGTACCTCATCCACGTCTGGGTGCTGTCGCGGGCGCTGAGGGAGTGGCAGCCATCCACCCACTCGGGCATGCCCTGTTCCACCAGGCGCTGGTGGGTTTTCCTCATGGCGCCCTGGGAGACGCCTGGCGCGCCGGGGAACCCGAAGATCGGCACGTAGTCCGGCTTCTCGCCCCTGCACACGGCTTTGAACCGCTCAAGATCGTTCACCGCTGATCTCCTTTCCGTTCCTGCGATGGGGGGATCGTTTTCCGCGGGCGCAGCGCAAAGCCTGCGAGTACAGCCTGCCGTCTTCCCTGGGTGCGGGTTGGCAAGAGGCAGGCGGCCAGGTCCGGCGGCATTCCGCACCTGCGGGGTGGAGGGGCGGCTGGTGCTGTTGTAGTCGCAGGTCGGCCCGCAGGGCCGCGCCTGCGGTGGTGGCCCCGCTGTGGTCCCTGTATTCTGTAGGGCGGGGCTTCAGCCCCGCCTCTTTCGCTTTACCACTCCCTGCCCGATCGCTGCCCACAAGAGTCCCGAACGAATCCCACCGATGTCAGAAAGAATCCCACTTCCTGCCAGGACTCTGCCCACCGCAATCTGCTACTCTGGCCGCGACACCATCCGACTCGGAGGCGCGCCCATGCCCAGGACAGCCCTTCCCGCGGCCCGAGACCTCTTCGCTCCCTTGCCCTCGTTCTCTTCCGGGCCCGCAAAAGTTTCCCCCCTGCACCCCCCTTCAAAAGGTCTCACCCCCCTAGGGGGGAGAGCTTTTGAAGGGGGGAAGGTATTTCTAGTACTCCGTGAGTCTAGACTGCGTCGTGACTCTAGATTCCTCCCTGCGACCCGCGCGCCGTCAGGAGGCACGCTCATGCACGTGCATCTGCCGCGTCTGTCTCTCGCGATGCTGTTTCTCGCCTGTCTCGCCGTGGTGGCCCACTCGGCGCCGGTCGAGGCCACGGCCTACGGCCGGGCGGTGCTGCGCATCGAGGCCCGCCCGCAGCCGCAGCAGGTGAAGGACGCCACCGCTCGTCGCGCCCGCGAGCAGGCCCTGGCCGACGCCGGCGTGCAGGCCCGGTGGATCCAGGTGGTGGACAATTGGGGCGGTGCGCTGATGAAGAGCCCGTACCTCCCCTGCGCCTATCCCGAGGCCGAGCAGAACGAGGCGATCCTCCGCCAGTGGGTGGCGGAGATGCACGAGGCGGGCATGGCCGTGATGTCCTGGTATCCGCTGACCTTCTGCCAGTCCGGCTGGCGTGAGCGCCCCGACTGGCGGCAGGTGTACATCGTGCCCTGGCGCCCGGAGGACTTCGTCTGCTGCATCGAGACGGGCTATGGTGACGCCCTGATCCGGTATGCCGACTACGCGATCGAGCGTCTGGGGCTGGACGGCATCTGGTTCGACGGCTCGGTCTGGACGCCGATCTGGGAGCGCCCGGTGCCCCTGACCTGCGGCTGCGCGGCCTGTCGGGCCAAGTTCCTCGCCGACACGGGTCTCGAGCTTCCCTCCCGTCTCGACTGGGAGGACTCCACCTTCCGCGCCTGGGTCCACTGGCGCTACCGCGAGTTCGGGGACTACATCGGGCGCCTGGCCGGCGCCATCCGCGAGAAGCACCCCGACGCCGCGGTCGTCATCAACCACTACCACCGCCCGGGCATCCCCTGGCAGAGCGCCGTGCCGATTGACCGCTACGACGCCGACATCATCAGCGGGTCGGAAGCCTTCTCGCCGGACAGCCTGGACCTGACCATGCGCCTCTGCCGCGCCTACGGTCGCGGGCAGTCCGAGGTGTGGCGGCCCTTCAGCCTGCCCGCGACGCCGGAGGCCGATGCCGACTCGCTGCTCCAGCACGCCCTCCTCTGCTACCAGGCAGGGGGCTACCCGTCCTTCGGCGGCGACCTCTTCGACCCCAAGATGGCGCCGACCGCGGCGCTCATGTCGCCGGTCATGGAGGGGATTCACCCCTGGGTGGGCGGCGAATCCCTGCCCTACGCCGCGCTGAATGTGTCGCAGCAGACGGAGACCTTCTTCTTCGGGCGTGGCGGCGTGGGGTCGAGCAGTCTTGACCCCTACTTCGCCTCCCTGGGCAACTGGACTGCCGTCCTGGGGGCCGAGCACGTGTCCCCGGACTACGTCTACGACGCCGACTTCAGGGCCGCCACGCTCAGCCGCTACCGGGTGCTCTTCATGCCGCTCTCGCTGGCCCTGACCGACGCTCAGGCGCGCACCGCCGTGGACTACGCCAGGTCCGGAGGCACGCTGGTGCTCGGTCCGGGCGCGGGCCAGCTCAACGCCGACGGCCAGCCGCGCGACCGCAACCCGCTGGCCGAGGCGCTGGGCTTCGTCTTCGACGGCGTACCTGCGCCCGACGCCTCGGACTCGCGCAACGTGAAGCTCTGGCGCGTAGGCAGCAGCAGCCCGCTGGCCGTGGCGGCCGTGAGGACACCCCTGCGGCTGGTGGGCCGCGAGTGGGAGGTGCTCTACCGATACGGCGAGGGGGACGCGGCGCCCCCTGCCATCGCGACAAGGCCCTACGGTAAGGGGCGCGTGACGGTGGTGGACGCAGATCCGTCCGTCGCCTACGCCAGCAATCCCGCCTCGGGAGGCGAGACGCGCCTGGGCGTGAGCGACGAGACGGCGGCCGGCGGGCGGTACTCGCTCAAGTACGAGGACGCGCCGATCGCGCCCCAGCCCTTCTACCCCGACCTCGAGAACCGGTTCCTGCCCTTCGCGGCGCCGGAGTACGTCGGCGGCGAGCTGAGCTGCGATCTGAGGGTGGGCGCTGGCGCGCACGTGTCCATCGAGGTCCGGTCGTCGGTCGCGCCCATCGAGGGGCCCATCGTGGGGCTGGGGCCCCAGGCCAAGGTCTGGGCGAATGGGCAGGCCGTCTGCGATCTCCCCGACGACCGCTGGATTCACCTGCGGATCGCCTACGACTTCGCAGCCGAAGGCAAGCCCCCGGGCTACGAGGTGACGGTGACGCTTCCCGGAGGCGAGGAGCGCAGCGTCAGGGCCGCCGCGGGCGCGCCCCAGTATCACCGAACGGATTGGCTGGTGGTGTACGGCGCCGGGACCGAGCGCGCCACCTTCTACCTGGACAACCTGCAGCTCGTGGCCCTCGGAGCCGACGGGACGCGGCGCACCGCTCTGAGCCTGGACTTCGAGGAGGGCCCCGAGGGCCTCCAGGAGCAGTCGTCGCTGGTACGCGAGCTCGCGCGGATCGTCTGCCGGCAGGCACCGCCGCCCGTGACTCTGGACGCGCCGGACTACGTGCGCATGGGCGTCTACCGGCGCGGCGCCGGGGAGGTCCTCGTCCATCTGCACGACAGGAACGGGCTGCGCGAGCACTGGCAGCGCGCCGCGGGCCCCGCGGCCACGCTGAGCTGTGACTTCCCGGTGCGGACAGCGGAGCTGGCGGTCAGTGGGCAGGCCCTGGCCGTGAAGCAGCGGAAGGGACGCTACGAGGTCAGCGTCGGGCCCGTGGGACTGTACCGGGTTGTCAGACTGCGGCGGTAGGGCCAAGCGAGGCGCCGGAGGGCGCCCCACGGTGTCACACCCGTCCGGTGGTGTCGCAAGGTGACGCAGAGAGAGCGAGCGCTGGCCGTCTTCAAGGGCGAGACGCCGGATGTCGTGCCATGGTACGCCGACCTGTCGCACTGGTACGCGGTCGAGCGCGGGACCCGATTCGTGCCCGTCGCCGGCCACGCGCGGGACCGAGACATGGTCGAGCTTCACAGGCGTTGCGGCGCGGGTCTGTACCTCAACCTGGGCACCTTCTACGACGTGGAGTACGACAGCGACGACGTGCGCGAGACGGTCCGCGTCGAGGGCGACGTATTCCGCTACACGCTCGCGACGCCGCTGGGGGTACTGGTGGAGCAGCGCGACTGGTCGCGCGTGAGCTTCTCCTGGGACATCACGCACCGCCTCATTCAGAGCGTGGAGGACTTCCCGATCGTGGAGCTCGCGGTCGCGGCGCGCCGGTACGTGCCCCGGTACGAACGGCACCACGAGTGGGACGCGGAGCTCGGGGAGCTTGGCCTCCCCTTCGCCGCCGCCGCCTACTCCGGGCTGGGGTTCCTGATGTCGAGGTACATGGGCGTCGAGAACACCGTCTATGCTCTCCACGACCATCCCGCCACGGTGCGGCGGTTCGTGGATACAATGAACGAGTCGGTGCTGCGGCTGATTGACGTGCTGGTCGCGTCCCCGTCGCCTGTGGTGTTCTTCTCGGACAACCTGGACGCGGTGACCCAGCCACCGAGCCTCTTCAGGCAGTACAGCGCGGGGTGCTACGCGGAGATGGCCCGGCGCGCCCACGCGGCGGGGAAGTACGTGTCGGTGCATCTGGACGGGCGGATGGGGGGCCTGCTGGAGGCTCTGGCGGAGTGTGGGATTGATGCCGTGGACGCGGTGACGCCGGCGCCGATGGGCGATCTGACGCCCGAGGAGTGCCGCGCGAGGGCAGGCGAAGACATGATCCTCTGGGGCGGGATCCCACCCACCGCCTGGGAGCCGCGCACGCCCGACAGCCGCTTCCGCGATACCGTGAAGCGCTGGCTGGACCTGCGCCTGGCCAGTCCGCGGCTGGTGCTCGCGCCGGGCGACCAGGTACCGCCGGGAACCGAGTACCGGCGGATCGCCGAGGTCGCGGGACTGGTCGAGGAGTACGGAAGGTACTGACCACAGGGCCGGGGCCCACAGGCTCCGACCCGGGGTGATGCACGTGAGAGGCAAGCCACTCCGCCGGCACCCGGCCTGGGGCCTCGCGCCGGCCGCGGCGCTGACCCTCGCCTGCTCGGCCGCCACCCTCGGGCAGCCGCTGATCGCGAACGGCGGCTTCGAGGCGGACACGCCGGGGAGCGCTCCTCGCGGATGGGCCGACTTCCCGTCGGCCGTGACACCGCCGTCCGCCGTCGTCTGCCGCCCCGGGGCCGCGGGCACGAGCCAGAGCCTGCGCGTCCGCGATGTGAGCGACGGGAAGACCTCGGGCCTGGCGGTCGAGTTTCCGGCCCAGGACCGGCTGCTCGTCGAGCTGTACCTGGCCTTCGCTGCCGGGGCCGGGCGCGTGTTCAATTTCTGGACGCGCGAGCCGGGGGGCACGGACGCCAGCCAGATCAACCTGGCGATCCAGCAGGGCAGCCTGCAGCAGTACAACGGCCGCCTGCGACGCTGGGTGACAGTAGTGAGCGACCTCACGCCGTCGGTGGATGCCAACGGCGACGGCGATCTCGAGGACCCGGGCGACCGCCCCATCTGGTACCATCTGCGTGTCGTCGCGGCGCGAGACTCGGAGGCCGTGGACCTGTGGCTGAGCAAGCCCGGTCAGGCGGAGCTGCCCGCCGAGCCCAGCGCGACGGTCCGGGGCTACCGCTCAGGGGTGCCCTTCGGTTCTGTAAACCTGGCCTATGGCCGACTTGCTCAAGGAGCGTGGTTCCTCGTGGACGAGGTACAAGCCGAAGGCGGCGACACTGTGCCACCGCCTCATGAGCTGCCCAAGCCCCCTGCCGTCGAACGCTTCAGGCTGTGGGAGGGCGACGAGCCACCGGTGGCCGAGGAGGCACCATACCTGGACTACGTGACCCTCGTGCGCGTTCACCGGGCCATCCCCGGCGGCTACCAGTTCCTCCATGGCCCCGCGATCGTGCGCTTCGGGGACACGCTGTTCACAAGCTGGGCCAACAGCCTCGTGGACGAGAACAGCCCCTCGGAGACCATGCAGGGGCGGCGCTCGCGCGACGGTGGGCTGACGTGGTCGGCGCCCGAGATGATCGGGCCCGGCTTCGAGGGCTCCGAACGCCACAGCCACGGCGTCTTCCTGGTGCACGAGGGCAAGCTGTGGGCCTTCGCCGCACGCTTCGGCAAGAGCGAGGAGAAGGGAGTGAACTTCCCCGGGCTGTGCACCGAGGCCCTCACGCTCAACCAGGCCGCCGACCGCTGGGAGTCCGCCGGGGTGGCTGCGCAGGACTTCTGGCCCATGACCGAGCCGAAGCGCCTGGGCAACGGCTCGTGGATCATGCCCGGGGCGGACCGGCGCTTCCGCGCTGCGGTGGCGATCAGCGCGGGCGACAACCTCACGTCCTGGGAGACCGTGAAGATCCCCCTGGCCGAAGGACAGCACTGCAGCGAGACCACCGCCTGGGTCGCCGAGGACGAGATCGTCGCGATCATGCGCAACGAGACCCCGGCGGACCCGGCGCTGCGCTGCGCCACAGTGTCGCGCAGCACGGACTTCGGGCGCACCTGGTCCCTCGCGCGGGAAAGCGACTTCCCGATGCTGTCCGCGAAGGCCGCGGCTGGGGTCCTCAGCACCGGGCAGCGGTACCTCGTCAGCAATAGCGGACTGCGGAACAACGCGCGGTGGCCGCTGACCATCGCCGTGGGTCGACCGGGCGCGAAGACGCTGTGCCGTCTGTGGCGCATCCGGGATGGACAGACCCTCGAGCCCCTGCTGGCGGGCAGGTACAAGGACCGGGGCTGGCAGTACCCCTACGCCTACGAGGACGAGGGGAGGCTGTATGTGATCTACTCGGTGGGCAAGGAAGACTGCGAGCTGGCGATCATCCCTATGCCGGCCCTGGCTGTGCCGGAGGGGTGAGAGAAGACGGCGTGGGGTGGCGGCGGTCGGCGAGCGTGGACCACCGCAGGGCCGCGGGCGCAGGCTGAGGCCCCTTAATACAGGCGGATCACTACACGGCCACCGGCGAAGGGCGAAGGGCGGGACAGAGGGAGGCGGGGCTGAAGCCCCGCCCTACATGGGGACAAGGGAACCACCACCGGCCCACAGCCGCAGGCTGAAGCCTGCGACTACAGCACGCCTGGGTCTTTGTGGAAGGCGAAGGGGCGGTCTGTGCCCCAGAGTCGGCCTGGCACGGAAACCGTGCCAGGCCTCCCGCAAGCGCAAAGGCCGCATCAGGCATTCCACGAGGGCCTAGAGCGTCCCAGGCCCGGCAGAAGGACTCGACCGCACCGCTGCTGCCGGCCCGGGGTAGCACCGGCCGTGTGGTATAATCCGCCGGATTCCTCAGGTCGCCACGGGACAAAGTACCGTGTCAGACACCAGGTCGCCGCAGGGACGGCGCCGGGGAACAAAGCCCAAGGTCAGCACGGGAGGAAGTACAGTGTCGGACACTCAGGACACTCGGGGCACCCCAACCGATCCCGCAGATCCGCCCGACCCGACCGCGCACGCGGCATCCGGGCCCCAGGAGCCCGCCGGACCCGGCACAGTCTCGCCCCTGGCCACAACCATGCCTCAGGTGCCCTTCGGGCCCGTCACGGTCTCGCGCCTCATCGTCGGGGCCAACCCCATCAACGCCGGCTCCCACCTGTCCGTCTTCGTGAACCACCAGATGCGCCGATACTTCACACCCGGGAACATCACGCGCCTCCTGCGCCGGTGCGAGGAGATGGGCATCAACACGTGGCAGTCGAGCGGGAGGAACGTGGACTTCTGGGATCAGTACCGCGAGGCCGGCGGGCGCCTGCAGTACCTCTCGCTGGCCTCGGACCACCCGCAGTACCCCTATGTGGCCGAGGAGCTCGCGGCAGCGGGGGCCATCGGTATCGCCCACCACGGCGAGGTCACGGACACGATGTTCAAGGAGGGCCGGCTGGAACAGGCGCGGGAGTTCTGCAAGCGCGTGCGCGACACGGGCGCCCAGGTGGGCGTGTCAACACATATGCCCGCGGTCATCGCTGAGATCGAGGAACAAGGGTGGGACGTGGACTTCTACATGGCCTGCGTCTACGAGCGGCACCGAAGCCGCGAGGAGCTCAGGGAGCTGCTCGGGCACGTGCCGATCCCCGTGCGGGAAGTGTACCTGGAGGACGACCCGCCGCGGATGTATGAGGCCATGCGGCAGACGAGCAAGCCCTGCCTGGCCTTCAAGATCCTGGCGGCGGGCAGGCTGTGTGGGACGCCCGAGCAAGTGGAAGCGGCCTTCCGGGCCACCTTCGAGGGCATCAAGCCGAAGGATGCCGTGATCGTGGGCATGTACCCCGAGTACAGCGACCAGGTGGCCGAGGACGTGGCTCTGACGATCCGGTACGGCAGCCCCGGGCAGTGAGGCGCTCCTTCCACTCCACAGCGCTACGCCGTCGCGTCGGCCCCCCGGCGAATCCCACGAGCACGGCGACGCCAAGGTCCTCTTCCCCGCGGCGCTTGCCGCGCGCGGGGCGTGCCCCGAGGGCTGTCGGAGCGCGGCGGGGCTATCGGCTGCGCAGGGTCAGGCGTATCTGCTGGCCGAAGCGGCAACGGCCCTTGGCCTCAAGGCGCAGCGTCAGGACCCGCTCCTCGCCCGCGGCCGGTGTGCGGTCCAGTTCGAAGCGGAAGGTGGCCGTGCCGTAGCGCGCCACGTCGTGGGGCAAGGCGGCCAGGGCCTTGCCGGTGGCGACGTCGGTCAGGACCACGGCGCCGGCGCGGTCGCCGGCCGTCGTCGCGCAGGCCCACTCGACCACGCCGGTGTTGAGCCAGGCGAGCTCGACCCGCGCCGGCTTGCCCGCGGGCACCTCCAGGGCGACGTCGTGCCAGAGGAAATCGTCGGCGGCCCGGCAGACGCTCTCCCCCACGCGCACGACCGCCTCGGTCAGCTCGGAGTTGACATGCCTGGGCGGCTCGAACCCCGTGTACGGGGCGTTGCCCACGGCCGCCAGCGGGAAGTCCACGGTGG
The DNA here is from genome assembly GCA_964608495.1 of uncultured Armatimonadia bacterium. GTDB lineage: Bacteria > Armatimonadota > Zipacnadia > Zipacnadales > FEN-943 > JAKORR01. The sequence continues at coordinate 9,247 of CAZSOQ010000096.1, read as the reverse complement.
TCTTGCCGTCGCCCTCGGTCTTGAGGCGCACCGCGTGGCGGCCATCGGCGGCGGCGAGGTACTCGTCCAGATGCTTCTGCCACAGGCCCGGCAGGCCGCGCACGTCAGCGTCGCGGTCCACGGTCAGGGTCACCTCGGGGCGGTCGTCGGGGCCGCGGGTGCACAGGCGCGGCGCGAACTCCTTGAGCTGCAGGGCGGAGGGGCGCGGCTCGCCCCAGGGCTCGGTGCAGCCGTAGTCGCTGTTCTCGCCCACCCGGAAGCCGCCCGGCCACCACCAGCCGGCGTCACCATCCGCGCCGGCGAAGAGGACGAGCTGCAGGGAGTTCTCCCAGATGCGGCGCTGGCGCTCGTAGTCGTCGGGCTTGTAGCCGGGGTGGATGGTGTTGCCGAACTCGGACCAGAAGACGGGCTTGCCGTTGCCCGCCCAGCGGCAGTAGGCGTCAACGAAGCCCCAGCGCCTGTAATCGCCCTCCTCGGCGGTCATGCCGTAGGCCTCGGGCGAGATGAAGTCCAGGTGAGCGCCGCCGGAGAGGGGGTCGAACTGGTACGGGCGGACGGTGTGGAGATTGCCCGTGCCGCCCCAGCCGGCGCGGTTGCTGATGAGGTGCCTGCGGTCCAGGCTGTGGAGGAAGCGGCAGGAACGGCCGTAGCCCGCGGAGAGGAAGTCGTCCACGAAGCGGCGGTAGGCTGCCACCATGACGCGCCAGTCGCCGTCCTCGGCGAGCTGCTGGTCGGTGGGGCCGGTGAGGGCGCCAGCCTCGTCTCGCGGGGCCGGGATGCCCCAGGCCTTCTCGGCCGCGGCGATGCTGCCGTACTGGGCCTCAACCCACTCCTGCCAGCGCGGGTCCCACCGCTTGCGCTCGTCGTACTGGCCGAAGCGAGGCTCCCAGGTGATGTCGTAGGCATACAGCGCCCAGAAGTCCGCCAGCCGGCCGCCCTCGACGATCGAGCGCACGTAGTCGGCGTCGAAGCCGCGCGGGTCCACGGGGATGAAGAGATTGGTGTAGATGCCGTGCGCGGCGGCGCGCTCGAGGAAGTCCCACAGGCAAGGCAGATCGTCGGCCGCGCGGGGGGGCTGGATGCTGACGGCCGTGATGCCCACGGACTCGGCGATGGCCAGGTCCTCCTCGACGAGCACGGGGTCGTAGTGGGCGAGGGTCTGCCAGCCGAGGCCGTAGTCCTCGGGCGCCAGCCCGGCGACGTAGCGCGGCCAGAAGTTGACGCCGTGGGCGAACCAGGGCGTGCCGCCCATGAGAAAGGTGCCGGACTTGTCCCGGATAGGGCGGCCACCGCGCACGAACATGCCGCCCTCGACGCGCACGAACTTGTCCAGCGTCTCGGCGGCCGGCTGGGGCTTGACCATGCGGGCGGGAGTGGCGATGCGGTCCACGACCTGGTCGCCCACGCGGAGCTCGACGGTTACGTCATACAGGCCAGGGGCGGTCACCGGCCACTCCTCCGAGACCTCGGCGTCGCTCATGGGGGCCACCTCGAGCCGGCGGTCGAGCGCGCGGGCCGGCCCTCCGGGCCCGGTGGCGGACAGGCGCACCTCGACGGAGGCGGGCGTCGAGCCGACGTTGAGCAGCCGGGCCCCCCAGCGGGGCCGCGCGCCGTCCAGGTAAGCGACCTGGTCCGGACCGGCCTCGAGGAGCCAGAGCCGGCGGACGTGCGCGCGAGCCACATCGGCGAAGAGAGGCGCAAGCTCGTTGCCGCTGGCGGCAAGCACTTCGGGGCTCAGGCCCCACCAGCTCCAGCTCGCCCCGGCGAAGGGGCCGTCGGCACGCAGGACCGCGGCAGCGACGTAGGAGTGGTGGCCTGCGGGATCGCTGGCCTCCAGGATCGGCACCCAGCGCCGGCCGCGCACACCTGTCATCACCCGGCCCCAGGGGCGCGCGTGGGCACAGCGGACGACGCCGGCCGCGGCGCAGCTCACGCGTGGCCAGACCGTGCCGTCGGCGGTCTCCAGCCGCGTGGCGGAGGGGTACTCGAAGGTCTTGTACCAGGGGCTCACCGCGTCCATCTCGGGCGGGAGCCGGCGCTCGGTCTGGGCCAGCAGCGGGCCGGCGCTCACGGACGCCACCCAGAAGTCCTTGGGGCCCCTGGCCAGCGGCGCGTGGCTGTTCGCCAGGCCGAAGCGGATCTCGACAAGGCTCTCGGGGTTCACCCTATCGCCCGCGAAGCCGCGGCGGGCGGCCTCCGGCGAGTCGCGCCAGTACTTGAAGTCATCGGGCGCAAGGGCCAGGCGGCGCCAGTAGGTGGTCACGGGCGCAACGGCGATCCAGCGCGAGCCGTCCTCCTCGTTCACCTCGACGATGAGGTGCGTGGCCTGCTCGTCGCCCTTCGCCCAGAAGAGCATCACCGGGGCGTCGCCCTGGACCGAGCCGAGCTTCAGCGGCGTGCCCCAGGTGTTCCAGCCGCTGAAGTCGTCCAAGGTGAAGTGAAGCGCGCGTCCGCCCGTCTCGGCGGGCGCCGGCTCGACGGTGACGCTCTTGCCGGCCGCCGGGTCGTTGGAGGCGTAGACGAAGGTATCGGGCAGATCGGGCGCGATGTCGAGTACCGGGCGCAGGGAGGGCACGCGGGCCTGGGCCTCGGCGGGCGTGATCCACTCGTCGCCCACGCGCGTCAACTGGCGCTCGAAGGGCACGCCGGTGGCGAGGACCATGAGGCTGCCGCCGCGGGAGAGATAGTGGCTGACGGCGGCGGCGAGGCCCACGGGCGTCACCTGGGCCGAGGGAAGTACCATGACGTCGTAGTCGGCGCCGGTGAGCTGCGCGGCCGCGACCTGCTGGGCCGGCAGGACCTCAACCTGGAGCCCCGAGGCGGCGAGCGCCGCGCGGGCCCATTCCTCGACGGCCGGAGCGGCGCCGGGGAGGTCGTTGTGCACCACCAGGGCCTTCGGCGGGCCCTCGCGGCTTCCCAGAGCGAGCTGGTCAGCGTCGGCTCTCATGTCGGCGAAATCCACCTCCATGTCCACCACAGTCAGCGCGGGCCAGCCGGAGCGCACGGCGGTCGTGACCTCCGGCATCGCGTAGACGCGACGCCAGAGGACGCGGTCGCCCTCGAGCACCGTGCCGGAGCAGCGCTGGGCGTCGAGCTCAAGGACGAGGCGGTAGGTGCGCCCGAGCTGCCAGCCGCCCTCGCCCTCGGTTCCAACGGTCTCGAGGGCCGTGTCGCCCGCGGCCTGGGCCTGCCAGGTGCCCTGGCATTTTTCGACAAGTTCGCAGTAGCGCATGTCCTTGTCGCTGGCGCTCTCAACGAGGGCGAGGCGCCAGTAGTTGCCGTTGTCGAGATAGGCGGCGACGCCGCAGGCGCCCCAGGCGCCGGGCCTACTGCCGCCGGTAGGCGTCAGCGTGACCTCGGCGCGCAGGCGGGTCGGGGCGACCATACCGCGCCAGACGAGCCAGGAGGTGTCGGAGCGATAGCCGTGGAGGAGGCCGTCGCGGGCCTCGAAGCGTCCAGCGACGGTGCGCCAGCGCTGGGGGGCCGGCGGCCCGGGTGTGGAGAAATCGTCAGCAAGTTGAAGGGCGGCCGGGCAAGCCATCAGCGATAGGGCCAGGGCGAGCATATCAGCACCTCCTGGGCCGGCCAAGCCGACCCGGTGAGCCAAGAGCCGTAGGCCCGGACGCGCAGCAGGAGGCGTCCGGGGCGGCGAAGGGCGGCACTGGAGCGCCGCGGGCACGGGGCGGGTCAGGGCCCTTTATCGCGGAGGCGGATTCGACTATACTCACCTCCCACCTGTGGGGCTGCAGGTCACGGCCGACCCGCCACGAACCCACCAGAGAGTTCCCTTGCCGGGGGAGCACACCTCCCACCGGAAGGAGGGGTCACCTTGCGTGAGCTTTCCGCCGACGAAGTCCTTTGGCGTTGCCCGCCTGAAGAGCTGGGCTTCGCCTCGACAGCCGAGCTGGCGCCGTCGTCGGAGCCGGTGGGGCAACAGCGGGCCCTGTCGGCACTGGACTTCGGGCTGACGATTCCGGGCGAGGGGTACAACATCTTCGTCGTGGGAGTGCCGGGCACCGGGCGTACGTCCATGAGCCGGGCGCTGGCGGAGCAGGTGGCCGCCAAGCTGCCCTCGCCGCCGGACTGGGTGTACGCGTACAACTTCGAGGACCCGCGCCGGCCGAGGGCCCTCCAGTTCCCCCCCGGGCGGGCGAACGAGCTGCGGTCGGATATGGAGCAGTTCGTCGAGGACCTGCGGCGGACGGTCACCGAGGCTTTCGAGGGCGATGAGTACGCGGAGAGCCGCGACGAGCTGGTGCGCGAATTCCGCGAGCAGCGGAACAACGAGCTGGAGGAGTTCGAGCAGCGATCGCGGGAGCAGGGCTTCGCGGTGGGGCGGACGCCGTCGGGGATCATGCTGGCGCCAACGCTGGGCGGCGAGGTGATGAGCCCGCAGCAGTTCGCGGCCCTGCCAGACATGCAGCGCAATGAGATCGAGGAGCGCAGGCAGGCGCTAGAGAAGCAGCTCGAGGAGATCATGCGCAGGGCGCACCGGCTGGAGCGACAGGCGCGGCGGGCCGTGCAAGAGCTGGACCGGGAGATCGTGTCGGGCGCGACGGAGCCCCTGGTCGAGGAGCTGGCGGCGAAGTATCACGACGTGCCGGACCTGCTGGACCACCTCGAACAGATCAGCAAGGACGTGAAGGAGAACGCCGAGCTGTTCCGGCGCATGGCCGTGGGCGAGGAGGAGCATCAGGTGGTGCTGCCGGCGCCGCTGCAGCCCAAGCCGCCCTACGAGAGGTACAGGGTGAACGTCCTGACGTCGCGGGAGCCCGGGGCCGGGGCCCCGATCGTGCAGGAGACGAATCCCACGGTGCCTAACCTGACTGGGCGGATCGAGTACCAGGCGCAGATGGGGGCGCTGGTGACGGACTTCACCATGATCCACGCGGGGTCGCTGCACGAGGCGAACGGCGGGGTGCTGCTGGTGGACGCCTGGGAGCTGCTGACCAGGCCCTACGCGTGGGAGGCGCTGAAGCGCTGCGTGAAGAACGGCGAGGTCCGGATCGAGTCGCTGGCGGAGGCGATGGGGCTGGTGTCCACGGTGACTCTGCAGCCGGAGCCGGTACCGCTTTCGGCCAAGATTGTCCTCATCGGCCCGCCAATGATCTACTATCTACTTCACGCGTACGACGAGGATTTCGCGAAGCTGTTCCGCGTGAAGGCGGACTTCGACTCCGTGAACCCGCGGTCGCCGGACATGGTGCACTCCTACGCGGAGTTTATCGCCCACCAATGCCAGTCGCAGCAACTGCCGCACTTCACTTCCGAGGCGGCGGCGAGGGTGATCGAGCAGGCCGTGCGGGCCTCGGAGGACCAGGAGAAGCTGACGGCGCGCTTCAGCTTCGTGGCAGACCTGGTGCGGGAAGCGGCGTACTGGGCCGGGCGAGAGGGCCACGAGGCGGTGCAGGGGTCGGACGTGAGACAGGCCCTCGATCAGAGGATCTGGCGGTCGAACCGCGTCGAAGAGATGCTGGTGGAGTACATCCGGCGTGGCGTGATCATGGTGAAGACCGAGGGGTCGGCCGTCGGCCAGGTCAACGGGATGGCGCTGGTATCGCTGGGGGACTACGTGGTGGGCAAGCCCAGCCGGATCACGGCCCGGGCCTACCTGGGACGGGGCGGCGTGATGCACATTGACCGCGAGGCAAAGCTGAGCGGGCCGATCCACGACAAGGGCTGCATGATCCTGGCGGGCTTCCTTGGGCAGCGGTACGCACGGGAGCAGCCGCTGTCGTGCTCGATCACGCTGGCCTTCGAGCAGTCGTACGAGGAGATCGAGGGCGATAGCGCCTCCTCGGCCGAGATCTACGCGATCCTGTCGGCTCTGTCGGGGCTGCCGGTGCGGCAGGACCTGGCGGTGACCGGATCGGTGGATCAGCACGGGCACATACAGCCGATCGGTGGGGTGAACCGCAAGATCGAGGGCTTCTTCGCGGCGTGCAGGGAAGTGGGGCTGACGGGGACGCAGGGCATGATCGTGCCCGAGAGCAACACGGACAACCTGATGCTGCGCGAGGAAGTGGCCGAGGCGATCCGGGAGGGCAGGTTCCACGTCTACGCCGTGGCGACGGTGGATGAGGGGATCGAGCTGCTCACGGGGGTGCCGGCCGGCGAGCCGCAGGAGGACGGCACCTACCCGGAGGGCACGGTGAACCGGCGCGTGCAGGACCGGCTGGTGGATCTGGCCGAGAAGGCCCGCAGTTGGAGCGATGGCGAGGGTGAAGGCGAGGCTGAGGGCGAAGAGGAAGGCGAGAGCGAAGAGGCCGGCGCCGAGGACACCGGGGGCGACGACGGCGAGGAGTGAGCCTTGGCCGAGCTGCGCATCGGCACCAGCGGCTGGTGCTACAAGCACTGGATGGATGGGGTCTTCTACGCGCCGGAGGTGAAGCGCGGCGGCGAGTTGGTCGAGTACTGCAAGGCTTTCGACTGCGTGGAGATCAACTCGAGCTTCTACCACACGCCGCGAGAGGCGACACTGGTCGGGTGGCGGCAGAAGACGCCGGAGGGCTTCCTGTTCGCCTACAAGGCCACGCGAACCATCACCCACCGGCGGGAGCTCGTGGACGTGGGGGAACCGGTGGCGTTCGTGGCCGGGCGGGCGCGACTGCTCGGGCCGAAGCTGGGCCCGATCCTCTGGCAGCTTTCCCCACGCTTTGCGCTCGATGCCGCGCGGCTGGCCGAGTTCCTCAGCCTGCTGCCGCGCGACCTGAGGCATGCCTTCGAGTTTCGCCACGAGTCCTGGTTCGCGGAAGCGGTCTACGGGCTGCTGGGCGACCATGGGGCCGCGCTGGTGTGGGCCGACACGCCCTCCTATCCCCTGCGGAAGGTCACCACGGCGGGTTTCCTCTACGTGCGGCTGCACGGGCACGAGAAGCTGTACCGCTCGTGCTACACGCAAGCGCAGCTCGGCGAGTGGGCGGAGGAGCTCGGCCGAGAGCTGGAGGCGGGGCGGGACGTGTATGTCTTCTTCGATAACGACGCCCATGCCTATGCGCCGCGGAACGCCCTGGAGCTGCGGAGGATGATGAGCGGGGCGTGAGAGGCAGGAAAGCGGGCGATTCCCGGGACAGGCGACCGCGAGGGGGCGTGGGCGGCCGTCGCGCTGGCACAGAAACCGTGCCAGCCTCCCACAAGGGCCCGCGAGCCGCCCTGGGCCTGCCACTGGGGCACGAACCGCACCAGGCCATAAGAGGCAATGACCCGCTGTGGGCGCGTCACCATCCCGCGACCGGGGTGTAGGCCTTCACGCGGCAGTGCAGTCTGGCCCGGCACGCGCCGCAGTCGCGAGGGGCAGTGATACAGCCCGCGCACCTGGCGTAGGCACCGGCAAGCAGGGCCCCCGGCGCCGAGTACCCTCTCCCCAGCGTGGTGGCCTGCCGGGGCGTGATGAGGCCGGCGCCCGGGGGCAGGTCGGGTCGGCCGGACCAGGAGACGTTGCGCAGGCCGCAATCCCTGCCCACCGACACGGCCCTGTCCAGAGAGGCGGTGGGTGCGCCGAGATGCTCGTGGAGGACGAACTCCGGCCGGAAGGCGAGGAAGTGGACCGGAAGGTCCGAGCCCAGGGCGGCGACGTAGCGGCAGAGCCCCTCCACCTCGTCCTCGTTGATCCCGGGCACCAGAAGCACGCGGAACTCCCACAGCTTGTCCGGGTGTTCAGCCATGAGCCGGGCGTTGCGCAGGACCGGGGCCACGGGCGCACCGACCAGAGCACGGTGCACCTCGTCGTCCACCGCGCGCAGGTCGAAGGTGACCGAGGTCGTCCAGGACAGGACGCGGCGAAGGCTGTCGTCCGTCAGGAAGCCGTTGGTGTCGAAGTTAACCTTGGCCGTGGGATCGAGCTGCCGCGCGTGCCAGGCTACCTCCTCGACGTAGGGCAGCGAGCACGTGGGCTCGCCGCCGGAGAAGAACAGGCGGTCAGCCCGGATCGAGGCGCCCCGGGGCGAGGCCAGGGCAGTCAGCGCCTCCCGCGCGAGGGCGGACGCGTCGAGGGGACCGTCCACGGGCTTGCCCGTGGCGGGCCAATGCGCGATCTCCCAGTTCTGGCAGTGCAGGCAACGGAAGTTGCACCCGGCCATGAAAATGGTGAAGCTCGAGGGGGGCGCGGGGTGAAGCGTGCGAGAGGCGACCTGGGGCTGGCCGAGCAGACACACTCCGAGTTCGCCCGCGGCGCGGTCAACGCCACAGCCCCATTCGCATAGGTTGCAGCGGCGAAGGTCCTCGTCCATGCGCACTCTCCAGTCCTGGCCGCACACGCGCGCCGCGTCGGGTGGGGCTGTCCCCTCGCGGCTGTCGTGGCACCGGCGCGGTCCGCAGAGGGACGCCGGGCCGGCCCGTGACAGCAGCCATTATAGCAGGTCCGGCGCCGGCCGCGGAGGCCGGCCCGCGCGCGCAGGTGGTGGCGGCCCGGCGCGCCATAGTATACTGACTTGGTGGCCGGGTCGGCCCCGGGGCAGTCCTTCGCGCAGGCGACACCGGTAGAGTGGCATGATACCCATCCGCGACAACGTGCCCAGCCGCAGCTACCCCCTGGTCAACGTCCTGTTGATCTGGACCAACTTCATCGTCTTCGCCATCGAGCTGAGCCGGCCGAACCTGGACGCCTTCCTGATGACCTGGGGCTTCGTGCCGGCGCGCCTCGCTCAGGACGGCCTGACGCCGGCCGTGGCCGCGACCTTCGTCACCAGCATGTTCCTCCACGGCGGGTGGCTGCACATCCTGGGGAACATGTGGTTCCTGTACATCTTCGGCGATAACGTCGAGGACCGGCTGGGGCACTTCAGGTACCTGGTCTTCTACCTGGCCTGCGGTCTGGTGAGCGGCGTGGCGCACCTTCTCGCGAACGCCGGGTCGCCGATGCCGGCCGTGGGAGCGAGCGGCGCGATCGCCGGGGTGCTCGGGGGGTACTTCCTGCTCTTCCCCTACGCCAGGGTCGCCTCGCTGGTATGGTTCGTGTGGATCATTGACATCGTGGAGATTCCCGCGGTGACCTTCCTGGGGGTCTGGTTCGTCTTCCAGCTCTTCTCGGGCGTGGTCTCCCTGCCACTGGGGGGCGAGCACGTGGGCGGCGTGGCGTGGTGGGCGCACATCGGCGGCTTCCTCTGCGGGATGGTGCTCATCAAGCTGATGTGCCGGCGGCGGGAGCTGTGCCGCTACCCACAGGATTTCATCCCGTCGCGGTGGTAGGGAGGCGGGGCCAGGCTGCGCAGAAAGTGCGCGGGCCTACCTGCGCCGTACAGGCTTATAG
>CAZSOQ010000095.1:0-19188 GCA_964608495.1 uncultured Armatimonadia bacterium | reverse complement strand
CTCCGGCCCGCAGTCCTTGCGGGAGGTTGGCAAGATGCAGGATGCCGGCTCGTACGGTGTCCCCGTGGCCCTGGTCGTGGCGGCGGTGGCGGCCTACACCGACTGGCGCCGGGGCAAGGTCTGCAACTGGTTGACGGTCCCGGCGGCGGCGCTGGGCCTGGTGATGGGCGGCCTGGGCGGTGGAGCCGAGGGACTCGGCAGCTCGCTGCTTGGCCTTCTCGCGGGCCTGGCCTTCGGAGTCTTGGCCGCAGCGCTGGGGGCCCCCTTCGGCGGGGGGGACACCAAACTCCTGGCGGCCCTTGGCGCCCTCGGCGGCCCCGCGTTCCTGCTCCGCACCTCCGTCTATGGCATCCTGGCGGCAGGCGTACTCGCCCTGGGCGTCGCGCTCCGCAACGGTTCCCTGCTCGCGGCTGTCAAGGGGCTCCTTGCCTACCTGGTTGCCAAGTTCGTGGCCGCCCGGCCGATACACCTATCAACCCTGAGCACTGGTGGGCGCATTCCCTTCGCAGTGGGTCTGGGAGTGGGCTGCTGGCTGGCAGGATCTCTGCCGGTCCACTGGCCCGTCTGAGGCCCGGATGGGAGGCCGCCGAGATATGAGCTACCAGTCACCGAACCGGGGAGTCGTAGCTGTCGAACTGGCGCTTCTGGCGCCTCTGGCGATGGTGCTGCTACTAGGCACCGTCGAGCTTGGCTGGCTGGTCACCGACGGCGTGGTGGTCGGCGCTGCAGCCCGCGCGGCGACACGGGATGCCGCCGTCGGCTGCTCCACGACCGAGATCAGCGACAGGGCCCTGGCGGTGGCGGCTAGCCTCGACCAAGGGGCTTTGGTAATCACCCAGGACTACCGGACACGCGACGCCGGCGGGCAATGGTCCGCCTGGACACCACTGGGCGACACTCAGTGTGGAACCCGAACGGTCAACGCTGCACCGGCCGGCGCCCAGGTGCGCGTAAGTGTCTCCTACGAGCACCCCCTGGTTGTACCAGGTCTGTTCGGGTGTCTGGCTGATGAAGCAGGGGGGCAGGTCCGGACGCTCGCCGTGTCGGCCGTGATGAGGCGAGAATGAGCGGCTTCTCCGTGGTGATCTCTGAAGTGAGGCCCGGGGCTGCTGCAGGAATGCTGCGGGCCCTGGCGCAGTACGGGCCACTGGACGTCTCCGGCTACGCCTGCGACGGGCTGGAAGCCGCCCAGATGGCCGTGCGCCTGAATCCCCACGTGCTGTTGCTGCACGCTGAGCTGCCGGGCCTCACAGGCCCGGAGGTCTGCAGGATCGTCAGCCAGGCCGCGCCCGAGGTGGCCTGCGCTCTCCTGCTGCAAGCCGCAGACCCCGACGCCGTACATGAAGCCATGCTCGCGGGGGCCCGAGCCGTGATCACGCCTGACCTCAAGGCCCGTGAGCTGTACGACCTGCTGGCCAACCTGGCGAAGGTCAGAGACGCACGCCAGGCCCCGGAGTACAAGCAGGCGACAGATGCCTCGGAGGCCCCACTGGGCCTTGCCGTCGCCGGGCCCCGCGGGGGCAGTGGGTGCACGACGGTGGTCGTGAACCTCGCGTTGGTGCTGGCTCGTCGCCACCGCGACAGGGTCGTGTTGGTGGACGCCACACCGATGGCCGCTCGAGCGGCCGACATGCTGGGTCTGCGACCCCAGGGCACCTTGTGGGAGCTGGCTGAGATCGGCGACAGACTGGACGACGCGACGTTGAGTCCCTTCCTGGTGAGACACTCCTCCGGGCTGCGTGTCCTGGCGGGTGGCAGTGTGGCCAGTCCGCGATGGGTCGAGCTCTTCTCCGTGGACTTCGTGGCTCAACTCCTCGGCGTGCTGAGGAGGCGCTTTCGGTTTGTCCTCCTCGACCTGCCGTGTCTGGTCTGGGATGTCCCCGCCTACGCCATGAGGCGGTCCGAGCGCGTCCTGATCGTCACCGAGGCCAGGACTGTCACCGACGCCCGCGACGCCGCTGCTCTGGTCAAGTCCGTCAGGCAGCTGGGCGTCCCGCCGGGGAGTCTGCAGCTCGTTGCGAACCGGGTCAGTAAGGGAGACCAAGTCGCGCCCGAGGAGTTGGCCGACGTGTGTGGCCTGCCGTCGGCCTTCGCTGTACCCGAGGATGCCCGAGCCGTCGCGGAGGCCACCAGGGCGATGGCTACCGTTGTGGAGCAGGCGCCCGCGAGTCCCCTTTCCAGGGCCTTGGGCGACCTGGCCCAGATTCTGGACACCAGGGCGGCGGCCTGATGCTTGGCTGGCGGCCCCCTTCGGAGGCGCGCGACAGGCCCAAGGAGCAGTGATGAAGATGGCACGCATGCCCGACTGCTGGCATGAGCACTTCGAGGCCGGCTCCGGACGCGAGGAGGAGCGCCGGACCCTCGAGATGGCCCTGGCGGTCCATCAGGAGCTCGTCTCGAACACCGACGCTGCGAGCCTGCGGGGAATGGACGTGGTTGTCCTCGAGAACGCCATCGACGGCACGCTATCCTCTGCGGCGGAGAGCCATGGATGGCGCCTCTCGGTGCCGGCGCGCGCCCGCATCGCTGACGCCGTCATGTCCGAGCTGCGCGGCTACGGACCCGTTGACCCTCTCCTCGCCGACGACAGCGTCTCCGAGATCATGGTCAATGGTCCGGATAGCGTGTATGTCGAGCGCCACGGAAGACTGGAGCGCGCTCCCGTCATCTTCTTCGACAGTGGCCATGTGATGCGCATCATCCAGCGCATTATCTCGCCCTTGGGCCGCCGGGTGGACGAGGCGGCCCCCATGGTGGACGCGCGGCTGCCCGACGGGTCGCGCGTCAACGCGATCATCCCGCCCGTCTCGCTGGCCGGGCCCTGTTTGACCATACGCAAGTTCGCTCGCGATCCCTACACCGTGGCCGATCTGGCGAGCTTCGGCTCTCTCACCGAGGAGATGGCGGAGTTCCTGCGGGCATGCGTGCAGGCCAGACTCAACATCCTGGTGGGAGGTGGGACGGGCTCAGGGAAGACAACTACCCTGAACGTCCTTTCCTCCTTCATCCCCCCTGACGAGCGTGTCCTGACGATCGAGGATGCCGCCGAGCTGCAGCTCCGGCAGGAACACGTGGTCGCGCTGGAGGCCCGCCCGCCCAACCTGGAGGGGCGAGGCGAGGTGAGCATACGCCAGTTGGTGCGCAACGCCCTGCGGATGCGTCCCGACCGCATCGTGGTGGGTGAGGTCCGGGGCCCCGAGGCCCTGGACATGCTTCAGGCCATGAACACGGGGCACGACGGATCGCTCTCCACGCTGCATGCCAACTCGCCCCGCGACGCTCTGTCGCGGTTGGAGACGATGGTGCTGATGGCCGGCATGGAGCTGCCGTCGCGCGCGATCCGCGAGCAGTTGTCCTCGGCCCTGGACCTGCTGGTGCACCAGAGCCGCCTCCGCGACGGCACTCGGCGCATCGTCTCGGTAACCGAGGTCCAGAGACTGGAAGGCGACGTCATTGTCACGCAGGAGCTCTTTCGCTTCGAGCAGCACGGGGTGGACGACCAGGGCCGTGCCGTTGGCGAGCACGTGTACACGGGGCTGAGGCCCCTCTTCGCAGACCGACTAGAGGCCGTGGGCGTGGACTTGCCGCAGGTCCTCAGGCGCCGCGCGGCCTAGCCGGACCCGGTGGTGACCCGGATGCCAGTCGTACCAGTGATGATAGGACTCACCCTTGCGGTAGGAGTGGTGGTGGTCCTGCTGTCGGCGAGGGGGACCGAGGCGAGGAAGGCCGGCCCGGCAGCCTCGCCGGAAAGGAGAGCAGGCACACGGTCTGCCGACCGGGCTCCGACCCTCACACGTCTTCTGTCGCTGGCTGGCAGGAACCACTCCATGCAGCAGGAGCTGCTGGCGGCCGGCCTGCTGGTGCGGCCCTCCGAGCTGGCGGCCGTGAGCCTCGGGCTGACGGCGCTCCTGTTTGTCGCCGCCTTCCTCGTGGGCCAGTCGGTCCCGGTGGCGCTCGCAGCCAGTATCCTCGGCCTGTTGGCGCCCCCACTGGCGGTGCGCCAGCGCGTCGCCTCGCGCCGGATGAAGTGCCAGCGGCAGTTGCCCGAGGTGCTGGAGCTGATCGCCACTGCCCTCAGGTCAGGATATTCCCTGCCCCGGGCTCTCGAGCTCGTTGCGCGGCAGATGGGACCGCCGGTGTCCGATGAGGCCCAACGGGTAGTAGATGAGCTGGCCGTGGGCGTCTCGCTGGACGAGGCGCTTGACAACCTGTCTCGCCGGCAGGGCAGCTACGAGATCAAGTTGTTCACCGCGGCCGTGCAGATCCAGACCCGCGTGGGCGGGAACCTTGCCGAGATGCTCATCAAGACGGCCGCCATGGTCCGACAGCGTGCACAGCTCGCCGGAGAGATCGCCGCCCTGACTGCCGAAGGCAGGCTGTCGGCCGGGATCCTCGCCGCTCTACCCGTCCTCCTGGCGTTGGCGGTGGCACGTCTAAGCCCCGGCTACCTGGCGCCGTTGATCACCGACCCTCTGGGGCGTTACCTCTGCGTGGCGGGGGTGCTCCTGATGGTGTCGGGCTTGGTCATGATAAGGCGGCTCATAACGGTTGATCTCTAGGAGGCGCGTCGTGCTGCTCGTCGCCTGTGTTCTGATCGCAGTCGGCATGGCCATGCTGGTCTATGGCCTCTCGATAGGGCGGAACCGGGACGCCGTGGCCGAGATGATCCGGGCGGAGCTGGCGGAACGCAGGGGCCGCGATCCCTATGCGGACAAGCTGCATGAGCCCCTTACCCGACGCCTGTTGCTTCCCGCACTCAAGTCCATCGGGGATGTCATGGTCTCCGTGGCTCCCAAGGGAGTGCTCGAGCACTACGAAAAGATGCTGAGCATGGCCGGCAAGCCGCTGGGCATGAGTGCCGAGATCTACTCGGGCCTCAAGATGATGAGCCTGGGTGTGGGCGTAGTCGCCGCCCTTGCCGGGCTGCGAGCGGACGTTGCGCACCCGCTGGCACGCTGCCTCATTGCGCTGATGCCGCTCGCCATCGGCGTGATTCTGCCCGACTACTTCGTCCAGCGGCGTATGGCGCAGCGGCGCCGCGATTTCTGCCGCGCCTTCCCCGACGTCGTGGACTTGCTCGTCGTCAGTGTCGAAGCAGGTATGTCTCTGGACGGCGCCCTACAGGAGGTCGTGAGCCGGCGCGACGACGCTGCCGCTGAGGAGCTGGCGCGCGTGATGGCCAACATTCGTGTGGGGATGCCGAGGGCCGTGGCGTGGCAGCGCCTCTCCGCGCGGATGCCCGTCCAGGACGTCGCGAGCTTTGTGGCCGCGCTGGTGCAGGCCGAGCAGCTTGGCACCAGTATCGGGCAGGTGTTGCGCGCCCAGAGCGATGCCATAAGGGCTCGCAGGACGCTCCTCACGCGCGAACATGCGGCCAAGATGCCGGTCAAGATGCTTATCCCCATGGTCTTCTTCATCTTCCCCTGCGTGTTCATCGTGGTCCTCGGGCCCGGCGGCATCCGGATCTTCCACGCCCTGGGCAACATGTAGCCGAGGCCGGTGCACAGCGTCGGTCCCTCGTGCGGCACCTCATGGCTCGGCGCTTGCCGGCCGAGGCGAGCGTGCTGCGGCTGCGGATGCCTGCCGACCCCACGGCGCGGGCAACGGCGGGGAGGGCGAGGTCCGGCCTCCCAGGCGTCGAATTCGCTCTCCGCCATGAGCGACGCAGAGAGCCCGAAGTCGCCGAGCAGCCCGCCCCCGGCTGCACAAGAGCCCTGGCGCAGGCTCAGACGGGAAGCAGTCCGCCGGGCGAGATCGGGCGATGCGGGGCGCTCGGCCGAGCTGCTGGCTCAGGCAGCAGACCAGGCACGGGCAGCCGGCGACGAGGTGAACGCGGGCCTCCTGGGGGCAGAGGCGGTGGCATCCGCGGGGCGCCTGGCGGAAGCCCTTGCTTGCCTTGAGGCCCTCTGGCAGCGCTGGCCGGGGGACACCCGCATCCTGCATCGCCTCGCAGCCGCACGACGCGGCCTCGCCCAGTCCGACTGGGTCCTGCGGCCGTGCGCCATCCACGTGGTCGCTGCCAGCGGGGCCTATCGCGAGCTGGCCTGGACGCTGCCCGAGGATACCGAGGTCGCCATCGAGATCGGGTGCGCGCAGGGCTACGCCACGGAGATGCTGGCGCGGGCTGCACGCCTCGTCATCGCGCTGGACAAATCCCAGGAGATGGTTGCCCTGGCGGGCGAGCGCCTGGCGGGGCTGGACAACGTTCGCCTCCTCTGCGCCGATGCCAGCGACCCCAACTGGCCGGGGCTGTATGTAGGTGTTGCCGACCTGATCTTCCTCGATGTGGCGGGCTCGGCGCCGGCGCGGCAGGCCCTATCCCTCATGCGTGACTACCGCGACCTGTACCTGCCGCGGGCTATGGTGGTGCGCAACGTGGAACTGGCCGACTTCATCGGGGCCGTGGCCTACTGGCAAGGAGGACCGGATGCAGAATGGCGCAAGCCGCCGATCCCGCACCTGAGCTGGCCCTGGCGCGGGGCCGCCGAATAGCCAACCTGTGGTGGGCAGCAGGGGCGCTCGCGATCCTCATCCTCTCACGTCTTCTCACGCCCGACCCGTCCGGCCACGGCACTCGTCCGTCCCTATGGCCGATCCCATGCCTGTGGCGCGTCAGCACCGGTCTGCCTTGCCCGAGCTGCGGGATGACCACGGCCTTCGTATGGATGGCCCGAGGCGAGCCCCGAAGGGCGTGGCAGTGCAACCCCCTGGGGCCCCCGGCCTACGTCCTCACGTGGGTCGTTCTGGTCTGGGCGCTGGCCGCGGCCGCAAGGGGCCGGGGCGGCCCGGGCGCGGCGCTAGAGAGCCGCCGGGTTCTGGTGGGGCTGATCGCGGTCTATCTTGGCGTGTGGGTGGTGAGGCTGCTCTTCCTGGTCGCTGGCGAGTGGCGGGCCTGACGAGAGCGACCGGCGGCTGTCAGGTGACGGTTCGCAGCGAAGGAGGTATACCATGCAGGGCAAGGAGCAAGACCCGGTGGGAAGACTCGCCCGGGCCTTCGCATCCCCAGCAGACGAGTTCCGGCCGGTGATCTTCTGGGTCTGGAACAGCCTGCTCGATGATAACCGGATCCGCGCTCAGCTCGAGGACATCAAGAGCCGAGGATTCGGGGGCGTCGTGATACATCCGATGGGCGAGGCCTTCAGGCTGGGTGACTTCATCCGCGGGATGTCGCCGCCCTACCTGTCGGACGAGTACTTCGGACTCGTGGCGACGGCCGTCCGGAGAGCGGCTGCCCTGGGCCTGAGCGTGTGGCTCTATGACGAGGGCGGATGGCCGAGTGGCAGTGCTCAGGGCGAGGTGGTCGAGGGCCGTCCCGACCTGTGTTCGCGCGTGCTCACCTGTCGTCCCGTTCCTGAGGGCGAGGGAGCGGAAGCAGCCGCGGTGGTGGCCGTCTGCGCTGTGACCGAGGAAGGCGATGTGCGAGCCGTGCCCTCGGTCGCCAATCTGCCCCCGGGCACCGCACATGTGCTGGCCTTCGAGGAGCGCGTGTTCGAGGATGGCTACCCCGACCTGATGAACCCCGAGGCGGGTGAGCGGTTCCTCGGGCTTACGCACGAGCGCTACGCCGCCGTGGTCGGCGACTACTTCGGCTCCGTGATCCCGGGCATGTTCACCGATGAGGCGCGGGTCAGGGGCACCGTGGGCGGCGCCGAGGCGCCCTGGAGCCCCGCCCTACCCGCTCGGCTCGCGCAGCTAGGCCCCGACGACTGGCGGTCGTGGTTACCGACTCTCTTCGGGGCCGACGCGCTGGGCTTCGACCCCTTCGAGGTGCTGGGCGAAGCGGCTGTGGTGCAGGGCCGTTGCGGCTACTGTGAGGCCGTAGCGCGCCAGTTCGAGGAAAGCTACTGGCTGCGGCTCAACCGCTGGTGCGAAGACCACGGCCTCATCCACACTGGCCACGTGGGAGGCGAAGACAGGCTGCCCGACCACGTCAACGGCGGCTTCTTCCAGTGGTTCCGCACGGCCGGTGCGCTCCATGCCCCAGGGGTGGACACGATCTGGCGCCAGCTCATGCCTGGCCAGCTCAACTCGAGCTTCCCGCTGCTGGCCGGCTCGGCTCTTCATGCCCGGGCCCAAGGGGCCGCTCCCCCTGCCGACCAGTCACGCGCCGCACTGACGGTGTCCGAGAGCTACGCGGTCTACGGGTACGGCGCAACCTTCGCCCAGTATGGCTGGGTCGCGAACTACCAGTTCGTGCAGGGCATCAACCGGGTCTGGCCCATGGCCTACTACTACTCGACGGCCGACGGGCAGGCCTACGGCACGATGTCCCACCTGGGGCCCGGCAATCCCCTGTGGCCTCACTGGCGCGGGTTCAACGCCTACCTCGCCAGGCTGGGCGCGGTAGTGGCCCACAGCGGCCATGCCTGTGACATCGCTGTCTACTACCCGATCGAGGCCGAGTGGGCCTACCACGGCCGGAAGGAAGCAGCCTCGGCCTGGGATACGTGGCAGCAGTGCTGTGAGTGTCTCCACCAAGCACAGATGGCCTTCGACCTGGTGGACGCACCGACCCTCTCGCGGGCGCACATCGCCGAAGGCTGCCTCGAGACAGACGGTCAGTCCTACTCAACGGTCATCGTACCCGACTGCTCGGTCATCCCTGGGCCCGTCATGGAGAGGCTGCGCGCACTTCACGATGCGGGGGGGCGTGTAGTCTTCGTCGAGAACATGCCGCGGTTCGCCACCTCGCGCCCCGATCAAGCGCGTCTCCGGCAGACGTCCGAGTACCTGGACAGCCTCGCCTTCGTCCTCGACGAGAAGAGCGAGCGGGAACAGTGGTCCACGGCGGGCGGGCGGGTGGCCGAGGGTTCCGCGGCTTCGGCGCTGGATGGCGCGGCGGCCGCGCTTCTGGGCCCCGGAGGATGGGACGTCTACGCTCCGCAGGCGCTCAGGTCGAAGGCCGTTCTTGTGGCGCCGGAGGAAGAGCTGCCCAGGCTGGGGCATCTGCTCTCGCTGGCGCTGGGCCACTACGTTCTCGAACCGGTGGACCCCTTGCCTCACCTTCGGATGTCCTCCCGCTGGCTGGCCGCGGACCAGTGGGTGCATCTCCTGTTCAACGAAGGCGGATCGCGGCTGCGCGCGCGGCTGGCAGTCATCTCCGAGGAGCCACTGTGCCTCGAGCGATGGGATCCGCTTTCGGGCCGCTCTCGCCACCTCGCACGCCACGTCCACCCCATCGAGTCCACCCGCATCGAGTTGGAGCTGGCCCCGGGCGAACTGGTTGTGCTGACCACCCAGCCCTTGGCGGAGGGAAGCCCGGGCGTGCCCGCGAGGGCGAGACGGCTGGTCCTTAAATCCTCCCGGCAGGCCGCGAAGGTCCTCGTCGTGGCGGAGTGTGTCCTCGAAGGGGGAAGCATGAAGGTCGTCGAGGACCTGCGGCCTATCGAGGGGGCAGCGCTTGTCCCCTGGCGCCGGATGGGCCTGGACGGGTTCGCCGGCACCGTGCGCTACCATTTCGGCCTCGCGGTCGCCGAGGCGTACCTCCAGCACGACCTGCACCTGGAGCTGGGCACAGTCGAGTACGCGGCCAGTGTCTACGTGAACGGCCAGTGGGCCGGCGACGCTCTGTGGCCCCCTTACCACGTGCACCTGCAGGACCTTCTGCGGGCCGGACACAACGAGCTGGTCGTCGAGGTAGGCAACACTCTCGCAGGCCAGGTACTGCGGCATGAGAACGTGCAGGAAGCGGCAGCGCGTGCATGGAACAACCCGTACTACCGCCGCACGCTCGAATGGCACCGGGAGAGCCTGGGTGGCGGGCTGCTCGGTCCTGTGCGGCTGGTGGCTCTTGTGGAGTGAGGTGAGAAAGCTGTTGACCTGCGTAGGGAGTTCCAGTAAACATACCTCCCCTGGGTCGGGGCCCTAACGCGGCGGCGAGGCTGGGACAAAGCCGCAGGCCGGCGGGAGGCGCTCCCCGAGGAGCGAACTGCCGAGACGGAGAGATGGACCATGCCGATGTTGCTGTCTACCCCAGTCATTAAGTTCGGCGGCCTGACGCTGCAGGGCCGTGCGCGGTTCGGCGAGGATGCCAGAGAGGTATTCGCGCGGTGTCAGGCTGCCCAGAGCCCCTCCGAGATCTACGACCTGCTAGCCAGGTTCCGCAACCGGTCCAGAGCGCAACGGTTGCTGGAGGTGGCGCGAGACTTCGTGCTGCCCCTGAAGGCTGACGACCAGGTACCCGTCATCGTGGTGTCGGCCTTCGACGTTGCCACGGACAAGCTGGAGATGCTAGGTGCCAGCGTGGCCTGTGCTGTTGATAGCAGCTTGGGGACGCCGGACGATGCGGCCAGGGCGCGCATCGCAGCCCAGCGGGCACCCCGCGAGTTCGCCCGCCTCCTCATGTCCGGTGAGCTACGCGCCAACTCCGCTCTGGCCATGGCTCTCGAGATGCTCGGCCAGCCGGCCTGCTCGCTCACGGGGCGCGAGGCGGGCATAGTGACACGGCTGGGCGACCCCCGGTTCGGCCCCGCTGTGGACGCCATGATCCAGACGGTCCACGAAGGCTACCTGCTCGAACTGGTCGTCCAGGGCATAATCCCGGTGGTCGCCGGCTTCCAGGGCTACTACCACGACCAGGAGTCAGGGCGCGACGAGGTGTCCATCCTCGGCCGCGGCGGATCTAACCTGACCGCGGTGGCCCTGGCGGATGCCCTGGGCCAGGCCGAGTGCACCATGTTCTCCGACGTGGACGGCGTGTACGACAGGCCCCCGCGCGACTACTCAGATGCCCATAGATTCGACGTCATCAGCGCCGGGGACGCCTTCGCCATCGAGCCTTTCCCAAGCGTCATCCAGCCGGAGGCGCTGGCCTACGCCGTTTGCCGGGGTGTTGACATGTGGATCCGTGACGGGTTCGACCCCTCGGCTCCCGGCACCAAGATCGTCTGCAAGGGTGAGATGGACCGCATTCCCGAGAAGTACCGCCGCATAGTCGCCGGCGAGGGCGGCTAGCCCACCGGTCCGTTCCGGACTGCAGCGCGGCGCCGCCGGCAGTGGTGCCCCGACCGGGGACCCAGATCACGCAGGAGGGATAGCCAGCATGAGCATCAAGTGTGCGGTCGTCGGCTATGGCTCCGCCCATTCCATGGGCGCCCATCACTGCGGCCAGATCCGCAATACCGAGGGTCTGGAGCTGGTGGCTGTTGCCGACCCGGTGGTTGAGCGGGCCGCACTCGCGGCGCAGCAGGAGGGTGTGCCCGCCTACTCGTCGCTGACCGAGCTCCTGGCGAAGAGCGACGTCGAGATGGTCACTCTCGTCACCCCGCATGACACGCACGCGCGCCTCGCCATCGAGGCCCTGAACGCGGGACGTCACGTCATCAGCGAGAAGGTGATGTGCCTCGACACCGGCGAGGCTGACCTGATGATCGCGGCTGCCGGGAAGAACCACCGCATGCTGTCCGTCTACCACAACCGCCGGTGGGACACGGACTATGTCACCGTACGGTCTGTCATTGATGCCGGTCTTCTGGGCGAGGTCTTCGATATCGAGAGCGCCGTCGGCGGTTACGGCAGGCCCGGGGGCTGGCGCGGCGAGAAGAAGCACGGCGGCGGCATGCTCTACGACTGGGGCGCCCACCTTGTTGACCAGGCTGTGCAGATGGTCCCCGCCAAGCCCGTCAGCGTCTTCGCCACCATGCAGTACCGCGTGTGGGACGTGGACGTGGAGACCCACGCCTCGGTGCACGTTATCTTCGCCAATGGCTGCGTCGCCCATATAGACTTGGGCAACATCTCGTGGATCCCGCGACACCGCTGGCTCGTCCGCGGTGAAGCCGGCGCGCTCTTCAAGCAGACCCTTGGGGACGAGAGCAGGGCTCGAGTCCATACCTCGGTGGACGGGCTGAGGACCCAGATGGAGATTGACCCAGTCCCCGCGTCGTGGGAATCCTTCTACCAGAACATAGCTGCGCACCTGTTGAAGGGCGCGGAACTCATTGTCAAGCCTGCCCAGGTGCGCGTGGCCATAGCCGTCATCGAGGCGGCCTTCAAGTCGGCAGAGACGGGCGCAGTGGTCCAGCTCTCCGACCTTGGCGTCTGATCCTGTTGCGGTTGGGTCCCAGAGGGGCCGGGCGAAGGGTGCCGTCACCGCCCTGGCCCTTGCCCTTCCTGCCCAGCGTCGGCACCGGGGGCTGGTACGCAGCCTGGCGGCACAACGGCACGGTCAACGGGGGCTTCGTGGATGGGCACGTGAAGGCGATCGACGGGCCCGAGCTTCCTGGGCTTCCAGACCTACTACCGCAACGAGATCTGGGGTATCTGCTAGCAGCGCCCGCCAGCCGCGCAGCTCCGGACAACCTGCGGGGCACTCCACAAAGGAGTGCCCCGCTTCGCTTCGATAGCATCCGGTAAGGGGGACCTTGCCTACGCAGGCCAGTGCCCGTGGTTCACGACGCGGCCGCGCTGTCGTCATCCGGTGTGGCCGCCAGGGCGAGCAGGCTGCGCTCCGTGGCTCCGTCGCCCGGTACTTCCGCCACTACTCTACCCTCACGGAGCACCAGGATCCGGTGCGCCAGAGCGGCCACCTCCTGCAGTTCGCTCGAGACCAGCACCACTGCCATCCCCTGCCGGGCGAACTCCCGCACCCAGTGGTGAAGGTCCGCCTTCGCGGCTACGTCCACGCCGCGAGTCGGCTCGTCGAGCAGCACGACGCGTGGCTCGCACGCCAAGGTGCGAGCCACCATCACCTTCTGTTGGTTGCCTCCTGACAGCTCCCGAACGGGCTGGTCGACGCTTGCGCACTGCACCCGGAAGCGAGCCACGCAGTCCTGTGCCAGGGCCCGTTCGCGGGTCACGTCCAGCAATCCCAGCGCGTGCACCATCCGCTGCAGGATCGAGATGGAGATGTTGGCGCGCACCCCGAGCTGCGGCACGAGCCCTTCCGCTTGACGGTCCTCGGGGAGCAACGCTACGCCGTGAGCGATCGCCTGAGCCGCCGACTGGAACACCGCCGGTCTGCCCTCGACAAGCACCTCCCCCGACGCCGCGCGGTCTATCCCGGCGATCGCTCGGAGCACCTCCGACCGTCCTGCACCCACAAGCCCCGCCAGTCCCACTACCTCGCCCCCTCGCACGGCGAAGGAAATGTCGTGGGCGAAGGGCGGGTTGCTCAGATTCCGCACCTCCAGTAGCACCGGCCCGGTCGGAGGCGGCAGCCTGTCGGCCGCGGCCTCGGCCGTGATGGCTTCGGTGCCCGCGGCCTCGGCCATTGCCTCGATTATCTCTCCCGGCGTGGCCTGGGCTACCTCGAACACCCCGGCCACGCGGCCGTCCCGCAGCACCGTGACCCGGTCGCAGTTGGCGAAGATCTCCTCGAGCCGGTGGGAGACGTAGATCAGGGTGACGCCATCGGCCCGAAGGCGACGCAGCAGGTCAAACAGGTTCTGAGCCTCGCTGGCTGTGATCGCAGAAGTGGGTTCGTCGAGGATGAGGATCCTGGCGTTCGCCCCTAGTGCGCGGGCCACTTGCAGCAACTGCCGATCCGCAACGTTCAACTGCGCCACGGCTGTGGTGGGGGAGAGGTGTCCCAGGCCGACCTGGGCAAGGAGAGCGCTGGCTCGATGCCGCTCCGCTGGTTTCCTGAGAGCGCCCCACGCGGTCGTCCGCTCGCGCCCCAGGGCCAGGTTGTCCGCTACCGAAAGGTTGGGCGCGACCATCGGCTCCTGGGGAACCAGCCCGACACCCAGCCGCTCGGCGGCCGAGGGCGAGGCGATGCGGACACTGCGGCCGAGGAGCTCGATGTCACCGGCCTCCGGTCGGATGACCCCCGCGAGGATCTTGGCCAGCGTGGACTTCCCGGCCCCGTTCGCACCTACCAGTCCATGGCACTCACCGGCCCTGACCTCCACGTCCACGCCGCCCAGCGCCTGCACCCCACCGAAGCTCTTCCGCAGCCCACGGACACGCACCGCCACGCCGTCGGTCGGCCCGGCCGTGCCCCCATCCGCCCTTGGCTGTGTGACGCCCGTATCCCTCACTGCCCCAGCTTATCTCCCAACTTGGCGGCGTAGTCCTCCACGCTGTCCTTCGTGACGATGTCAAGCCCCGAGTCCACGAACTCTCCGTACTCCTTCTTCTCGACGACGATGCTGTGGAGGATCTTCATGCTCTCGTATCCCCAGTGCCAGCAGCGCTGGGCCACCAGGGCGTAGACGTATCCCTGCCGCACGTAGTCCCACTCGGGGGCAAGCGCGTCGAAGCCGACCACTGCCACCGTGTTCGGCTTGATGTCCTCGAAGGGCCCTGGGGCCTCGGCGAACAGCGCCCAGCCTCCCACCAGGATGATGCCTTTCAGCTTCGGGTGCGCCCTCAGCACGTCCTTGATCTGTACCACGGCCTTGGACGTGTCGTCATCGCAGAACAGAGTCTCCAGCAGCTTGATCCCCTTGTGCTTCTCCAGTACCGACTTCACACCGTCAATACGCTCTTCGAGGTTGGGCGCCCCAGCCACGCCACTCTGGATCACTACCTCTCCCTCGGGCTTCATACCCATCTTGCCCAGGGCCTCGACAAGCAGCTCGGCCTGCTTGACCCCGGCCTGGTAGCTGTTGATGCCGTAGTAGGTGATCCGCTTGGAGTCGGGAGCGTCGCTGTCGAAGGTGATGGTAGGGATGCCGGCCTCCACCGCCTGGTTAATGATAGGCACCAGGGCATCCCCCTGGTTGCAGGAAATGGCGATGCCGTCCACCTTCTTCGCGATGAGGCTCTCGATGTCGGCTATCTGCTTGGCCGTGTCGGCCCGTTCGGGTGCCTGGAAGACCACCTCGACGTCGCCCAGCTCCTTGGCCGCGGCCAGCGCTCCCTCGTGCGCCAACTGAAACACGGGGTTGTCGCGCAGCTTCGGCACCAGCGCGAATTGGTACTTCTCCCCGCCGGGCAGGGGCGCCTTGCCCTGCATCGCTCTGGGCACGGGGGGCTCGGGCACGGCCTCGGTCCCTCCCTGCTTCCCGCACCCGGCCAGCACCACAGCGAGGACTACCAGCCCAACAGTGGCCACTCTCCACATCGGTGCTCCCTCCTGGGGTGCACGCTGGCCCCCTCGGCAGTCGTGGCCGATCCGGCCAGCACACCCGCAGCGCGTTATTCCTTGCGAACACGGTCCAGGGCTACGGCGAGGATGATGACGAGGCCCACGGACACGTCTCGATAATAGGCTGGGCAGTTGAGCAGTACAAGACCGTTGCGCAGCACGCCCATGATGGCGGCACCCATGAGGGCGCCGAGAGCGGTACCGTGGCCTCCCATGAGCGAAGCGCCGCCGATGACCGCCGCGGCGATTACGTCCAACTCCCCGGCCGTCATCGCGGTTGACTGCGCGGTACCCAGCCAGGCCGTCATCAGCACGGCCGAGATGCCAGCCGTCAGGCCGGCAAGGACGTAGGCCAGCAGCTTGGTCGTCCCGACGGGCACGCCCGCAAACCGCGCAGCCTCCTCGTTGCCGCCCACCGCGTAGAAGTACCGGCCCCAGCGGGTGCAGGCTAGCAGGTACCAGCCAATGACCGTGACTGCCAGCATCACCAGGATCGGCACCGGCAGCCCGGCGACCAGCCCGTGGCCGATGCCCTTGTGAAACAGATCGGGCAGCCCCGATATTGGGTGCCCACGCGAGACTGCGTAGGCCAGGCCGCGGCCGATACTCATCGTGCCCAACGTCGCGATGAAGGGCGGCAGCTTGACCCTGACCACGAGCAGGCCGTTGGCGGTGCCCACCAGGCCGGCGACGAGGAGCCCGGCCAGGATGGAGGTACCCACGCCGGCTCCCCACGCCATCAGCTTGGCCATGATAACGCCGGTGAGCGCGAGCGTGGCTGCGACCGACAGGTCAATGCCCGCGGTGAGTATGACGATCAGCTCGCCCACGGCCATGATGGCCACGAAGGAGAACTGACGGGCGACGTCCAGCAGGTTGTTGCCTGACAGGAAGGTGGAGCCCTCGCCGGTGCGGGTGGCAAGGGCCAACGCCACCCCCATGGCGAGCAGAACGGCGATCACGCCCGCCTCGCGGAAGGTCGCGATCCTCCTCCATCGGCTGGCCTGGTTACCGGTCTCTACTCGTCCCATACGATCCCGATGTCAGCCCAGTCAGCATGGTCGCAGTTGATGCCGTCCCCTCCGTCCTCCACCACGAGCTTGAGCTGCTCGGCGCCCTGGAAGGGCACAACGAAGCCCTCGGCTTCGTCTCCGCGCTCGAGCAGCTCGCCCTCCCACGCCACCTTGCCATCAAGAGCGATCTTGAAGACCAGAGAGCCTTCGTCCTTCTCGTCATCCACACCGCACCAGCCCACTATCTTACCCGAACGCCCACCGAGGGGGTAGGTGATCTCCGAGTGAGCGTGGGTGCCCAGGCCCTTGGCGAATCTGCGCCCGCCTATCCTCAGCTCGTTGCCCTCGACGCTGCGGTCCAGGTGAAGCTCTCCCCAGCCTTGCCTAGCGGACGCTGGCTTCAGGTCACTGAGGAACACCTGCGGCCGCGGCACGGTCACGGCCTGCGCTGCTTCGACAGGGACGACCTCCGACGCGCCAAGGCGGGCCCCCAGGAGGTCGTGCGCGGTCACCTGGTACCGGGCCGCACCGGCGACCCAGTCCATGGCCTCGGACAGGCAGGTCCGGGCCATCTCGCGCCCGTCGCGCAGCACGCGGTAGTAGCAGACTCCCTGACCATCCGGCGTGGCGGGAGCCTGCCAACTGAGGTGAACGGCCCTTCTCCCGCGGGTCGCCGCGAGCTCCAGCGCGATGGGTTCGGCGGCGACCTTCGGGGCGACCGCCTCGAAGGCCACCTGCCACTTGGCTGTGCCTCCCGTGGCGGACTCGAGGGTCACATGCAGCAGGTCCCCGACCCTCTCGGAGCGATGGGAGCAGTCCGCCTCGAGGCCCGTGACCTTCCAGCCTCGTTGCCTTGGCGGCAGCGCGAAGACCAGTCCATAGGGCTCGCCGGCCACCAGCTCGCTGGCGCCGCAGATCCGCCGGCCCTCCTGCGAGTCGAGGACCTGCAGGTCCCTCAGGGAGACCGCCCCCTGGGTTATGTGCCGGTCCACGCCGAGCAGGATCGGCCGGCCGTCGA
Source organism: uncultured Armatimonadia bacterium (assembly GCA_964608495.1). Taxonomy (GTDB): domain Bacteria; phylum Armatimonadota; class Zipacnadia; order Zipacnadales; family FEN-943; genus JAKORR01. The sequence continues at coordinate 2,126 of CAZSOQ010000095.1, read as the reverse complement.
ACCGTCGAAGCCCCAGCAACAGGCAGCTGCGCGGCGCGATGCTGAGCTTCACCGACCGGACGATCTCACCCAGGCACCCGCGGTGCCAGAAGTCGTACGCGAGGTAGCGATCGGCCCCCGAGGCCGGCAGGCCAAGTGCTCGCAGGTCCAGGTCCTGCGCCCTGGCCCTGTCCGACCAGTTGAAGACGGCCACCACGCTCCAGTCCTCGCCGGCCCGAGTCAGTCGCTCGCCGGCTTCCTCCCCGAAGGTGGCCGTCTGGGCACCCCTCAGGATGCGGAGATGGGCCGCGTCCACCCGACTGCGCGGATACAGGTCGGCGGGGCGGACATCAGCCACCGGGAGGATGCGCTTGAGCAGCTCCACGCGTTCCGGGTCTAGCCGCGGCATGTCGTCGCTAAGCATGAGGTGTTGCCCGGTGATGCCGAAGAGCGTCGCCCACGCCTGGGCCTGCTCGAGCGTCAGCGGCTGCCGCACGCACAGGCAGTCAGGGTCGCTGTACCAGCACACGTTGTGCAGGAACATCCATCGCTTGGTCGCCTCCAGGGCGGGCATCATGCCTCGCCAGTTGGCCGCCACGTCCCCTCCCGTGCGCGACCCGTTCATGAAGCCGATGCCCTCGACGGGCGTTCCCCAGCACCCGAGCAGGAAGCGATTCGGGCCCAGCACATCCCTGATGACCTGGAGGCCCAGACGATACGTGTCGGCGCCGTCCATGGGCTCGTGCAGGCGCTCGCGCAGCCGCTCGTAGAAGCTTCGCGTCGGCGGCTGGCCGTCTATCTTGAAGTAGTCGTAGCCCCAGTCCCGCGTCATGCGCTCGAACAGCCCTCGTAGGTAGGTGTCGCGGACGGCCGGGTGAGTGGGGTCAATCAGGTAGCGCCCGATCCATCCCGAGTCGAAGTAGTGGTCCGCTTTGTCGCGCACGAACCAGTCGGGGTACTGCTTCACCAACTCCTCGGCGTTCGTGGCATAGGGCGTCAGCCACAGCCCCGGCCGCAGGCCCGCGCTCTTGATCTCCTCGCCCAGCCACTTCATGCCGTGCGGGAACTCGGGGTCGAAATCCCGCCAGTCTCGCCAGACCTGACTCTCAGCGCTCCCCTTCGCCTGCCACCCGTCGTCAATTTGGACCCACTGCAGGCCGAACTTGCGCAGGTTCTCCCCCAGCCACCGCGCGTTCTCGACGACCTGCTCCTCCTTGACGTCCCTGTAGTGGCAATACCAGGAGCACCATCCGGCCTGCGGGCGGTCGAACACGGACTTGTCTATCGGGGCGAAGTACCTGGTGCCCTTGTGGTCTCTGTAGAAGTTCGGCAAGACGCGGGCCTCGAGGACAGCCGCCGTGCCCGACTTGTCGGACGCGGCCCAACCGGACAGCTCGTAGGCCCCGGTCTCAGCCAGTGGCTCAAGCCCGCCCGGGTTGAGCTCGATGGCCCGGTCGCTGAAGCGGTCGTAGATCGCGTCGCAGGTCCTCGTGCAGGCCCCGCCCAACTGAAGCTGCAGGAGCCCGTCGTCTTCGCCCTTGGGCGCCAGACGGCTAGGGTAGGGGTCCGGTCCCCAGCGGAGTGTCGCGTTCCATCGCAGCGGGCGCCCGCCGGTTTCAGGCCACTCGACCGCCAGCCGCACGGTGCCGTCGCCGTGCCCGGCGCACAGCTCCCCCGCGACCCCCTCAACGGTCAGCTTAGCGGCCCAATCGAGGCCGTCACCCACGGGCTCGGAGTGCCCCAGCTCCCCCGCCAGTCTCACCCACACGCAGTCCCCCATCTCCCCATCCGCGATGACGATCCTGCCGTCCCGGAGCACGGCGCGCAGCGCTCCCGTCTGTTGGGCGGGCTGGGCGCAGGCGCCCAGCAGCACGGCCGCCAAGGCAAGGCCAAGTGGCATGGGTATCACCCCTCCCCAGGGCTTTTGCTTCACTCGGCGGGCCTACCTTTGGCCGCAACAGCCCTGCCCGCCTTCCAGCGTCAGGACGATCTTGGCCGTCCCCTCGGCATGGCGGAAGGCCAGGTCGAAGGCTTCCGCGATTCGTGCGAAGGGCAGGACGTGGCTCACGATGGGGGCCACGTCGAGGATCCCTCCGCCCAGCAGGTCCCTGGCAGCTCCGAAGTCCTCCTGCACCTTTGGCCCGTGT
>CAZSOQ010000094.1:0-19374 GCA_964608495.1 uncultured Armatimonadia bacterium | reverse complement strand
GGGTGGTGGCGATGCAGCCGCCCTGATCCACAGCCACGTCAATGATCACGGCGCCCTGCTTCATGGAGGCGACCATCTCCTCGCTCGCCACGACCGGGGCGCGAGCACCGGCCACCAGCACGGCGCCGATCACCAGATCGGCGAACTCGAGGGCCCGGGCGATGTGTAGGGGGGTCGAGTAGAGGGTGATGACGCGGCCGTGCATGACGTCGTCGAGGTACTTCAGGCGGTCGTGGTCCAGGTCAATCATGGTGACCTGGGCCCCCATGCCGGCGAGGATGTAAGCGGCGTTCACGCCCACCGTGCCGCAGCCGATGACGACCACGTCGGCCGGAGCCACGCCCGGAACGCCGGGCAGGAGCGTGCCGCGACCGCCGTGGTGGGCCTCCAGGTAGTGGGCGCCTACCTGGGGGCAGAGCCGGCCGGCCACCTCGCTCATGGGTGTGAGCAGGGGCAGCCTGCCGCTGGGCGTCTGCACGGTCTCGTAGGCCAGCCCGATGACGTCGGCGTCCAGCAGGGCGCGGATGAGGCCCGTGTCCGAGGCCAGGTGCAGGTAGGTGAAGATGAGGAGGCCCGGCCGCATCAGGCCGAACTCGGAGGCGAGGGGCTCCTTCACCTTGACGATGATGTCGGCCTGACCCCATACCTCCTCGGCCTTGGCGCAGAGCACCGCCCCGGCCTTGCGGTACTCGACGTCGCGCAGGCCACTGCCGCGGCCGGCGCCGGACTGGATGAGGACGCAGTGGCCGTGGCGGACCAGGGCGTCCGCCCCGGCCGGCGTCGCCGCAACGCGGTTCTCGCCCTCCTTGATCTCGGTCGGCACGCCCACTATCACGCCGATCACCTCCCCCGATAGAGCGCTGAACGCTCGTCGCGCACGGCTACGGTCAAGCCGTGGGGCACCAGGTCCACCTGCACGGGCGTGGTGCCACCGATCTCGCCGTCGGCCTGCCAGGGCACCGGAGGATCGGCGTCTATAAGGACGCTGGTGACGGTGTGGACGTCCACGTTGGGCGCCAGGATCCGGGACTTGAGGGCGAAACACGCCACGCCCTGGAAGATGACCGAGGGGCGCGAACCGGGACAGAAACGGCACAGGTCCAGCAGGCCGTCGGCCGGTCGGGCCTCGGGGGCAAACTGGAGCCGCCACGCGAAGCGGGCCGTGTTGCACACCATGACAGACCAGGCGCGGAAGGAGAGGGTCTGGTCGCCCTCCGTGAGGACGAACTGCGCGGGCCGGGTTTGGAAGAGGGTCTTGAAGAGCTGGCCGATGAAGGCGAGACGCCCGAAACTGTGCTTGTCCTCGGCGCCGACATCGAGAACCATCCGGGCGTCGAGGCCGGCGCCGAACATGGTGGCGAAGTAGCGCGTGCCGGCACGGCCCAGGTCAATGCGCGCAAGGGTGTGGCCGACGGCTGCGCGACAGGCAGTGCGCCAATCGCCGCGTCGCAGGCCGGCCTCGGCGGCGAGGACATTGCCGGTGCCGAGAGGGATGACGGCAATGGGGACGTCGGTGCCGGCGAGGGCGTCTATGACGGCGCTGACAGTGCCGTCGCCGCCGGCAACGACCACACGGTCCACGCCGGCGCTGAGGGCCTTGCGAGCGAGGGCGTCGGCCTCGACGCTCTCCCTCGCGATGGCCAGGTAGGCCTCAGCTCCCAGACTGCGCAGCTCGTCCATCAACTGCTGGGGTCTGAGCCGCAGGGCCAGGCGGGCGTTAGGGTTATAGACCAGCAACAAACGCATGGCTTGGCAGCACGAGCACCAGGTAAAGATACGCGGCCGACATGGCCAGGAGCACGCCGTCGAAGCGATCGAGAGCCCCGCCATGAGGGCCCAGGATCGTGCCGAAGTCCTTGAGGCCGAGGTCACGCTTCATGGCCGACTCGATGGCATCACCCACCTGGCAGGCGATACCGATGACCAGGCCCAAGGCCAGGGCCTCCATGCACGGCAGCCCCAGCCATAGGGACCCCAGGAGGAGGACAAAGAGAACGGTGGCGAAGAGGCCCCCCAGAGCGCCCTCGACGGTCTTGGCAGGGCTGAGCTGCGGTGAGAGCTTGTGCGCGCCCCAGAGGCCGCCGGCGAGGAAGGCGCCGGTGTCCGACATCCACACGGCAAGGACGACGAGGACGACGGCGCCCATGCGGTGGGAGAAGGACCAGGCCGCCTCATGGCCGAGCATGGCGGGGATGTCGAGGTTGCGCAGGAAGTACAGGAAGCTGAGGCCCACCCCCAGGTACACGAGGCCGAAGACGGCCGAGGTGACGGTGCCCACGTATTCGTGGCGGGGCGGGGCCAGGCAGCGGATCGCGATAGTCGCGGAGGCGGCGAAGAGGACGGGCCCCAGCAGGCTCCAGGCCACCTCGGGCGGCTGCTTGGCGACGACAAGGATGACCAAGGCCCAGGCGTAACACAGCAGCGACGGGGGGCGGAAGCCCTTGGCGAAGCACCCCGAGTAGAACTCGCCCAGGGAGACAATCGTGATGGTGGCCACGATGACGTACCACCACCAGCCCCCCAGCCAGCCCAGCAGGAGGATCACGGGGATCCCGATGCCGGCCGGTATGGCCCGGTACGCCATCTCGCGCAGGACCCTCATTCCCCGGCCTCCTTGCGTATCAGTCTGAAGGCCGTGTCGCGCTCCAGCTCTGGCACGTCCAAGACGATTCGCTGCTCCTGGGCCTGGACCTCGCCGGTGTCCACAACCCGGCCCTCCCAAGTGTCCCACCTCTCCACCACGTACGTGCCCGCGGCAACGTCGCCAAGGACCAGGCGGCAGGGCGGTCGCCGCCGGACCTTCCCCTCCACGGCGTTGAACCACGTGAAGTCGTCGTTGCGGACCCAGAGCAGAATCATGTCCGGGCTACGCAGGCCGAGCACCAGGTGGTCCGGGATGTCGAAACCCCGGGCGCCGATGAAGCGGTACGCGGCCACACGCACCCAGTCCCGACCGTCGTTCTCGATCCGGATCTCGTGACGACCCGCGGGCACCTCCACGCCGACGTCCTCGTCGTACGTGGTCTCCCAGAGCTTCCACTGCTCGCGCCACACGCTCTCCTTGCCCAGGCCCTCGGCGCAGCGTAGGTCGAACTCCGCCGCCTGCTCCCCGTCGAGGAACACGCGCAGCAGCCCGCTGTTCGAGACGCGGTCCACGTGGACAACGAAGCGCCCGGGCTCGGGGTAGGTGACGACGAAGGAGACGGGCTGCTGAAGGTCCCGGTGGCCCTGGCCCTGCAGAAGGGTGGGAATCTGGTCGGCATCGTTGACCTCGCCCAGGGGTGAGACCTCGAAGCGCTCCACCGTCGGCTTGCCCCAACCGTAGGCAGGGGTGAGGGTGAAGTCAGCGAGGGGGATGCCCGGCGGTTCTGTCCACTCGGAGGCGGCGATCTCGACGGGCCGCCATTCGTACCGCTGGAGAGGGACGTCGCGGACGAACTCCGATAGGCCCCGGTAGATGCCGTAGAGATCCTGCTTGTCTATGTAGGACTCGTGCCACCAGGACATGGCCGCGGAGGCTGCACCGGACATCAGGGCCGCCCAGATGGAGTTGTGGAGGTAGAACCCCTGGGGGTCACTGGACTCGAGCCGAAGCCTGGAGTCCAGCCCGATCTCCCCGTAGATGTGCGGCTTGCGGTAGCCGTCATACTTGCCGCGGCAGTCGGCGGCGACCATCCGGGCCATGTCAACGGGGGCGTTGGCGTAGTGGTGCGTCTGGACGATGTCCAGGTTGGGCAGGTTCCAGACGTCCGGCCGGCCCGCCGGAGTCCAGAAGCTGGTGGTGATCAGGTGGCGGTAGGGATCGAGCTCGCGCAAGTAGTCGGACATCTCGCGGTGCCAGGCCAGCAGGTCCTCGGGCGGCGTGTCGGGCCAGCCCTCGAACTCGTTGCCGAACTCCCAGCACAGGACGCGCGTGCTCCATCCATACCGGGCGACGAGATACCGCAGGCGCTTGCGGTACTGGGCCTTGGCCTCGGCGCTGGTGAAGAACTCCGCCGGGGTCTGGCACGGCCCGCCCAGAGCGGCGTTGTACAGATTGTTGGGCCAGCCCTCCCAGCCCTGGGTCCCGCGGAAGTCCTGATGCGTGTCGAGGCAGAGCATGTACCAGAAGCCGAGCTCTTCGGCCAGGTGCAGCACGAAGTCCATGCGCCAGGCGGAGGGCTGGCGGTACCAGCCCAGGGCGTGCTCGAACTCCAGCCCGAGCTCAGTCGAGTACATCCACCAACGGTTGTAGTTCTCGCCGCCCGCGTGCATCTTGGCCAGCTCTCGGTCGGGCAGGAAGCTGGACACGTGGTAGGTGGGCAGGTTGTGGCCGATCGGGAAGAGGGGCTGCCCGGTGGAGAGCGCCAGGTAGCGCGGGCTGCTCGGGCTCACGCGCACGAAGCCCGGCAGATCCGAGGCCTCGACGGTAAGCTCGCCGCCCTGCCAGGTCACCTCGCCGCTGCCGTCGCGCGCGGTCACGCGGAAGCTGTAGCGTCCCACCTCCTCGGGTGTGAAGCGCAGGCGCCAGGAACCCGAGTCGGCAGGTACCAGCGTCTCCACATCGCCGGTGACGGTGCGCTCGAAGTCGAGGGCGTAGAAGCAGGGAAGGATGATCTCCCTCCCGGAGGGCGCGGTGAAGTGAGCGTCGAGGGCGACCTGGTCGGGGTCGAAGGGATTGTCGTAGGTGGCGCTCAGATCGAGGCGGGCCTTGAAGACGCCGTGGCGAGGGACCGTGGCTGCGGCCGGCTCCACGCCCCCGAGCGCCAGCGGGCGGTCGTCGCCGGTAACCTCACCCGACAGGCGGGCGGGCATCGGGCGCGAGGAAAGCGTAAGGGTGAACGAATGCTGGTCGAAGTCGCTGGGGGCGACGGTGGGGCGGACTAGGTAGCTTGCTCCCTCCAGGCCCATGGCGAAGCCCGCCGGCTCGGAGAGCCGCAGGACGAGCGCGCGGCCGGGGGCGATTTCGAGCCAGTACTCGGCGCCGCCCGCCGCCACGCGGGCAGGAATCCTCGAGGCCGCGCCCGGGGCCACGAGCTGGCGGCGCCCCGCATAGGCATCCCGGGGTAGCCGAAGCTCCAGCAGCGGGCCCCGGCGGATCTCCACGTCGGCGGCCCTGGCAAGGCTGTAGGTGACCGTCAGGCCCTCGTCGGTGCGGGCGAAGGACTGCTGAAGCGAGAGCACGGGCTTGCCGTCGGCGTCTTGCATGTCGCCCCGGAGCTCGCCGCCCGCGTCGGTGGGCGTGAGGACGGCGTTCCTGACACCGGCCTGGCTGACATACTTCCAGTCACCGTACCACAGGACCAGCCCAAGGGCCGCCGGCTCGATGCCCTCGCCGGAGATCTCCATAGCGCCGGTGTTGAGCACCCGAACCTGTACCCCGTCGAGGGAGAAGGCCTGAGGCTGCGCAAGGAAGCTCATGAGAAGGCTCACGCCGGCCAGGGACATTGGGCTCTAGTCTCCCGATCAAGAGTCTCCCGATCAAGGATGGCGGCGCCCACCTGGGGGCTCGGCGCGCATGTCGCCCGGTGCCGCGCGCGCCCCGCGGATAGCAAACAGCCGTGGCGCCACAAGGGTTCCGCCCTCGACGGCCCTCGCCTGCACGACCTCCCGCGGCGGGGAGTGCGAGGCACCGGCCCCTCAGCCGCCCGCCGGACGCCGCGGCAGCAGATCGCGGGCGTCACAAAGGCCGTCGCCAAGGTCGGGCAGACCTTCCCGGCACAGGGTCATCGTCAGGCCGCGCTCGTGGGCCAGGTCGCGCAGGCGGGCGAGGAGCTCGCGCCTCACGTCGGAGCGCAGGTAGTAGTAGCCGCTCGCGCGCGCGCGGGTGTCCAGAAGCTCCCCGACGCGGGCCGCCTCAGCCGGGAAGGCGGCGCCAAGGCGGCGGGAACTGTCGGGCTTGTGCTTGTAGGTGGACGATATGACGCGACGCACGCCTCGGGCGGCAAGCTCGTCGCACAGGCGCGCCAGGGCCTCCGGGCCGTCGTTGATACCGGGAAGGAGCGGGTCCACGCGGCAGGCCGTGGGCACGCCCGCCTCGGCACACCGGGCAAGCGCGGCCAGCCGCGCCGCGGGAGCCGGCGCGAAGGGCTCCAGCCGCGCGGCGACCTCGGGGTCCAGGCACGTGATCGTCATGGCCACGACCGCAGGGACCGTCGCCAGCAGGTCCAGGTCGCGGCTCACGAGCGCGGACTTGGTGACAATCAGCAGAGGCAAGCCGGCGTCGGCGAGGAGACGCAGGGCGGCGCGCGTGCACCCCAGCACGCTCTCGTCGGCCTGCGGCGCATCGGGGTAGGGATCCGAGGAGTTGCTGATGGCGACGGGCAGGCCACCCAGGACGGCCAGGTCCGGGCTGTCAGCGAGGCGAGTGAGGTCGCGCTCGAGGCGGCGCAGCAACGCCTTCTTGGGCCGCACGCGCTCGCGTCCCCAGCAGCGGGCGTTGTAGGCGCTCACGTAGCAGTACAGGCACCCGTAGCCGCAGCCGCTATAGACATCGAGGGCAAGCTTGGGGCCGCAGGTGCACAGTCGCCCCGACCAGGGGTCGAAGGGCTGCACTACGTCGAGCCGTCGGGCGAGCTGCTGCTTGGCGGCGCGCCAGTCTTCCCTCTCGGAGCGCGGCCCAGGCCCGGGCGCGGCCGCGGCGTCCTCCTCTTCCCCATCGCGCGGGTCCTCCGTGTCCTCTCGCGCGTCGCCGCCGAACACGTCACTCCCCCGCGACAAGCTCGTAGTAGATGGTGCGCGCGGACGGTCCCAGGTCGAAGCTCAGCACGCCGTCGCGGTAGGTGGCCGGCAGGGCCTCTCCTCGCTTGCCGTCCGGGCTGATGGGGCAGACGCGCAGCCCCTGCTGGCTGGTCTTCAGACGCAGGCTGGCCTCGACGGGCTGGCAGAGGATCGGCGCCTTGCCGGCGCTGACCATCCGCCGGTGGTTGATGTCGTACCTGGTGCCGCTGTTCTCGACGCGGCCGACGGCGCTGATGAGGACATGGCGCGACGAGGCCAGCGGCTCGTCCGTGAGGGAGCTGGCGGCGATGGTGGCGAAGTCGGTCTTGCACGAGACGCTCAGGCCGGAGAGCTGCAGGTCTCCGGCCTCGGCCAGGAAGCCGAGCACGGCCTGGGTGCGAGCCGTATCAATGGTGTACAGCCCCCCGGCGGGCGAAGCCGTCAGCTCTCCCGTGTCGGACTTCAGGACATCGGTGGGCTTGAACAAGTCGTCGTCGGGACTGAGGACCTTGTCGGCCCAGGCCGGGGCCTGACGCAGGGCGACGGAGACCTGATGCACGTCCGGCGTCCCGCGCAGCGCCGGCACGGCCCAGGCAGAGAGGCTGCTGGCGCCGGGAATCCGGTCCTCGGGGATGACGATGACCCACCTCTCGTCGGAGGTGCTGACGTCGCCGCGGCGGTAGATGAGCGCGGCGTGGGGGAACAGGCCGAACATGGCCGGGTCGTTGAAGGCCTCGAAGGCGCCGGAGAGGTAGTCGGTGGTGGGCATCCGCTCGCTGGTGTGGGCGTAGGTGTAGACGGTGAGCCCGTCCCAGCCCTGCAGGGCGGCCACGGCGGCCAGGTAGAGGCTGATCTCCGCGCGCCACTCGTTCGGCCAGGGCTCGTGCCATTCGGACACGAAGAAGGGCTTGCCGGCCAAGCGGTTGAAGCTCAGCCCGCCCACCAGCGGGCTGACGGCACGCACGGCCGGCGTGTTGCCCACGGAGCCGTCGGGGCCCGGGTGGTGCCAGTAGGCGTGGCTGTCGGTGTAGTCGCAGACCGACAGCGCGTCGAGGAGGGCGGCGTTGCGCGACCAGTTGCTGCCGGTCATAGGAACCTGCACGCCCACCTCCTCGCGCAGGTAGCGGCCCAGGTCTTCATAGTACCGGCGCTGGAGAGAGATGAAGAAGGCCGTCACGCCGTCGGTGCGCCTGCGGAAGTCCACCGGGCCGTCGGGCACCTCGACGCCGTTGTCCGCGGCCCAGCGGCGGTACACCTCCTCCAGGCGCGTGCGGTAGGGCTCAAGCTCGACGGTCTGCGTGAAGAGGTCGTTCTCGTTGGCGAACTCCATGAGCACGATGGCGGGATCGTCCTTGTAGGCCATGCCGGTGTAGGGATTGACGTGCTCCCAGATCATCCGGCTGAACTCCCTCTGCAGCTCGATCAGCTTGGGGTCGAAGTTGCTGTAGGGCTTGCCGCAGACGGGCAGCTCGGCGGCCGCATCCACGCCGTCCGCTTCGGTGAACTTGCGGTTGACGAGCTGATCCAGGTAGACGTAGACGCCCTCCCGCTTCAGGCAGTGGATGAGGTAGTCGAAGCGGTCCATCGAGTCGGGGTCGAAGTGGCGGGTGTCCGGGGAGTCCTTGCCGAAGAAGTTGCGCTCGGCCCAGAAGGCGTCGGCGTGGTGCGTACGCACGATGTTGACGCCCAAGGCCGCGAGCCGACGGGCGATGGCCTCGGACTGCTCGTGAGTGGGGAAGTTGGCGCCGGCGGAGAAGCAGGTGCCCCAGAAGCGCGCCGGCGTCCCGTCGGCGAACACGAAGTGCCCGTCGCGGACCGTGAGCTTGCCGTGGGTACCCGCCGGCTTCTCGTTCAGCCACGACACATCCACGGGCGCGGAGTCCCAGGGCAGCGTGAAGGGGATCCACGTGGACTGGTCGTAGGCATCCCAAACGAGGGACGGGTCCGCGACGGCCTGCAGGGGCGGGGCGCTCGTGACGCGGAACTCGCGCTCCACGGTCGTGCCCGCCGCCACCTGTTGGCCCGCGTCGTCGCGGATGAAGTTGAAGCGCAGCTCGATGGAGTTGCCGCCCCAGTTGCGGCCGTCCTGGATCAGAAGGGGCGTGGGCTCGTTGGTCTGGATGGTCAGCTCCGGCAGGCCGGGCTTGCGCACGGTCACGGCGCTGACGGTGGTGCTGGCCAGGAAGACCTCACCCATCTCAGCGCCGATGGTGACCGTCTGCTTCTCTTCGCCCGCCAGCTCCACGGTCGCCCCGGTCCACTGGGCCAGAGGAAGCTCGCACGACACCTGGTAGCTATTCAGAGTCACCGCCTCGGGGAAGGTGAAGCGGTAGGTCAGGACGAGGGCCGTCTGATCCACCGCCGCCTTCTCGTAGAGCCGCGCCTGCTTGCCGCCGGTGTTGGGCAGGTCCAGTGTGCCGATCAGTGTGCGCTCGGTGATCGTGCCCTGGCGGGAGCTCCACTGGCAGGCCTCCTGGCTTGCCCAGGCCCAGTCGGGCCCGTGGACACTGGCCCTGATGGTCCCCAGCGTGTCCCGGTTGATGCCCACGGTTGACTGGCCGTCATCGCCGACCAGGGCGAAGGGCTTGGAGGTGTCCACGCTCATGCGGGGCGTCAGCTCCTCGGCGAGCTTGCGGGCCTCGGCGGCCGGCAGGTTCGCGATGGTGAAGGTCATCGAAGTCTTCTGGCCGGCCGCGACGCTCTCCCTCGCGAGGATGAACCGCAGCTCGTACTCCTGGCCCCCGAAGCGGCGCATGTCCTCGAGCATGACGGGGGGCCCGGAGCGGGAGCCAATGAGCAGCGCCCGGCCGTTGTCGAGATGACACAGGAGAGCGGACGCGCGGCTGGAGAAGCGCCTGGCGTCCTGATCCGCCGGGAACTCCTCGGATTCGCCGGACGGCAGCAGGTCCACCTTCTTCCCCATCCACCGCGCAACGGGCATGTGGAAGCTGACGTAGGCGGCCTGGAGAGGACTGCCCTCGGTGAACTCCACCTCGTAGGTGGCTTCCAGGCGGTCGGCCTTCTCCACCACGCGCTCGCGGTAGTGCACCTCGCCCTTGCTGCCGGTGGGCATCGGGAAGGACCCGGCGAGCCAGTCGCCCTGGGTGCTGGCGGAGCCGGCGTCCTGCACGGACTGGGCCCACTCCGGCCCGTGGACGTAGACCACTGCCCGGGCCAGCGGGCCGGTGTCGTCCGCCAGGCTGAGCACTCCGCGGTCACCCAGGTCCCACTGGACCTGCGCGGGCAGGGACGAGAGGACGAGGATGGCGAGAACGGCGGTCATCGGTTTTCACCTCGAGACCTTTGGCCGGCGGAGGCGCGCTGGCGCGGGAAGCCGGACATCCCCGCGCGGCGGTCGAGGCCTGCCTGGAAAGCATATTAGCAGCAGTGCCGCTCGGGTGTCACCGTTGGTGGCATCCCCAACTGCCCTCCGTTCGAGCGCACCGCGCGCACACCCGCCGGGACAAGACGCTGCATGGAGGTGTGGCGGAGGACCTGGCGAAAGCACGGCGCGAGGGGGGATGTGTAGTGTTGCGCGTTGCCATCATCGGATCGGGAAGAGGCGCGGGCCTCATACCTGTGTTCCGGGCTCATCCTTCCACGGAAGTAACCCTCGTGTGTGACCTGGTGCTCGAGCGCGCCAAGGCCCTGGCCGAAAGCCAGCAAGTACCCCATGCGACCGACAGCTTCGACGAGGTGTGCAAGCGAGAGGACGTTGACCTGCTGTACATCGCCACGCCCCCGGCGGCGCATGTGCCCCAGTCGGTACAGGCCCTGCGCGCCGACAAGCACGTGCTGTGCGAGGTGCCGGCGCTGTGGTTGCCGGAGGAAGCGGAGGAGCTGGTGAAGGCCGCCTGCGAGTCACAGGCCCAGTACATGATGGCGGAGAACATGGCCTACTTCGCCTGGGTGCAGGGCTTCGAGCGGATGGTCCGCGAGGGCTTCATCGGCGCCCCGGTCTACGCGGAGTGCGAGTACGTCCACGACCTGCGCGGTCGCCTGGCCGTGTCCGAAGAGGAAGCGCGGGGCGGCGATCCGCGCACGTGGCGAGCGATCATAGGCCCGGCGCAGTACTGCACCCACGACCTGGGGCCGATCCTCAGGATGTTCGGCGACCGCGTGGACATGGTCGTGGGAATGCACACGGGCAGCCACCTCATGCCCGAGCTGGGCGTGCTGGACGCTGAGGTCATCCTCTGCCACACGGTGGGCGGACGGGTCATCAAGTTCCTCGGCAGCTTCGTCAACGCGCGCCAGGAGTGCTTCCACTACTTCTCGATCTACGGCACCAGAGGCGTGCTGGAGTCGCCGCGGACGGCAGGCGAGCCCTATCGCCTGTGGGGCGATGGGATCCCCTACGCGGAGGGGCCGACGGCGATGCGGATGGGGGTGAACCATCCCGAGCTCGTGGGCAAGGTGCCCGGCGGGGGCCACGGTACAGGGGAGTGGGTAATGGTGGATGACTTCGTGCGGGCGGTAGAGCGGGGGATGCGCCCGCCGATAGACGTCTTCGAGTCGCTGGACTGGAGCCTGCCCGGGCTGCTCGGGCACCTGTCGGCCGAGGCTGGAGGGGAACGGAGGGAGGTGCCGGACCCGAGGGAATGGGCAGGCACGGGCGGATAGGCGACGAGAAAAGGCCCCCAGGGGGCTTGACATAGAGGCCGGGAGTGGTGTACAGTTCTTCCTAGGAAAGTCCAAGTTTGGCCCGATGGCCTTGTGCAGGTCTAGCGGCCGAAGCGAATGTAGCTTAAGCCGAAACAGCAGAGCCCCCTTGGCAAGCGCCCAGGCTGCCTATCGGGCCAAGTTCCGCCCAGACAGAGCATTGCAACGCCGCACGGGCGGAGCGGAAGAAGCATCGAGCTGCCTTTGGCCCCGGAGGCAGCTCGATGCTTTGTACGACCCTCCCCTCCCGAAGGTTTGCCTCCCACGACGCTACATCAGGCTGGACATCCCGACACGCGCGCTGACGGCTGTCCCAGGGCGCCGCTCAGGCGGAAGGCCAAGGAGATGATGCTCGTGCCGATCGCAGCTCGGTCCCTGATGGCTCACGTCGAGAAGCTGTGCCAGCTCGCGCCGAGGCTGACGGGCACGCCGTCGGAGCTCGCCGCGGCGGAGTATGTGGCGGGCAGGCTCGCGAAGCTGGGCGCCGAGGTCACCTGGCAGTGGTTCCCCATCAGCAAGTGGCAGTGTCGCGCCGTCGCGGTGAAGATACGGCGCGGCCGGGGATGGATGGACCTGCCTGCGCTCCCGATAGGGCACACTCCCTCGACGAAGGGCGTGGTGGAGGGGGAGCTGGCCGTGGTCGAGTACCTGACGCCGGACAACCCCGTGCTGCGCAGGTCGCGCGGCAAGGTCGTGCTGGTGCTAGGCATGTGGGGAGAGGACCCGGCCGACCTCGAGGCCCTGGCGAAGGCGCGCCCTGCCGCGGCTCTCTTCCTGGATGACCGCTTCCCCTCGGCCGAGCTGGTGCAGGACGGGTTGCCGATGGGATGGGTTGACAAGCTGCGGGTGCCGTCCGTCACGATCCCCTACCTGGAGGGCTGGGAGCTGGCGCGAGCTCCGGCGCGAGTGCGTGTCAGCATTGACTGCGTCGTCGAGCCGGGCGAGGCCATGAACGTCATCGGGCGGCTCCCAGGGTCGCAGCCCGGCGCGGCCGGCGTGCTCCTCGGAGCGCACCACGACTCGGTCGCCATCGGGCAGAGCGCGGACGACGACGCCACGGGGCTGGCGTGCCTTCTGGAGATAGCCTCGGAGCTGGCGGGCTTGCAGCGACGACGAGACCTGTGGCTTGTGAGCTTCGGCTGTGAGGAACACCTCTCGGTCGGCGCGGAGGCCTTCGTGCGCGATGAGACGCGGGGGGCCGCTCGCCTGGCGACCATGATCAACTTCGACAGTGTGGGCTCACTGCTCGGCCACACTGTCGCCTGGGTGACGGGGCCGCCGAGGATGGAGCAGTGGGTGCGACAGGAGATCGGCAAGCTGGGCGAACAGGTATCGGTGGGCCCGGACGTCTCGCCCTACTCAGACCACTTCTTCTTCACGGCGGCCGGCGTGCCCGCCGTCTGGTTCTACCGCACGAACTGCCACGCCGGGCGCTGGTACCACCACCAGATCACCGACAGCCTGGAGGTCGTGGGGCCGGAGGCCGTGGCGAGCGTGGCCCGAGCCGGGCTGGCCCTGGCGCGGGGATTGGTGCAGGCCGAGCGGCTGCCCTATGCGCGGAAGCTAGCCCCAGCGCAGATCGAGCACGTGCGGCGGCTGGAGCAGGCCATGGCCAACTGGCCGCCCACCGTCGGGGGGACCCAACGAGGCTAGCGAGCCGACCGCCGCGAGCCGAGCAGGCTGCGGTTGGCGACGTACTCGGTGGCTGCTTCGAGGCCCTCGCGGGCCGGGCAGGCGGGCAGGCGAGAGAGGAAGCCTCTCGCGCGGTTGGCGTAGTCCCGGGCGATCGCATGGGCCTGCTCGCCGGCGCGCAGGCGTCGCATCTGCTCGATGACCTCGGCCCGGGCCTCCAGGTCGGCCGGCTTGTGCGTTTCGAGCGACTCCAGCGCGGCGCGAAGGCTGCCGTCCTGGTCGGCCTCGAGGGCAAGGATCACGACCAGATTGGGCTGGCCGCTGACCAGGTCCTGACCGACGGGTTTGCCGCTGACAGCCGGGGAGCCGAAGATGTCGAGCACGTCATCGGCTATCTGGAAGGCGATCCCGAGTTCGCGACCATAGGCGCCGAGCAACTGGGCCGGCTCCAGATCGGCGCCCGCCTCTACGGCACCCATCTCGCAGGCGGCGGACATCAAGGCCCCAGTCTTCCCGGCCGCCGAGGCGGCATAGGTCCGACGGTCCATGCCGGAGTTGGACGCGATCACGGTGAACTCCGCCTCGCACATGCTGGCGACGGCGTTGGCAAGCAAGGTGAGCGCGCGGGTCCGCGACTGCAGGCACAGGCGCCTGTAGGCCGCGGCGGCCAGGTAGTCGCCGGCAAGCAGGGCCGCGCCAAGGCCGTACTGCTCCTGGATGGATGGTTCGCCGCGACGGACAGGGGAGTTGTCCACCAGGTCGTCGTGAAGCAGCGAGGCCAGGTGAACAGTCTCCACCGCGGCGGCAGCCTTGAACACCGCCTCGTCTTGCGGTCTCAGCACGCGGAAGAGGCGCGCGCTGAGCAGCAGCAGGCTGGGGCGCAGGCGCTTGCCCCCACTCATCAGCCGGGCCTGGATGTCGCTGAGGATCGGGATGTCCCGCGGCACGATGTCGTGGAGCAATCGCTCCACGGCCTCTAGTTCCCGGGCCACTGGTGCGGCGAAGGGCAGTCTCTGCGGGCTTGGTTGATCTGAGACGTTTTGCTCGGTCACGCTTTTCTCTCTTTCCGGTTGAGGCTGTAGTCAGTCCGTCGGGGGCCGGGCATGTCGCGCAGCCCCTGAGCTCCGGGTCCGGCGGCCATCCCCCACCACATGGGCTATCGCTCCCGTCGGTTGCGGTGTTCCACGGAGTTTTCGGCGCCGTGCTCGATCCAGAAGCTGAGGAACTCCAGCTCGGAGGTCATGTCAACGTACCTGACGACCACGTCCTCCGGCAGCTCTAGCGTCACCGGGGCAAAGCTAAGCACGGCGTGGATCCCAGCGGCCACCGCGTGATCGGCCACCGCCTGGGCCGCCCCCTCCGGCACGGCGATGATGGCGATGTCCACCTTCTGTGCCTGGCAGTCGTCCGCCAAGCTACCGATGCTGCGCACGCGCAGGCCCTGGACGCTGTGCCCCACACGCGAGGGATTGCTGTCGTAGAGGCCGGCGATCTCGAACCTGCGCGCCTCGAATCCAGGATACCCAGCCAGGGCGGTGCCCAGGTGCCCGGCGCCGATTATGGCGACGCGGCGGGGTGTGTCCAGGCCCATGATGTGGCGGATCTGGTCGCGCAGGTGAGCGGTGTCGTAGCCCACGCCTCGCTGCCCGAAGGCGCCGAAGTGAGACAGGTCCTTGCGCACCTGCTCGGGCGTGGCTCCTGTCATCGCCGCCAGCGCCTGGGAAGGCACGCGCACTATTCCGCTGCGGACGGCCCGCGACAGGTAGCGGTGGTAGCGGCACAGCCGCTCGACCACCGGCTCGGGTATCCTGCTACTCTCGCCGGGCATGGCTCACAATCCACCCATTGCGCGCGAGGAAACCGCGGCCAGGGCCAGCAGTCGCTCGGGGCCCAGGCCGATGAGCAAGGTGCCGACGGCGGCCACCAGCACGGCCAGGGCCACCGCGCGCGGCGCCCGGGCGCGGGAGGGCTCCTCCAGGTCCGCGAAGTACATCACGCGCGCGACGTTCATGTAGTAGTACACCGAGATGGCGCTGTTGATGATCCCCAGCACCGCCAGCCAGGCGAAGCCGGGCACCTTGATGGCCGTCCCGAAGAGCACCAGCTTACCCACGAAGCCGGCCGTGGGCGGGATGCCGACCAGAGACAGCAGGAACACGACCATGGCGAGGGCGACGGCCGGAGCCCTGCGGGACAGGCCGGCGAAGGCCGAGATCAGGGAGCTGCCGGTCTGGTGCTCGACGAAGATGGCAACGGCGAAGGCGCCCAGGTTCATAAAGAGGTAGGCGACGGCATAAACGACGACGGCCTGCAGACCGATGGGGTCAGTGGTCGCAACGGTGAGGCCGATGAGCAGGTAGCCGGCGTGGGCGATCGAGGAGTAGGCCAACATGCGCTTGACGTTGGGCTGGCGGATGGCGAGCAGGTTGCCGGTAAACATGGTGACGACGCAGAGCACGGCGAGGGCCATGGGCCAGACGTAGGGCGCCGTCAGCACGAGGGGCTGGAGGATGCGGACGAAGAGGGCAAAGCCCGCGAGCTTGGGCCCGACCGACAGCAGGGCCGTGACGGGAGTGGGAGCGCCCTCGTAGACGTCGGGGGCCCACCAGTGGAAGGGGCTCATCGCGATCTTGTAGCCGAGCCCCGCCAGGACCATCGCCGCCGCCACTGCGCCCAGGTAGCCGCCGCCGGACCTCAGGGCCTCGGCGAGGCCGGCGATGTGCAGCGTGCCCGTCAGCCCGTAGATCAGGGAGAGGCCGTAGAGCATCACCCCCGAGGCCGTGGCGCCGTAGATGAAGTACTTCAGGCCCGCCTCGGTGCTGCGGCGGTCGCCGCGAAGCCAGGCGGCCAGAAGGTAGCCGCACAGGGACGACAGCTCGAAGGCGAGGTAGAAGACGATGAGGTCGCCCGCCGAGGCCATGAGACACAGGGCGAGCACCAGGAAGACGAGCAGCACGAAGAACTCGCCGAATCCCCGGCGCTGAGCGAGCAGTTGATCCACGGAGAGCAGCACGGTGAGGGCGCCGGCCACGAAGAAGACGAGCTTGAAGAGCACGGCGAAGTCGTCCACCACGAAGGCGCCGGAGAAATCGGAGGCCGGTCCGCGGCCCAGGACGCTCGCCACGGGCAGCAGGCCCAGGAGCAGGCCCAGACCGGCGACGGCGGCCACCTCCTTCCGCCAGGAGGACGGCAGGATCAGGTCCGCGAGCAACACCACTACTCCCAGGGCCGCCAGGAACAGCTCTGGTGCGAAAAGGCTCAGGTCTCTAACGATCCCGGTCATGCCAGGTTTACCCGGGGATTCGCCTATCCCCTGTCCTGCCAGCGCAGGCCCGCGACCGGCGGGCCCCTTCTTCTCCCCAGCCGGAGCGGGGCCGGCCGGCTCCCACGGCTTCTACCCAGACAGGAAACGTCCGGCCGAGGCGAGCAGGTCGGCGTTCTCCTGCAGTACCTGTACGAGCGGCACCATAGCCGCGTTGATGGCCCGGATCACAGGCATCGGGTACAGACCTATCGCCAGCATCAGCACCACCAGGGGCACCGTGGCGAACAGCTCGCCCCCGTCCATGTCCTCGAGCGGCTGCCAGCGCACGTTGACCGGCCCCAGGAACACGCGCTGGATCATCCACAGGAAGAAGGCGGCCGTGATGACCACGCCGAGCACCGACACGGCGACGATGAGCTTGTACAGCGGGAAGCTGCCCAGGAAGACCATGAACTCGCTCACGAAGCCGGCCAGGCCGGGCAGGCCCAGAGACGCGAAGCAGGCCACCATCATGACGCCGGCGTAGACGGGCATGATCTTGCCCAGACCACCGAAGGCGTCCAGCTCCCGGACGTGAGCGCGGTCGTAGATGACTCCCACCAGAAAGAACAGGGCGCCGGTGATGATGCCGTGATTGACCATCTGGAGCACGGCGCCGTTGAGGGCCGTGGTGCGTGAGACAAAGAGGCCGGCCACCTGCTGGGGATCGGTCGCCGTGGCGACGGCGCAGGCCGCCGCGACGCCCAGCATCACGTAGCCCATGTGGTTGACCGACGAGTAGGCGATGAGCTTTTTCATGTCGGTCTGGCCCATGGCGCAGAGCGCGCCGTAGATGATGCTGATGAGGGCGAGGATCGCGATGACGAAGCTGAAGTAGGCGCTGGCCTCGGGCAGGAGGGGCAGGCTTACGCGCAGGAAGCCGTAGCAGCCCATCTTCAGCAGCACGCCCGCGAGGATGACGGAGCCCGCGGTCGGGGCCTCGACGTGCGCGTCCGGCAACCAGGTATGGAAGGGCCACATGGGCACCTTGATGGCGAAGCCGAGGAAGAAGCCCCAGAAGATCAGGCCGGCCTTCAGGCTCATGCCGACGATGGGCTGCTGACGCACGAGCTCCACCATGTCGAAGGTGCGCGGGTCGGAGCTGAAGTACACGCCCAGGATCGCCAGCAGCATTGCCAGCGAGCCCACCAGCGTGTAGATGAAGAACTTGATGGCCGCGTACTCCCGGCGCGGGCCGCCCCAGATGCCGATGATGAAGTACATCGGCACCAGCGATACCTCCCAGAACACGTAGAAGAGGAAGAAGTCCAGCGCGAGGAAGACCCCGAGCATGCCCGTCTCGAGCAGCAGAAAGAAGGCCATGTACTCCTTCACGCGGTCGGTGATGCGGAAGGAGTAGGCGATGCTCAGCAGGGCCAGAAGGGCCGTGAGCAGCACCAGCGGAATGCTGAGGCCGTCGGTGCCGACGTGGTAGCTGACGTTGAGGGCGGGGATCCATTCGTACTGCTCCTGGAGCTGGAACCCCGCGATCCGGATCTCGTAGGGCACGAGGGCGAGCAGGGACAGCAGCAGCGTGACGGCGCTGGCGACCAGGGCCACCCAGCGGATGGCCTGAACGTGCCGCTCCTTGTCCAGCAACAGGACCAGGATCATGCCGACCAGCGGCGTGAAGATTATCGCGCTGAGCACAGGAAACTGAGACATGATATCGCGCTACCTCGCACCCGTTTTGCCCACGGCGGGCCGCCCTTCTCCACGCCTTACCAAGGCAGGGGCGTGCCCATCCGCCACCACAGCACTGCCAGCGCCGCCATCGCGGCGATGGTGGCGGCGAAGATCGCCAGCCCCGCCACGTAGTCCTGGACCTTGCCGGATTGCAGCCGTGCCCCGGCCTCGCCGACCAGCCCTATCGCGAAGGCCATGGCGTTGATGGAGCCATCTATGACGATCAGGTCGAACCAGCGGATGAGCTGGCCGAGGACCACGCGCGTCCCCCATCCGATGGCGTTGACGATGCCGTCCACGACCGCCAGGTCGAATCGAGCCACGAGCCGCGACAGCAGGACCGTGCCCGCGACGACGGTGTAGCCGTAGAGCTCGTCGAACCAGAACTTGCGTTTCGACGCCACGTACACGGGTCGCAGGGCCGTCTTCAGCACGTCGGGCGACAGGACGCGCCAGTAGTAGAGGGCCGCGGCCAGGAGCAGACCGGCGGCCGCCGCGGCGGTGGATAGGCCTGCGACGGCCCAGTTGAAGCCACCGTGGTGAACGTGCTCGAGCTCGGGAACCGCGCTGGCCAGGAAGCGCTGCACGAGGTTGCCCATCACCCACGGCGAGCCGACCCAGCCCAGGAAGACCGCGAAGACGGCCAGGATCCGCAGCGGCCAGAGCATGACGGGCGGGCTCTCGTGAGCGTGCTCGGCCAGCTCAGTGCGCGGGCTGCCCGAGAAGACATTGAAGCACAGGCGACCCATGTACAGGGCAGTCAGCAAAGCCCCGATCTCCAGGCCGCCGAAGTAGACCCAACGGCCCAGATGCTCGGGCAGGCCCCAGGCGGCCGCGATGATCTCGTCCTTCGAGAAGAAGCCAGCGAAGGGGAAGATGCCCGCCAGGGCGAGCGTACCCGCCCAGAAGGTCCACTGGGTCACCGGCATCCTGCGGCCCAGCCCTCCCATCTTGCCCATGTCCATCTCGTCGTGCATGGCATGCATGACCGAGCCGGAGCCGAGGAAGAGCAGCGCCTTGAAGAAGGCGTGGGTGATGAGGTGGAAGACTCCGGCGACGAAGCCCGCGAGGCCCAGGCCCAGACCCACCATCATGTAGCCGAGCTGAGAGATGGTGGAGTAGGCCAGCACCCGCTTGATGTCGTTCTGGGTGACGCCGATGAGGGCGGCCATCAGCGCGGTGATGAGCCCGATGCCCGCCACCACACCCAGGGCTGGCAGGCCGAAGAGGACGGCGTGGTCCAGCGAGGCCCAGAACAGGGGCGACAGGCGCGCGACCATGTACACGCCCGCCGCGACCATGGTGGCGGCGTGGATGAGAGCGCTGACGGGTGTGGGGCCCTCCATGGCGTCGGGCAGCCACACGTGCAGCGGGAACTGGGCGCTCTTGCC
>CAZSOQ010000093.1:0-19513 GCA_964608495.1 uncultured Armatimonadia bacterium | reverse complement strand
GCTGGCCGGCCAGCGGAGCCAGTGGCGCGTGGCCGCGCAGGCGGTGGGCTACGACGGGCTGCTCGCGCTGGTTCTCGCCGCTGCGGATCGCGCACCGAACGCGCACCTGGCGGAGATATCGGGCCGCTGCGCCTTCCGGGCGTGGATGTACCTCGGCCTGGCCACAGGGCAGGCCCTGCACCTCCTGCGAGTGGACGTGCCCCAGGATTACGACATGGTGCGCGAGCAGGCCCTCAGTGCGTGGCGTCTTGCGCCCTCGAAGCCGGCCGAGGCGCTGAAGCTCGCGGCCTCGGCGGCTCGGGGCTGTGAGGGTCTGTCCGAGTGGGCGGCAGCCTACTGGCGCAAGGTGCCCGTCGGGCCGCTCCGCAAGGCGGGCGCGCGCCAGGAGCTGCTACTTTGCCCCGGCACGCTGGGGTTCATCCACTGCATGAACCTGTCGTCGGGGGCGCCGGCGGCGGGCACGGCCAGGCCGGCCTTGGGCAGCGAGATGTGGGCAGACGAGATGGCCGACAGCCCCCCGGGGCCCGCCACGGGCTACTGGCGCGGCCTGAGGCCCTTGCTCGCGCTTACGGCTGAGCTCCCCCTCAGCGTCAACCCTCGCCTGCAGCAGAAGCGGCTGGACGGCTCGGCCCTGTGGCGTCCCTGCTGGTCCGAGCCGGCCTTGCAGGCCCTGCTGGCCGACAGCGTGCCCCCCGTGCGAGGCGACACCTATGTGTTCTACTCCCGCGGCCAGCCGTGGATGACGGCCTCCTGTGACCCGGACGGCGACTACTCGCCCGCTGGGCTCGCGGCCTTCCGCAGGATCGCGGAGGAACGTGGAGTGCCCGCCGAGAGTGCTGCTGAGGCGCCCGCAGAGTGGGAGCCCACGCCCCGATGGCGTGCCTGGCAGGAGGCGAGGGCTGAACAGGCGCGGGTTCGGTGGAAGGTCCTGGGCGAGGCCGTGGACGGCCACTCGCCCTCCGCCATCCTTGCCGTGGACGCCGGCTACCTCTGCGACCCGCTCTACGCCGGGCTGGGGCCCGAGACAGGGGCGGGCCACGTGGACTGCCTGGCGCCCGTCGTGCTCGCCAACTACGAGGCGGGCTTCGATCCCGGGGACCTGCTCGCCGAGGTCAGGATGCTCGCGAGCATCGCGGACCGCAACGCGGACGGCGTTGCCGACCGATGGCCCGGCTGTGTGGCTCGGTTTCGTTGGGGAGACGCGCTGAGCATGCCGCCGGAGGCCCACGAGCTGATCGGGGCCATCGCCCTGGCTGGGGGAGCCCAGGGGATCGTGCAGACCGTGGCCGAAACGGCGGGCACGGACGACGCAACGGCGACCGTGCCCGAGGACGTCTACTTGCGGTGGGAGGCCAGCTTCGCCTCGGCCGTGCGCGGGCACGACCTGTGGCTTGAGGCGCGCCCCCAGTGCGACGCCGTTGTCTGGCAGAGCTTCGATTCGGCATGCATGGCGCGGCCGGCCGACAAGGCCGAGAGGGCCGCGGGGGTGCGCAGCAGTCGGTGGGCAGCCACGCTGGCCCGCCTCGGCTATGTGCCGCGCTTCGTCTTCGACGCTGACGTCGAGGCAGGCAGGCTAGGGGACGCCAGGGCACTGGTCGTTCCCTCGGTGCTGGGCGCCGGGGACAAGACACGGGAGGCCATCGGCGCCTTTGCCCGCGGGGGCGGCACCGTGCTGCTCGGCCCGGGCGCTCTGTCCTTTGACGCGTTCCATAGGCCCCTGGAGGCGAAGCCCGACTTCCTGTCTGGTGTCAGCCTGTCTGCTCCGGATGGCCTGACCCAGGTCGTCGAGCTCACGGCGAAGGGCGCGCTCAGGGCCGCGGTCGCGTCGCCCGGGTCGGGTGTCGGGCGATCGCTGCGCGAAGGCGGCCGGGTCACAGCCTGGGCATGGGAAGTGGGGAAGGGAAAGGTGGCCTACTTCTCCGACGATGCGGCAGAGCCCGCAGCTCTATCGTGGCTCGACGAGCTTCTGGGCGCCGGCGCCCCGACGGGCAGCACGCGGCCAGCGGTCGTCTGCTCCGGGGGTGCCCGGGGCGTCCTGATGCGCCTCGCCGAGGGGCGATGGCTGGCGCTCATCTACAACGCCGGCGGGGTGGGAGCGCAGTCCGCCTTGCCGAAGGTCGAGGCATCGCTCGCCGTGGGCGGTGGTGCGTGGGACGTGAGGGAGCTTCGTCCCACTGGGCCGCTGCGTCGCGGGGCCCTCCAGCCGGCGCAAGTCCAGGCGACAGCTTCGGGCGGACGCCTGGGGCTACTGACCTCGCTTGCGCCTCACCAGTACCGGCTCTTCCTGCTGGCCTCGCGCTGAGGGAGCGGGGTGCCCGCGGCCTCGGCCCCGGGGCCCCGGGCAGGACCTGCGCCCGGTGATCGCGCTGTGGCCCGGCGAGTGGTTCCGGCCAGCCGCCGCACCCCGAGGGCCCGGCAGGATTGCCACCAGCGCCCCACGCTCGGAGGTCATAGGTACGTGTCCATCCAGTGCCGGAGCTGCCGGCGGAAGTCGTAGCAGCGGGCGTGGGGCAGGTTGGGGTACCGCAAGAGCGCCCGCGGGCAGCGCAGACGCGCGTAGACAGCCTCGATGGTCGGCGGTGGACAGCAGGTGTCCAGATCGCCGACGGTCACCAGCGTGGGGCAGGCGACCCACGGCGCCAGGGCGAGCGGGTCGAGCCACTCCAGTGTGCGAAGCGCGGTGTCGCGCTGCTCGGGGTGGGCCGCGAAGTAATCGGTCAGCTCGAGGTAGGGCGGCGTGGTGGCTGTCTCCACGGCGATCCGGTAGGCGCAGAGGAAGGGCACATGGGCGGCGCAGGCCCTGATGCGATCGTCGAGTGCCGCCGTCGCGAGGCTGAGCCCACCGCCCTGGCTGGTGCCGTAGACACCAATCCTGGCGGCATCCACCTCGTCACGCGAGCACAGGAAGTCCACGCCACGCAGGCAGTCCATGTAGCCGGCGCGATAGTACTGGTTCTCCGGGGCGTCGAGCCCCAGGGTGAGCTTGGTGAAGCCCTCGGGCACGCGCCAGAACTCCTGGCTGGGGCCCTGCCCGCGGGGGTAGAGCGTCAGCAGCGCGTAGCCTGCCTCGAGGGCCAGGCCGAGCTGCGGCAGCATCTCGCCGCCGTACCCCGGGAAGTTGATGAGCGCTGGCAGAGGATGGCGCTCGGGCCATGCCGGAAGGGCGTAGACGCCGCGGATGCGCACGCCACCGAGGCTGGTGAGCGTGACGTCGTAGACCTGTGCGAGCGTGTCGGGCTGGGTCGCGGAGAGGTTGACCCGGGCGTCGAGAGGCACCGTTGCGAGCTCGTTGCGGGTCGCCTGCCAGAAGGACTTCAACCGCTCGGGGACCATAGGGTCGCTCCTCCTATTGCGCTCCGGGGCCGGGTCAGCCACAATTCCCTGTGTAGAGATGCACACCTGCAGAGCGTCGGCGGCTGGGCCGCTGAGCATGTGAGCGGCCGAGGAAGGCGGCGCGCGGGCGTCCGCGTGCCGGCATCGCGCGGGGCGGTGAGCCGATGAGGACGACCGTCCCGGGGGAGCGACAAGCGCATGGAGGATCTTGTGATCCGCCCTATGGGGCCGGGCGACCTGGCCGCCATCCGCGACATCACATGGCGCGGCTGGGACGGCATGACCTTCCGCGAGCTGGTCGAGAAGCGCCACGGGCCGCTCGGCAGCAAGAGCTGGCGTGACTGGAAGGCCGACGATGTGGTCGCCGGCTGCGAGGGCCATCCCGAGTGCGTGCTGGTGGCGGAACTCGACGGCAAGGTGGTCGGGTACGCCACCTTCCACTTCTCGCAGGCCGAGGGCTACGGGCACGTGGGGAACAACTGCGTGGACCCCGACTGCCGCGGGCGCGGCGTCGGGACTGCCCTCAACGAGGCGGTTCTCGCGCGGCTGAGGGAGCTGGGAGCCAGGATCGTCGCCGTAACCACGCTGGAGCACGACCTGCCCGCGCGACGTGTGTACGAGAAGAACGGCTTCGTGGAACTGGTCAGGTCTGTGACCTTCACGCTGGACCTGAGTGAGGGCGAGGAATAGGCTCGCGCGGGGGTTCCCGCGAGAGGTGAGTCCCATGGTGGAGCTGCGAGAGCCCACCCTCCAGGTGGCGCTGGACTACATCAACCTAAGTCAGGCTTTGCGCTGCGCCCGCGAGGCCTACGCGGGCGGGGCGCGATGGCTCGAGGCAGGCACGCCGCTGATCAAGGCCGAGGGCCTGGACGCGGTGCGCAGGCTGCGCGAGGAGTTCGCGGACAGCGTGATCATCGCGGACATGAAGATCATGGACGCGGGGCGCGTTGAGGTCGAGGCAGCGGCGCAGGCGGGCGCCGACATCGTGACGGTGCTCGCCGGCGCGTCGGAGTCCACGATCGCTGAGTGCATCGAGGCCGGCCGCCGGTACGATGCCCTCATCATGGTGGACCTGATAGAGGTGGCCGAACCGGCCCGTCGCGCGGCGCAGGCGGAGGAGCTGGGCGCGGCACTCGTGGACGTCCACTGCCCCATTGACCGCCAGATGCGCGGCGAGGACCCCTTCGAGATGCTCCGCGAAGTCGTCCAGGCCGTCGAGATACCGGTGGGCGTGGCCGGTGGCATCAACTCGGAGACGGCGGCGGCCGCGGTCGCCGCGGGCGCCCGCCTGGTGATCGTCGGCGGGGCCATCACCAAGGCCAGCGATGCCGCGGAAGCCACGCGTGTCATCCTCCGGGCGATGCGCACCGGCGAAGCCGTCGCCACGGACCTGTATAAGCGCGGGACCGAGGAGAACCTGCACGAGATCCTGTCGAAGTGTTCGGCGGCCAACGTGTCCGACGCCATGCATCGGCGCGGCTGGCTCCCCGGGATCTACCCGGTCGCGCCGGGTCTGCAGGCTGTCGGCCAGGCCGCTACCGTGTGGACCTACCCCGGCGACTGGGCCAAGCCCGTCGAGGCGATTGACACGACCGAGCCCGGCTCGGTCCTCGTCATTGACGTGCGAGGTGAACCCCCGGCGGTCTGGGGCGAGGAGGCGACCAAGAGCTGCATTTCCCGCGGGCTGGCGGGCGTTGTCATCAACGGCGCCTCCAGGGATACCAGGGAGATCCGGGAGCTCGGCTTCCCGGTCTTCTCTCGCCTCGTGTGCCCCAACGCGGGCGACCCCAAGGGCCTCGGACTGGCGGGCGTGACCCTCAGGATCGGTGAGACCACCGTGCGGCCCGGGGACTGGGTGGTGGCAGACGACGATGGGGTCGTCGTCGTGCCGCGGGAGCGTGCGGTTGAGGTGGCGAACCGCGCCCTGGCCGTGGTCGAGCGCGAGAGCCGGGAGAAGGCCGAGATCGAGCGGGGCAGTACCCTCGGCCAGGTGTCCGAGCTTGGGCGCTGGGAGCAGCGTCGAAGCGACTTGATGCAGCGCGATGCGGACGAGGAGGAAGGCGGGAGGGAGGCCTAGCCATGGCTCGGGTCGTCGTTGTCGGGCCGGGGGCCATGGGGTGCCTTCACGCGGCGCTGCTGGCCAGGGCCGGGGTCGATGTGGCCCTGCTGGACTACCGTCCCGACCGAGCCCAGCGTCTCGCTGACAAAGGCCTGGTGCTCTGGTGGGGCGAGCGGGCGCAGCGCGTACGCGTGGCCGTCACAGCGGACCCTTCGGCGCTGGCGCCCGTGCGGTTCCTGGTGCTGATGGTCAAGGCCTACGACACGGAGGCCGCCGCGCAGCACGCCCTGCCCGCCGCTTCCGACTCAACCGTCTGGGTCACGCTGCAGAACGGCCTGGGGAACGTGGAGGCCCTGGCGAGGGTGGCACCGGGGTCGCCCGTGCTGGCAGGCGTCACGACCAGCGGCGCCAACCTGCGCGACGAGGGACAGGTCAACGTGGCGGCTCTCGGGAGCACGGTTGTGGGCCCGGCCGGCACGGCGAGTGCGGAGGACGCGGACGAGTTCGGGGGCCCCTGGCGTGAGGCCGGGCTCGACGTCACCGTGACCCCAGGCCCGTGGCCGGCGATCTGGCGGAAGCTGATCGTCAACGCCGCCATCAACCCAGTGGCGGGTCTGGCTGGAAGGCCGAACGGCGAGATCATGGCCGTGCCCTCCCTGCGACGGGTCGCTTTCGGGGTGGCGCGCGAGGTGGCGGCGGTGGCGCGGGCCGAGGGAGTGGACCTGGGCGAGCAGGCCGACCCCACCGCCCTGGTGGAGCAAGTCTGTGAGCTGACGGCCCTGAATCGGTGCTCGATGCTTCAGGACCTGGAGGCGGGACGGCGGACGGAGATAGACCACATCAACGGCGAGGTGGCTCGCCGGGCTAGGCCCGGGACGCCAGCGCCGTTGTGCGAAGCCCTCACGACGCTGGTCCGGGCGGCTGAGGGCCGGCCTGGTGACGATCTCCAGCCGGCGGAGCACTGACCTCGGGTAACGGGGGAAGGCAGCGCGGCACGCCAGCTCGCCGGGCGCCTATCCGACGAGCGGGGCCTCGCTGGACGAGGGCCTCACGACGCGGAGCGGAACTCCAGGAAGGCGACCTCGAGCATCGCAGCCTGCCGCTCCCACGTGAAGCCCTTCGCCCTCTCCGCGGCCGCTCGTCCCATCGCTTCTCTGCGGCTCGCATCGCCCGCCAGGCAGTCCAGTGCCTGGGCGAAGCTCTCGGGCCTTCGCGGGAGAACGAAGCCGGTGGCCTCGTCAATCAGCTCGCCGGGATGCGCCTCTTCGCTGATCAGCACCGGCAGGCCGCAGCCCGCCGCTTCGAGGCTCACGAGCGGGAAGCCCTCGAAGCGGCTAGGCAAGACCAGACAGTCGGCAGCTCCGTACATGGGCGCGGGCTGGTCCGTGCGCCCGACGAAGTGGGCCCGCCGTGCAAGGCCGAGATCCGCGGCCATCTGCTCGAAGGACGCCGCGTCATCATCGCTGCCCACGACGAGCAGGTGCCATTGGGCCTGAGCTTGCCGCAGAGCACGCAGGGCAACGTGAAGGCCCTTCTCCCACCAGATGCCTCCGATGAACAGGGCCAGGAGGGCGTCATCGCCCAGGCCCAGCTCCGTGCGCACCTGTGCCCGCGAGCGCCGTGTCTCGGGGTTGAAGGTATGCAGGTCAACGCCGTTGGGGGCCGCGGTGATGGTCTCGCGTGGCACGCCGTGCGCTCGGGCCAGGTCGTCGGCGAGGCGCTGGGAGACGGCGAAACACCGATGCGGACAGCGGACCAGCGTGCGTCTCTCGAGACGTTCGAAAACCAGGCGCCGCACCACCATGTTGAGGCGCTCGCGAACACACAGGCGGCGTCCGCGCTCCTGAGCCACGAGCGCCATTGTCTCGCGGCGCAGCGAATGGCAGGTATGGAAGAGGGAGAAGTCGGGGTCGAGGCAGTTGCCGCCCTGCGCGAGTACTACATCGTGGCTGGGCCGAATCACCCTGGCGGCCAGCCAGGGGAAGAGGATGGCGCCGAGCAGCTTGCTCCGTGGATGGGGCCGCACGCGCACGACGCGCACGTTGACGGGCAGTTCGGTCTCGTCGGCGTCGTAGCAGTACACCGTCACATCGTGCCGGTCTGCCCAGGCGCGCATGAGATGCACGGCCACGCGCTCCTGGCCGCCACGGAGATTCGCGTGCTCGATGACGACGGCCAGGTCGAGGCGGGGTGCGCTCACGGTACTGTGGGCCTCCGACGTGCCAGCCACCGGCAGAGGCCGGCACACTTGCCGCGAAGCGAGTGCCAGAGCCGCCGGGCGGGCTCCACCGGTCCGTCCCGCAGTACCGCCGTAGCCGCCCGGAACAGGCCGTAGGCTCGCGCATGGCCCACGAGGAAGCCGTAGACCACCACCACGGGCACCTGCCACCAAGGGGCGTGCTTCAGGGCCACGTACATCCAGTTGTGGCCCTCGGCGAAGAGCATGTGGGGCGCGTAGTAACGGCGGGTCGAGGGCCCGTGACGCTCCGCCGGGTAGTGGTCCACGACCACGTCCGGGTCATAGACCAGCCGGTAGCCTCGCCTGCGCAGGCTCAGCGACGCGTCCAGGTCGTTACACTGGGCCGCGGCGAGCTGTAGCGCCTCGTCGAAGTGGCCCAACAGCTCCCGCCGGAAGGACATGTTCGCTCCCTTGAGGATGTCAACGCTCACCGGCTGGTGGGGAGCGTAGTGGAGATGGTGGTTCCCGATGGGGCGACCGAACCACTGGTACCTGCCGACCACCGTCACCTCCGCCTCCACGATCTCCTCTCCATAGTGGACGACATCGCGCCCGCCCACACCGGCCACCTCGGGGTCCGCGTAGTGGACAAGGAGCCTCTCGAGCCAGTCGGGCCGAGGCACGCAGTCGTCGTCAGTGTAGCAGACAACGTCGCCCGTTGCGGCGTCGAGGCCCACGTTCATGGCCGGGATCTGGCCGGGTCGGGTGACGATGGCCGTCTTGGTGCGCGGCGCGAGGTCAGGGCGTCCGGCCAGCCACGACTGGAGGCATTCCTGCGTCTGCCGGTCCTCGTCGCGAGCGACGGCGACGATCTCATCCGGCAGGCGCGTCTGGCGCGCCAGGCCCTCCAGGCACGCCAGGAGACCCTCCGGGCGCCGGTAGCTCGGCACGACCACGGAGACGCGAAGCCCGTGGCCCGCACTAGGTTCTCGGTTTCTTTCCGCGCTTGGTTCGGCTGGCACTTGGCAGCACCTGGCGCAGGTAACGGCCGGTGTGGGATTGGCGGCTGCGGGCCACCTCCTCGGGGGTGCCACAGGCCACGACGCGGCCCCCATCGCTCCCGCCCTCAGGCCCTAGGTCCACGACCCAGTCGGCCGTCTTGATGACCTCCAGGTTGTGCTCTATGACGACGACGGTGTTGCCTGCGTCCACGAGGCGGTGCAGCACCTCAAGCAGCTTCTCGATGTCAACGAAGTGGAGGCCCGTGGTGGGCTCGTCAAGGATGTACAGCGTCTGGCCGGTCGCAGGCCGGCCCAGCTCGCGCGCCAGCTTCACTCTCTGCGCCTCGCCGCCCGATAGAGTCGGGGCCGGCTGGCCGAGCTTGACGTACCCGAGGCCTACGTCAGCCAGCACGTCGAGAGTCGCCTGCACGCGCGGGATGTTGGCGAAGTGCTCCCGGGCCTCGGACAGGTTCATGTCCAGCACTTCCGCGATGGTCTTGCCCCTCCACCTTATCGCCAGGGTCTCGCGGTTGAACCGGGTGCCACCGCACTCCTGGCACGTGACCCATACGTCCGGAAGGAACTCGAGCTCGACGCGCATCTGACCCTCGCCGCGGCAGGCCTCGCACCTCCCGCCAGGGACGTTGAAGCTGAAGCGGCCAGGCCTGAAGCCGCGCATTCTGGCCTCGGGCGTCTGGGCGAACAGGCGGCGGATCTCGTCGAAGATGCCCACGTAGGTCGCGGGATTCGAGCGAGGCGTCCGGCCGATGGGCGACTGATCAATGCTGATGACCTTGTCCAGGTTCTCGTAGCCGACGATCCGTTCATGCGCGCCCGGCTTGTCGGCGGCTCGGTGCAGGTAGCGCCGCAGGCCCCGGTACAGGATGTCCACGACGAGGGTGCTCTTGCCCGAGCCCGAGACGCCGGTAACGCAGGTGAAGGTCGCGAGGGGTATCTCGACGGTAGCGTTCCGCAGGTTGTGCTGCGCGGCGCCGTGCACCGTGAGCTTGGCGCCGTTGCCCTTGCGTCGCCGCGAGGGAACAGGCACGGTTCGCCGGCCACTCAGGTATGGGCCGGTGATGGACTCGGCCGACTCGGCAAGCTCCTGCGGTGTGCCCGTGAATCTCACGCGGCCGCCGTCGAGCCCGGCGCCGGGCCCCAGCTCCACGACCCAGTCCGAGGCCCGGATCGTCGTCGCGTCGTGCTCGACGACCAGGACCGTGTTGCCCAGGTCTCGCAGCCGCTGGAGCAGCTCGATGAGGCGGTCCTGGTCACGCGGGTGCAGGCCCACGCTGGGCTCGTCGAGTATGTAGATGATGCCCGCCAGCCCCGAGCCAAGCTGCGTCGCCAGGCGGATGCGCTGGGCTTCGCCCCCCGCCAGACTGGGAGCGGTCCGGTCGAGAGTCAGGTAGCCGATGCCCACGTGGTCCATGAAGCTCAAACGAGCGTCTATCTCGCGCAGCACCTCGCGCGCGACGAGCTCCTCCGCCTCGGGCAGTTCCAGAGCGCGGAAGAATCCCAGGGCCTCGCCCACGGTCATGGTGCTGACTTCGGCGATCGAGAGCCCGCCGACCCTCACGGCCAGGGCCTCGGGGCGCAGGCGAGCGCCGCCGCAGTCGGGGCAGGGAACGTCGCCGAGGAAGCGGTCGAGGGAGGTGGCCTCGGCCCTGGCGCCCCTCGACCCGCCCGAGCTGGCCGCTATCACGCCCGGGAAGGGCCGGGAATACCGGAAGGTCTTGCCATCCCGCGAGCGGTACTCGAAGCTGATGGGCTCCTCGCCGGAGCCGTAGAGGACAACATGCTTCACCCGCTCGGACAGGTCCCGCCAGGGGGTGTCGAGGTCAAAGCCGTAGTGCTGGGCCAGGCCCTGGAGCTGGTGTCGCAGCACGGAGCTCTTGGCGATGCTGTAGGCTGACAGAGCGCCCCCGAGGACCGATCTGTTGGGGTCGGCGATCAGCAGCTCGGGGTCCAGGTCTCGTACCACGCCCAGGCCCTCGCACCGCGGACACATGCCCTCCGGGTTGTTGAAGGAGAACAGCCGCAGCGTGATGGGCGGGAACACGGCGCCGCAGGCCGAGCAGGCGAAGCGCGTGGAGAAGCGTAGGTCGTCGGTGTCCTGGACTTGCACGACGACCAGGCCTGCGCTCTCGCCGAGGGCGGTCTCGACCGACTCGGCGATGCGTCCACGGGCTGTTCGCCCCGCGATCAGCCGATCCACGACCAGCTCGACGGTGTGCTCGGTTTTCGGGTCCAACCCGACCGCATCAGCTAGGTCGTAGGCCTCGCCATCCACCCGCACCCGTGCGTACCCCTTGCGGCGGGCTGCACGAAGGACCTGCCGAAAGGTCTGCCCGTCCTCCGGCAGGGGCGCGAGCACGGTGTACCGGGCGCCGTCGGGGAGCTTCTCAAGGTGATCCGTGATCTGCTGCGGCGTGTGGGCCTTGACGGGCTTGCCGCACTGGTAGCAGACGGGCTGCCCGCAGCGGGCGAAGAGGACGCGGAGGAAGTCGTGGATGTCGGTGAGCGTCGCCACCGTCGAGCGAGGCGTCCCGGCGGCAGAGCGCTGGTCTATGGCGATGGCGGGGGAGAGACCGTCAATGTGCTCCACTTCCGGACGCTCCGCCCCGCCCAGTATCTGCCGGGCGTGGGTGCTCAGCGACTCGACGTACCGCCGCCGTCCCTCGGCGTAGATCGTGTCGAAGGCCAGGGACGACTTCCCGGAGCCGCTCACGCCACAGAAGACGATGAGCTTACCGCGCGGCAGCTCCAGGTATGGTATGTCCAGGTTGTGTTGCCGGGCACCGAAGACTCGTATCCGGTCGCCGTTCTCGGTCCCGTGAGTTGCGCTCATGGCAGTGCGACTGGCTAGTATCGCACGCCGCGAGCACGAGGGTCAAGCAAGAACGCTACCCGCGGCCTGCGCAGCGCCCCCGGCCCTGGGCAGGCGGCTAGGTGGCCGGCGACTCGTGTGGCACGACGCGGAGCACCTCGGCCAGCCCGGTCACTCCCTTGGCGGCCAGCTCCACCCCCGCGGCGAGGAGCGATGTGTGCTTTGGGGTGGCCAGGGACGCCTCGAGCCGGTGACGCTCGCCGCGAGACGCGACGATCCGGCGGGCATCTTCTGTCACCTCGATGACCTCGTAGAGGCCCGTGCGGCCCAGGTAGCCCGTGTTGCGGCACTGGTCGCACCCCACGGGGCTGAGGGGCTGGCGGCCGGCCAGAGCCTCGGCGACGCCTGGCACCGCGGCCTGGTCCTTGGTGAGTTCACCTGGTGCCTTGCACGCCTCGCACAGCTTGCGCACAATGCGCGTCACCACGATGGCGAGGAGCGCGTCGGCGAAGATCGAGGGGTCAACGCCCATCTCGAGAACGCGAGCCACGGCGCCGACGGCGTCGGCGGCGTGGACGGAGGTGAGGACCAGATGGCCGGTCAGAGCGCTGTTGACGCAGCCCTCGATCTGCTCCAGGTGGCGCGCTTCCTCCACCATCACCACGTCCGGGTCACTCCGCATGACGCCAGACAGGGCCTCGGCGAACCCGAAGCCCGATAGGGGAGAGATCTCGGTCTGGCTCGCGCCGGGTATCGTGAACCCAACGGAATCCTCGATGGTCATCACGTTTATGCGCGAGCTGACCAGGTGCTGGACACAGGCGTAGAGGAAGGTCTTCTTGCCCGACCCGGTCGGCCCAGCGACAAGCACGAGCCCGCAGGGCGCGATCAGCGCCCGCTGCAGGGCCTCGCGCTGGTCGGGCAGCATCGCCAGCCGGTCAAGATCGAGTCTCACGCCCTGGGGGTCGAAGATCCGCACCGTGGCTCTCTCTCCGTCGGCCACGGGCAGGATGGACAGGCGGTAGGCCACGTCCCGGCCCTCCTCCGCCAGCACGAAGCGGCCGAACTGGGGCCTGCCCCCCTCCGACACCGGAAGGCGCGCCAGGCCTCGGAAGGCGTTGACGAGCGGGGCCCCCAGGGTCTGGGGGAAGTTCCCGATCTCCTGCAGTACGCCGTCCACTCGGTACCTGACACGCAGGCCGGCCGGTCCCGGCTCGATGTGCACATCGCTGGCTCCATCCCTGAGCGCCTCGCTCAGGACGGTGCGCGCCAGCTCCTCAGCCTTCTGGGTCACGTCGGCGCTCATGGCCGATCGCCTCCTTGTTCCCTGCGCTTGCCGCGCCTGCCCCTGAAGAACGCGAGGGCTGCCTCCAGGTCCCGCAGGATGGTGGCCTCGTCGGGCCCCGCAGCGTGACGGGAGGACGCCAGGAGTTCCGCCCTGTGGAAGCGCCACTGGCGGCCCGTCTTGAAGCCGCGGACCCCGCCCTCGCGGAGCCAGCGGTAGAGGGTGGACTTGCTGACACCGAGGAGGTCGAGTGCCTCGTCAACTCCGATGATGTCCTGGGACTGCCTATCTTGCTGGTGCATCGTCTTGGACCACCATTAAGGGTCTCTAGGTACCATTAGCTACTACAAACTATTATAGCGTATCACAAGCTGTCTGTCAAGCCCCTTCGCGGTACCCGTCCGCGGTGCTAGGGCCCCGAACTTGCACAGCCTGGCCCGGCCTCCGACCGAAGCGCGACCAGGGACCGGAGAGCAGCGACATGAGCAGGCGCGGCCCGAGCATGTGCCCATCGAGGGTGCGGCTGGGGGCGGGAGACATCGGGGACGACTCCGCCAGGGCGACGGGACCCGGGGGCGCGGCCGTTGCCCCAAGGCATGGGCGGGCAATAGGGGCTGAGTGGCCGAGCCGTTTGACCGTCTGGGGCGGCGGGATGGGGCTGCAGCAGGGAGCCCGCGGGCTGCGAGCCGGTTACTGCGAGGGGCTTCCCGCCAACTCCCGGGCCGCCATCGGGTCCATGCAGTCGCCACACCGGAAGCAGATCCGCCTGCGTTCACCCGGGTCCATGCCCCATCGCGTAGCCGGCTGCCCGCACGCGCGGCCATCGCAGCGCGGAGCCATGGCGGGAAGTAGGACCCTCATTCCCAGCTCGGCCGGGCAGACGGAGCACCCACAGACGTCAGTCAGGATGGCCGCCAGCTTGCCTCGTTCGTACTCCAGCTCCTTGCCGATCTCGGACATCAGGGCCAGACGTGGCGGCCTGGCGGCGGCCAGGGCGCTCAGCAGCGCGGCGGCGCCCTTGACGCCCAGGTGGTTCTTGGCGTACTCCTCGGCCTTGAGGTCGCGGGAGTAGATGCCGCCCAGGTGCATGACCAGCAAGTCCACGCCGGTGAAGCACTCCACGAGCTGGGCGTCCCAACGGGTATCGGAGGTGAAGCCTACCGAGCACACGTCGGCGCCCGCCTCATCCTGTAGAGCCACGCGCAGCCCGATGGCATCGCCGTCCCTGCCGGTAAGGTCCCTGTGCAGCGCCGGCACGGCAGTCAATGCCATGTTCCCCCAAGGCACCGTCTCGCCGGCACGCAGCAGCCTGACCGTCTTGACGCCGGGGTTGTGGGCCAGCAATCCGGCGTAGACGCCGAAGGCGCCGGGCGGCAGGAAGAAGTCCACCTGAGCGAGCAGCTCGTCCTCGTTCGCCTCGAACAGGCAGGTGAGCAGCTCCTCCATGTCCCCGGTGTGGTCTATGTGCCAGTGGTTGATGAGTACGCCGTCCAGGTCCGCAAGATGGAAGCCGGCCTGCCTTAGGGCGAGCAGCAAGCCGAGGCCGGGATCCAGCACTCGGCAGTGCCCGCGATCGCGATGGCCCGCTCGGCCCTCCCCAGGGCTTCCTCATTGCGGTCGAGCATCAGCAGGGAAAGCCCCTGCCGCACGTGAGCCCTCGCCTCGTCGGCCACCGCCGCCCCTTCGCGAGCGACCCGAGCAGCCTCCTCCGCCACAGCCAGCGCCCGCTCGTAGCGCCCGGAAAGCATCAGGTCCTGGAAATCGGGCTGGTTGTCGGGCACCGTCGCTACCCTCCTCTGCGAGGCTTGCGCGGCCCGGCGAGCCGGCCTGTGCCCGTTCGCGTGGACACTCGTGGTGAGCGGGCCGCCGAGAGACGGGCGGGCCTCGGGGCACGCAGTCGGGCGCCGCTCGCAGCACTGTCGGGGCACCAGGGCCGGGTCCGCGGCCACCTAGACCTTGCCGGTTGCCAGCATCTCCTGGCGGACGGCACGGGCTCGGTCCAGATAGGCCACCCAGGGCTCGAGCTCGAACTCCCTGACGATGTCGTCCACGGTGACCTCGTCCATAAGCGAGGCCAGAGTGAAGTGGGCCTCCGGCCGCCAGATCTGGACCTCGACTCCCTGGCCGTACTTGGCGAAGATGTCCTTGAGCCTGGGGCCGTTGTAGTCGAGGTGGAACTGGCAGCGGTCCATGTTGACCACAGCCGAGGCGATGGGCGGGACCGTGCCCGACGCGACCTCGGCTATCTCCCGGCCCGTGTCTGCCAGGTAACGCCCGCCTCCCATGTCCACGATGTAGCTTCGCGCGGTGCACGAGCTGACCATGTAGAACCCGAAGTCGCGGGCCCAGTGCCACAGCCGCTCACCGGCGATGAACATCGAGCAGAAGACGCACATCCGCGCCCCGTGCCGTGCCAGGATCTGCCCGGTCTCGATAAACTTCATGTCGAAGCAGATCGCCGCGCCCACCTTCCCGAAGTCCAGGTCGAAGGCCTGGACGTCTTCGCCCGGCATGACGCCGGCCCGCATCTCGTAGTCGGTCGGCTGGTACTTGTGGTAGATGCCGACTACCTCTCCCTCGCGCCCGATGAAGGCGGCCGAGTTGTAGACACGGTCGCCGTCCCGCTCGAACAGGGGAAGCACGATGTAGATGCCGTGGCGCGAGGCCACCTCCGCCAGGCGGTCCGTGCTGGGCCCGGGTATGGACTCCGCAGCCTCTACCTCGGTCTCCAGACTGCCCATGCCCATTTGCACGCAGATCTCGGGGAACGCGACCAGGTCGGCCTTGGGGCGCGCCTGGGCCGCCATCTCGGTGAACTCGACGATCCGGTCGCGCTGTCGCTCCAGGAAGTGGTCGCCGGCTTCAACCGGCGGGTAGGCAACCGTCGAAACGCGCACCCAACGAGCCATTGGCTGCACCTCCCGGGGTGGATGGCGGCCAGTTCGCTTGCGCGGGGGGGAATCCTCTCGCCGCGCACCAGCGGCTTGCCCGCCGGCTTGAGCCCTCACCCGAGCGTGGCGGGGCCCCGAGCGAAGCACACCGGCCCGCTGCAATCACGGGCCGTCGCCGGGCAGGACAACCACCTTGCAGGCGCCCGTCTCGGCCTTGTTGGCTGCCGTGTCGAAGGCCTGCTGGATCCTGTCGAGGGGGAAGCGGTGAGTGACCATGGGGGCAGCCCTGAAGGCGCTCACCTCCATCATCCGTAGCCCGAGGACGTAGTCGGCAGGCAGGCAGTTGCAGGACGTAGTGAGCCGCCTCTCGGCGGCAAGGTCGCTCTCGCCGATGGCCACGCCTTCGGCCAGTCCCGCCATGAATACCGCCGTGCCGCCCCTGGCCAGCAGCTCGAGGCACAGATGCTGTCCTTCCGCCGTCGCCGACGTGTCGAAGACCAGATCGAAGCCCTCGGGGAGGTTGCGGCGCAGGTGCGCGGCGAGGTCCGCGGCGGGGGCTGCTGTGGCCCTGGCCGTCGCCACGGCGCCCAGCGTCTGTGCTCGCGCCAGCGCGTCCTCGGCCACGTCCACGGCCGCGGCTCCCACGCAGCCCATGAAGAGCGCCGCCTGTAGCAGGCTCAGGCCGATGGGCCCTGCGCCCACGATCGCCAGCGTGGCGCCCGGCCGGCAACCGGCCTGTTGGAGCGCGTGGATCGCCACCGCCAGCCCGTCGAGAAGGGTCGCCTCCTCCGGAGACACGCCGCTGGGCACTGCCAGGACCTGGTGCGGGTACGCGGCCGTCCTATCGGCGAAGCCGCCGAAGCTCAGGTGGGCGGCGGTGGACAGAGCACC
Organism: uncultured Armatimonadia bacterium; assembly: GCA_964608495.1. Lineage (GTDB taxonomy): Bacteria > Armatimonadota > Zipacnadia > Zipacnadales > FEN-943 > JAKORR01. Next base: position 3,044 of record CAZSOQ010000093.1, on the reverse strand, counting down.
ATGGCCGTGGTGCACGGTGTCGGCGCAGAGATGAGGCCGCCCCGTGCGGCATTGGCGGCACAAGCCGCAGGTGTAGAAGGGCACGAGCGCCACAAGCCGTCGCCCGTGCTCGTCCTCGAGCCAGGCCGAGATCTCGTGCCCGAGCACCATCGCCTCAGGCACGGGGCGCTGCTCGCCCAGCGTGTGCTTGGCCCAGGCGTTCTCGCCCGCAGCGTAGCGCAGGTCGCTGCCGCAGACGCCGCAGGCCGCCACGTCGAGCGCCACCGCCCCCTCGGGCAGGACGAAGGGGACACGCTCCAGGCGGAGTCGGCCGCCACGAAGCACAGCCGCACGGATTATCGAGCCCATGGCGTACCTCCCTGTGGGTCGTCTCCATTATGGCCGACGGTCCTCGGGGCGCAAGCGGAAGGTTGACACACTGCGGGGGACTTGCCGTGGGAACGGGCCGGCGACCGGCGGGGTATGCCCCTACTCCTTCGGCTGAGGCTGCTCGACGGGAGCATCCGGAGGTGGTGGCGTGCTGCTGAGGATGTCCACCAGCTCGGCCATGAGCCCGGGCCTGTGCGCCTCAAGGAGGCCGATCACGGCCGTGAGAAGCTCCGGGTGCTTCTGGCGGACGAGACCCATGAGATCGGAGACCAGCGTGGGGAACCGAACCATCACTGCCTCCTGCAGCTCCGTGAGCACTGCAGGGACCTGCTGGTGCAGCAGCAGCAGCACATCCGCCGCCAGCGCCGGGTACTTCGCCCGGACGAGGGTCCGGATCGTCGCGGCGCGCTGGGGCCCCGGCGGGATGCCGGCGAGGTCGTCGAGCAGCGAAGGGTACTTCTCCCGCACCAGTTGGGCCAACGCCTCGTTGACCTGCGGGTACCGGGTCTGGATGGTCTCGGCCACCTGGTCCTGGATGAAGAGGGCGACCCGCAGGTGGCTACTGCCCATGAGCTGTGCCAACTGTGTATCGAGCTCCGCGATGAACCCGGGGTGGCGACTGGCGACCAGCGCCAGGACGTCCGCCGTGAAGCCCGGGTAGTGCTGGTGCAGATGCTTGAGGGCCGCGACGCGGGCCTCGGGCGACACCTGCTCAAAGAGCAGCCAGCACCGCGTCGCTTCGTCATCGGGCGTGGGGACGGTCTCGGCCTGCTGGGCCAGCGCCGGCCAGAGCGCTGTGAGGAGGCAAGCCACGGCCAGGAGGGTTGGGCTAGAGATCCGCAAGGTCACCATCGGCGGTCAGCGCGTCTGTTGCCTTCGGTCGAGTCAGATCCGCGGCGCACGCCATCGTGGCCAGTTGGGCGCCCTGTTCCGCGACCGCGTCTGCGAGGTACCGCTCCATGAGGACCCCGGCAATCATGCCCGCAGCCACGGTCGTGGCCGGGCTCTCGGCAAGCTTCGCACTGGGCTTGGGAGCTGGCGCTATCCCACGGGAGGTGGTAGCTGCAGTCCGAGCCGGCGCCGAGTTGGCCGCCGCGCCCGCGGGCCTCATCTGAGAGGTGGGCTCCTGCGGCGGCGCGGCCAGCGCGGGGCTGCGAACGGGGGCGAAGGCGAGGGCGGGCTTGGCTGACCTCTGCTTGGGTAGGCTCGGCGCCCTCCGCCTGGGCCGGTCGGGCGAGGTCATGCCTGTCCGCGCTTGGCGCCCGGCGGCATAGGACAAGGTCAGGAGGGAGCCGCCGCGATCGGGCTTCGCGTCCCGTCGTATGCCCGTCCTGCCCGCGTATAGGGCCGCAGGGTCCTTCCGGCCGGGAGTGCTGGGCGAGGTGACCAGCGTGAGCGCTCTCGGGGTCGCGGCCGACGCGACAGGGCTTGCGGCAACCGCCTGAGGCGGCTCGTCCTTCGGATCGGCCGCCGTCTCGTAGCTGACGGGATCGTGCGAGCTGGACAGCCGCGTTGCTCCCAGCACGACTAGGAGCAGCACCGCGGCGGCGGCGCCGGCCACGGCCACACGCACGATCGCCGGTCGCCGGTTCACGACCGGCGGCGCCGGCTCCATCCCTACCGAGAAGAAACAGGCGCCCTTGATATAGTCGGCCAGGCCCTCGGGCACGTCGGGCTCGCCGAAACTGGCCAGCAGGCCGGGGAGCCCCCGCATCTCTCTCAGGTAGTCCCGACACTCGCGGCAGGCCGCCAGGTGGCGAGCCACTCGCGGGCGGGCAGCAGGGGGCAAAACGCCTATCAGGAGCTCCTGAAGGCGCTCCTGGGCCCAAGCACAGACAAATTCCACGCGACGCCGCCTAGTCATCATCGGAGTACGTGGCAGCGGCCTGGCTGCGTCTCGGCTCAACGGACGTCCCGCGAGCGGGGCAGATGCACGCGCATGTTGCCGTGCAGGTACCGCTGGAAGGCCTTGGCGAAGGCCGCGCGTGCTCTCGCGAGCCGCGACTTGACGGTTCCCAGAGGACACCCAAGCGCCTGTGCTGCATCCTCGTAAGGCATACCCTCGAGATCAACAAGGACGATGACTGCGCGGTGTTTGGGCGCGATCTGGCCCAGGGCCTGGTGAACGGCCCTGCGCGTCTCGTCGCGCTCGAGGAGTACAGCGGGAGCGTGGGTGTAGTCGGGGAACATCCGCTCGCCGATGCCACTGTCGCTTTCCTGGAGCTCGTCCAGGGAAGGGCCCTGGATGGCCGCCCGCCTTCCGCGACGACGCAACTCGTTGATGGCACTGTTGACCGCGATCCGGTACAGCCACGTGCGGAAGCTGGCATGCCCATGGAACTGGAAGCGGCGAAGGGCCCGCAGTGCGCGGACGAAGACGTCCTGAGTGAGGTCCTCGGCGTCGTTGGGCCCGCACATGCGGTAGATGATGCCATAGACGCGCGCGTGGTACTTGTCGATGAGCTGAGCATAGGCCGTTCCGTCGCCGCGCTGCGCGGCCTCTACTAAGGCACGCTCCTCCGCGGCCTCACCGTTCTCCGCGCCCAGCTCTACAAACGCGGGATCCCTGTAGGAGTTCCGTGTTGCCGGCATACGCTTACCCACCGGGCCCCCATCAACGGCCCCCTGTAGTAGACGTATTATACCCCGCTTGGGCCCTCGGCACAACACCTACG
>CAZSOQ010000092.1:0-19772 GCA_964608495.1 uncultured Armatimonadia bacterium | reverse complement strand
TGGCGCGCGACCTGGGAGCTGGACGGCGGCGGCGCACTGATGAACCAGGGCGTCCACGGCATTGACCTGCTCCTGTGGATCATGGGCAACCCCAAGCGCGTCAGCGCCATGTGCCGCACCCTCGTGCGCAACATCTATGTCGAGGACACAGCCGTTGCGTCCATCGAGTTCGAGAACCGCGCCCTGGGCGTCATCGAGGGAACCACCTCCGTCACCCCGGGCTACGGCATGAGGCTCGAGATCTCCGGCGACAACGGCACGATCAAGTGGGAGAACGGCAAGATCGTGGCGTGGGAGATACCGGGCGAGGAGAGCGAGGCCGAGGCCGAGAGCGGCGGTCGTGGCACCGCCGCCGATCCCACGGCCGGCCTCACCGCCGAGGGTCACGTCAGGCACGTCCAAGACCTGTGCGAGAGCATCCTGGGCAGCCGCGAGCCCGAGATTCCGGGCCGCGAGGCCCGTAAGGCCGTCGAGTTGATCAAGGCCATCTACCTCTCGAGCCGTCTCAACGGCGATGCGGTTGAACTGCCGCTGAGCTACGAGCAGGACGGGCCGGGCATCTATCCGCCCCTGGCGAACTACGACTGGTAGGGCTTGCCCAGCAACTGAGCGGGGCTCCTTCCTCGCGCGCCGGCGAAGGCCTCGTCTTGTGGTCTCACTTCCCTTCGCGGGGGGGAGGGAGGGGTCGTGCCGGCTTGGTTCGCGGCCCTACTCGTGGTAGTAGGCCCAGGCGCCGATGCGCTCCAGGATCCCCCCATAGTCGCTGGGCTCGTACTTGCCGTCGGAGTGGTAGACGAAGGCATCGTTGAAGTGAAGAGGCCATCCCACGACGGCAGGTGGGCAGTAGTCGTGAGGCACCGAGACGTAGAGCGCGAAGCAGTCCCGGTCCGCCCGCGGCCCATAGGTCCACTCCGCCTCGAAGGGAAACCTCGGCTCAGGTATGGCGGTTAGGTACTTCGGTAGCAGGTCCTCGAGGGCCGGGGGGAAGTGGCCTTCGTCGCGACCGTAGGCCTCAAGGGCGGCGAGGATCGGCTCAGCCGCCTTGGCTCCCGCGGCCAGCTCCCCCTTCTTCACCTCCCACTGGCGCTCAGCCCGGCAGTGCCACACGCGTGCGGCGCCCCACAGTGCGCCCAGGACGATCGCGCCGGCGAGTGCGGCCATGGCCATCCCGCGGAGGAAGCCACTGGCGACCAGGCGTCGCACGGTTCGTCACCTCGCCGCGGAGCAGAGCCGGACGCGTTGATCCGGCTGACTGGACTGACGCGATGGTACACCAGGTCTGCTGAGCCTCGCAACGGAACAGGGCCGGACGGGTCTAGGCCTCGTCGGCGACGGCCTCGGCCAGTCGCCGCGAGGCGGCCTGAGCGTACATCTCGTCGCGCTCGATCAGGATGAACTGCCGACCGAGGCGCCGGGCCACGACGCCCGCCGTGCCTGTGCCGGCCATGGGGTCGAGCACCACCTGTCCGCGGCGCGTCGAAAGGCGTATCACGCGCTCCAGCAACCGCTCGGGCTTCTGAGTGGGGTGAAGGCGCTTGCCGTTGTCGCCCTTCAGCCGCTCGTGCCCGATGCACAGGGGTATCCGCCACACGTTGGCTGCGATCTTCGCCCCAAAGTCCTCCCGGCTGTACTCCTTTGCCGCCGGCGCGTTGTACACGTAGTCGCGGGCGCCTCGGTCGCGCACGGCCCAGATGAGGGTCTCCGTGGCGTTCGTCATCCTCACGTTGAGCCAGTTCGGCATCGGGTTCGACTTGAACCACGTCACGTTGTTGAGCATCCAGAACCCGATGTCCTGCATCAGAGTCCCGATCCGGTAGATGTTGTGGTAGGTGCCGATCACCCAGATCGTGGCCGAGGGCTTCATCACGCGCCTGACCTCCTCGAGCACGCCCCCGATGAACTCGTCGTACTGGGCGAAGGACTCGAACCGGTCCCACTCGCGTTCCGGGGTCTCCACCTCGCTGCGCGCTCCCCACCGCACGAGCCGCCTGCCGGGAAGCTGCAGGAAGTAGGGTGGGTCAATGAAGACCATGTCCACGCTTTCCGCGGGAAGGGCCGGGAGCAATTCGAGGCAATCGCCGACGAGGATCTGATCAAGCACTTCCTCGAGGTCAAGGGACTCCCCGATAGGCCGCACGGGCGCGACCAGGGCTGCGTCTGTTGCCGCCACGTGTTTCACCGCCTGTAGTGCGTCGTAGAGTGCGGACGTTGCATCGTATGTGAGGAACCATACCACAAGGGAAGGCTCGCGGGCAACACCGAGCGGCGGGCCGCGCCTGGGCTCCGGCAAGGAAGCCCGCGCCAGGGGCCGAATACGTCCGCGTCCCCGCGCAGTCCAGGACGTCCGCGCAAGGTGGAGGTAGTCCGATGAGCTCACCCGGTAGCGTGCTCGACCTCGCGCCTCAGACCGTCTTCCCCTGTCTCGTGATGCTGTTCCTCGCCCTGATGGCGATCATGCTGGCCCCGGCGGCCCTGGGGGCGCCTCCGGATCCCGAGCCCTGGTTCCTGCCCTACACGCCGGACGACCACACCCTTCTTCTGGCTCACTTTGACGGCGAGGGGAACACCGATCGGGCCGAGGGGTCCTGCGCGGGCGACGTGACCTTCGACGGTGACCTCAAGCGTTGCGAGGGGCGCTTCGGCGGGGGTTCCGCCTTCGGCGGCGGCAAGGCCCGCCTGATGCTGCCCGCCCCCGACGCCCTGGCCTTCGGTCAAGCCCAGCCCTTCACCCTCGAGGCGTGGGTCCGGCCCGAGACGCGCGACACCGTCTCGGTCTTCTCCGTCCGCACGCGTTTCTATGCCAAGATCAGCGTGGCCACCAACACCGTCACCTTCGGCTACCGCGCCGCTTCGTTCCCTATCGGCTGGTACACGATCGCCGGCGTGCCCCTCCAGCTCGGCCGCTGGCAGCACCTGGCCATCGTCCACGACGAGACCCGCCGCGTCTGGGTGTACCTCAACGGTGCCCTCGCCGGCGAGACCACGCATCCCGACGAAGGCGACTTCGAGCGCACGGGCGGCATCTTCGTGGGCTCGCACGACGGCTGGTCGGTCTGGTACCGGGGAGCCGTGGACGAGGTGAGGGTCAGCGACGTGGTCCGCACCTACCAGCCCCTCTTCGCCCACCAGTGGTTCCTCGCCGGCGAGCGGCCCACGCTGGCTCTCCCGCCCGAGGGCCTGCCCGCGGCGGTTGCCGGCCTAAGGCTCACCGGCCCGGGACGGGACGGCCGGCCTCTCGCCGCGGACGTGCCCCGTGCCGCCGCCGCCACGGGTCTGTGCGAGGCCGAGAAGCTCCCCGAGCGCCTGTCGCCCTTCGCACTGTCCATGCTCGATGCGGACGGCAAGACCATCGCCAGCGTCGAGGTGCTGCTGGGCTACGCCGGGGAGCGCGCGGATGCACTCCGCCGGCGCGCCGACGCGGTGCTGGCAGCCATGCGTGATGCCGCCGCGACCGCGCCGGTCCACGCCCGGGCGGCGGCGGCCTACGTCGAGGGGGCCCTAGCCCTGGCCGAAAAGCGGCAGTTCGAGCAGGCCGAGGAGATGACCGTGGCCGCCGAGGCGCTCACGGGCATGGTCGCGACCGGCGAGGCGGCGTACCGCGAGCGGCTGCGGAAGGCCGTGCGCGCCCGGCAGGCCGACCCGGGCGTCGTGCGCCTGTCCATGAGCTGGCGCGGGGACGAGCGTGCCGCCGAGGCCCAGCCCTGGGCCGAGCGGCTCGGCGCCAACGAGCTCATCGCCACGTCCGAGGCCACTCGCGAGGGGGTGGGGCTCTGGAAGGAGCGGGGCTTCGCCACCGTCATGCTGGGCAGCCTGCCCATGCGCCCCGGCGACTGGCTCAAGGAGCATCCCGAGGACAGTCAGTACGGCTACTGGGTGACGCCGCCCGTGCAGGCCGAAGGGGATAGCGTGGTCATCCCCCTGCGTCCCACGCGCTGGGGCCACGAGCACATTACCATGCGCTTCGACCCCAGGCAGCACTGGCTCGTGCTGGATCAGACCGCCGGGCGGGTCGTTCCACCCGACCAGTGGGCGGTGGACGCGGAGGGCCAGTCGGTGACGGTCAAGGCCGCCACGGCGGGTCATGCCTACGTGGTCTACTTCATGGAGGAGCAGGCCGTGGGCGATCCTCTCCGGGAGAGCTTCGTCGAGGGGTCGCTGCAGGTGCTCCGCGAGCGTCTGGAGCCGCTCAAGGGCGTGCTGGACACCTACTGGTACGACGATCTCGGCTACGCCTACCCGGGGCCGACCCCCCAGGGCCCCTGGGACTGGGAGAGCTATACCTTCGCGGCTCATCCGGCCAATCAGCAGGCCTTCGAGAAGGACACGGGGATCAAGGTGGACCCCCGGTGGCTGGTCCTGGCGCCGCGCACGATTGACGTGGTGCCGCCGCCGGAGTACCTGCGCTGGAGCGAGTGGGTCCAGGCACGCATGAAGCCCTGGCTGCGCCGCGCCACCGACGTGCCTCACAGCCTCGGGATGAGGGCCTGGCTCTACTGGGGCGATTGCCACGTGGGCATGGAGCCCTACCTGTCGAGCCTGACCGCGGGCAAACTGGACGAGCTGGACAAGCCGGCGGCCGATCCCGTGACGGCCCGCGCCCTGGCCGACCTGTGCGACATCGCTCCCGGCCTCGTGCGGCGCTTCCGCGTGGACTGGCTCTTCACCGACAGGGTCAGCCAGCCGAGAGAGGCCGAGCGGATGCGCGCCAAGTGGGCCGCGGCGCGGCGCGGCCTGCTGCTGTGCCCGGTCCGAGGGATCTACTGGATGACCTTCGACCTGGTGCCCCAGGTCGCCGAGGCCGCGGTCCGCGAGGGCCTCACCGAGACGCTGGCCGATATCAACGACGAGTTCCGGCTGGTCGCCGAACAGCTTGGCGATCGCCGCGCCTGGCGCCACGATCTGCACGTCACCGTGCTGCATTCCTGGGGCAAGCAATACTCCTGGCGGCCCTGGGGCAGCCCCGTCCTTCGCCCTCTCGCCAGCCTGCCCGTCGAGGTCAGCTTCGCCCGCCTGGCGGACGTGGAGCGCGACGGCCTGCCCGCCGACACCGATGTGCTGCTCGTGTACGGCCTGCCCGGCACTGCCTGGAGCGGCGGCCGGTGGTGGGAGTCGGGCAAGGTGGCCCAGGCCGTGGGCGAGCTGGTGCGTGGGGGCGGGGGCGTGCTGGCCCTCCAGGCGCCCTCTGAACTGCCCGGGGACCAGCCGCGCTGGGCACTGAGCGACCTCCTGGGCGTGGCTGCGACGGGCGCCGCGGCCTTGGCCGCCGCCGGACTGGACGAGTCCGCCGCCGCCGACCGAGGACTGGAGGTGCCGGCGGCCGAGGCCCCGCGCGACAGCCTCTGCCGCCTGCGCGGCGCCTCCCACTTCGTCCTGGGCGACGCGCCCGCCGCGGTGCCCGGCCTGCGCGAGACGGTGCGCGCCGTCGTCTCGGCACCCGACGCGACGGTCCTGGCCGACGCCCTGGACGCGCAGGGCGGACGGTCGCCGGGCCTCGTGGTCCGCGACGTGGGGAAGGGCCGCGCCGTGTACCTGTGCGGGTACTCGGGCGAGCAGGCCTTCGGCGAGCTGTTCCGCCGGGCGCTGTTCTGGGCCGCGGGCCGGGAGGACGCCGAGGGCTGGCTCAAGGCCGAGGGCCCACAGGCCGAGGCCTACGCTTACCCTGATCGCGACCTCTTGGCGCTGTGCTCGGAGGATCCGGCGGCCCGGGGAGCCCGCCTGTTCTGCGCGCCTGCCGTCTTCGGGATGTCGGCCGACGACCGGGTTCTTCTGCGCGACGTGGTCACCGGGGAGCAGGTCTTCGAGGGCCAGGCGGCAGGCCTCGCGGCCGGCGCCGACATCAAGCTTTTCGGCCGGTGCGTGCGGCTGCTGCGGGTCGAGAAGCCGGGATAGCGGCCGGCGGGCGTCGTGCGCCAGGGCTCGGCTCGTCGCGGCTACTCACACAGCCCGCCGTAGGTGTCCGGCCGCCGGTCGGCCATTCTCGCCTCTCGCAGCGGGGCGAAGGGGCCGTCATGGGTGGTCGGCCCTATCTCACCTCTGTCCAGAGGCGCCTCCGCCAAGGCCACGCCCACGAACCGCCCGAGGTCCGCCGCCAGCGTTCCGTCGGGCGCCCCAAGGCAGCTCTTGCCCACCGGCCTTCCCGGCGCCCATCCCTCCTCCCGAGGCGTCCCGTAGCTCGACCGCACCACCCACACGAAGTTGTCGTACGCCCGCGCTCGCACCTGCAGCTCAAGCTGGTGCTCCGGGTAGCTGCGCTGCAGCGACGGGAAGAAGATCACGTCGGCCCCGGCCACGGCCAGCAGCCGCGCGGGTTCGGGGAAACACCCGTCGTAACAGATCATGATGCCCGCGCGGCCCCACGGCAGATCGAAGACGGGGTACTCCTCGCCCGCCACGATCCCCCACTCCTCTCGCTCGCCTCGCGTCAGGTGCACCTTGTCGTACCTGCCCACGACCCCCTCCGGTCCCAACAGCAGCGCCGCATTGCGCAGCAGACCATCCCATCGCGCCAGCACGGGAAGCACCACCCACAGGCCCCACTCCGCCGCAAGGGCCTGGACCTCCACCTGCAGCCTCTCGGCTGTCTCGTCGCAGCGGACCAGAGCTTCCTCGTGCTCCATGCCCGCCACGTTCAGGGACTCGGGCAGGCAGAGGGCCCTCGCGCCGCGCTCGGCGGCGCGCCGGACCAGCCCCAGCGCGGCGTCGGCCACGTCCTGGGGCGACCTTCCGCCGTCGGGCCACGGCGGCTGGCACGTGGCAAGCACGATCGTCTCGGCCATTGCGCTTCTCCTCCCTGTCGGGACGTCCCCCACGGACCTCTCCGGCACGGCCCAGCGTCAGCCCGCGGGTGCCTTCCGCGACCGTCACTCGCCTCCTGCGCCCGCGGGGGCCGCGCCCGTGCAGCGGCGTCGGGGCGCGGCGAAGGCGCGGTGAACTTCCCGCGCCCCCGCACGTCCTTGGCCGTGAGGGAGGCGCCTGTGAGTCTCCAGCCACTTGTGGGTCCTGTGGCCGGCGTGGGGGCGCGCCGGCTTCCTGACGCAGCCTTGTTCGACCACGCCGCCGGCGGCGCGACCGGGATTCGCAGGGGCGCCTCTCGGCGGACCCAGTCGGCAGCGTGGCGATGTCGGGCCGAGGGGGCCTGACCTTTTCGAGCCCTGCTGATGGCAAGAGCCGTCCCGCGGGTTACAATTGGGGAACCCGAGGAGGAACGTCCGTGTCTGCAGACGACCAGTTCCCTGAGCAGCCCAGCAACGACGACGAGGATTCGGGAGAGGTCTACGAGCCCAGCGGCGACGAGGCCCAGGAGCCCGCTGCCGGCGACCAAGCCGATGCGCCCGTGGTCCTGCCGCCCACCGGCGAGGCGGGCGAGTACGACGCGTCCCGCGACGACTCCGCCACCGGCTACGCGCCCGACGAGGCCCCCCCGCCCACTGGAGGCAGCCGCGCGTCGGTCTTCGGTGTGGTGGTACTGATAGTGGCCTTTCTCGCTGCCGGAGCCGCCGCGGCCAAGTTCTACTGGGACCTTTCGGGTGCCAATCGTGCCCTCACCTCCACGGCCACTGCCCTGGCGTCGCTGGCCGGCGCGCCCGAGCAGCGAGCGCGCCTGGGAGAGGTGGTGGGCCACGTCAACGGGCACCGGTACGAGAAGGTCGCGCGCGGTCTGCAGGAGCTGGCGGGTAGTGTCGCCTCATCTCGCCGTCCCGGCGCGGGCCCTGGCCCGGGCGCCGGCCCCGGAGCCGGCGGTCCCGGGGGCTTCGGCGGGCCGGGGGACGATGAGCCGGTTCAGGTGCCCCCCCAGGCCGAGCAGTTCTTCAGGACGAGGCCCCAGCTCTTCCAGCGCGTACTGGGCCTGGTGGAGGCTGCCAGGCAACTGCGCGAGAGCGGCGCCGACGTCGGCGCGCTTCGCACGATCCGCGACGACGTCATCGCCGCGGCCGCCGCCAACGACGAGAGAAAGGTCGTCGAGTTGATGGCGCGCTTCGAGCAACTGGTGAAGGCCGCGGGGGGCAAGGTCCCCGCGGGCGCGGGTCGGCGCGGTGCTCGGGGAAGGCCCGAAGGCAGCAGACAGATGCCCCCAGGGCTCCAGAAGAAGGGCGAGCAGCTCAAGCAGGCCCTGGAGAGAGCGGCCCGTCAGGGCCGCGACGTCCGCGCGGCGTTGCTCATCGCCAAGCGGGCCGAGGAGGCCATGGTGCGCGGCAACCTCGCCCAGGCGGAGGAGCTCGCGGACAAGGCGCTCCGTGCCATCGCCCATGCGCCCAGGAGACAGCAGCCGGCCAGAGGCCGACGCCCAGGCGGTGCCCAGGGACGTCCGGGCATGGGCGCCGCCCCGAACCCATTGCGGGTACTCGAAGTCCTCTTTGGTATGGTGCGCTCCGAGGACGCGGACCTGGCCGCGGCGTACAACTCGGTGGAGAACGCCGGGCTTGCGCTGCGCGAGAAGAACCAGGACCAGATCCGCGAGCTGCTCTCAATCGGCAGGGAGTCGCTCGAGCGCATCTCGAAGCGCCGGGAGAAGGTGGCCCAGGCCATCCAGCCGCCTGAGGGCGGGCAGGGCGAGCGTCGCGGTCGGGCAGGCCGCCCCGGAGGGCAGGGCGGGCCTGGTCCCGGCCCGATGCCTCCGGGCATGGACGTCGGGGACCCAAGCAAGCTACCGCTGCCCCAGCGCCTGGTGGGTTTCCTTAAGCAGGTGCGCCAGATGCCCGAGGAGGCCTTCGAGGCCAACAAGCAGAAGCTCGCGGCGATCGTCTTCTCCATGTTCATGCCGCCCGAGCCGGAGCGCAAGGAAGGCGAGGTGGATGAGGCCGCGGTCGAGCGCGTGAAACAGAAGCTGCGCCTGGCCTCCGGGCCCTTCGCCCAGCGACAGATGGCGGGCGAGGACCTGTCCGACGTGGATGAGCTGTTCCGTATGGCTCGCGAGGCCCTGTACGATGGCCGCACGGCCGAGGCCGAGGACTACGTGAACCAGGCCCTGAAGCTGCTGGGGCTGCTCGAGACGCCCGAGGGCATGGGACCCGCGACGCCTGTGCCATCCGGCCCCGGCGGCCAGGACGCGGCGAAGCCCCGCCGGGCCCCGGCGGCCGTGACGCCCACACCCCAGGCCCAGCCCAAGCAGCCCCAGCCGGCCGTGGGCACTCCCGCCGCGCAGGGCGACTGAGCGACCGAGGAGGCCTGACGACCCGGCCGTCGCGGCGCGCTAGCGGCCGGCCTGGGGCCCGTAGGCCCGCAGCAGGTCGGCCGCGCGGCGCGCGGCGAAGCTGAACTGGTCGCCCTCGTGGACGAAGTGGACCTTCACGTACCGGGCGCGGAGCCGCAGGCCGCGCAGCGACACGAGCGCCGCGCCCGAGGGCAGCCTTCGCCCCTCGATCTCGGGCCCCGGCTCGACCTGCCGGTAGGTCTCGTTGTCGTCGCTGACCCACACCGAGAGCCGGTCGCTCGTCACGGCCTCGACCCGTGCCGAGGGCGGGCCGGCCCACAGCCACAGCTCGGCCACGTCACGCGGCTCGCCCAGGTCCAGGCCCACGCTGCGGTTCCTGTAGTCAAGCGCGCACCCGCCCTGAGTCTGGAAGGTCAGCGCCCCGGTCGCCGGATTTCCGTCCTCGTCCACGAACCCGAACCGCGCGGGTAAGGGCTCCCGCGCCAGCTCCCGCGCCGCCGCGATGCACTGCCCCAGCTTGTCGTACAGGTCCAGGACCTCGAAGTGGAGCTGCTCGTGCAGGCACACCCCGTCTACCCATCGCGACAGGTAGAGCTCATCCACATACCCCGCGACCCGGTCCGCATACCACTGCCTCTCGTCTCCCGTCACCGTGGCCCCCCAGGCCCACACGTTCCGCCACAGGCTCACCTTCAGGGGCTCGTCGCGCAGCAGCTTGAGCCGTGCGGCCTCGGATTCGTCCAGGCCCGAGAGGCTACAGGCCTCGGCGACGATCCCCTCGCGCACCAGCGTGTCCACGTCCACGAACATCCGCGTCGCCTTGGCCGGGCTCGCGTCGCTCTCGGCGAAGTTGATCGCGACCGGCCTGTCGCCCGCCAGGGCCTTCGCGCGCCTGAGGAAGCCGGTCAGGAACTCGCCCCCGAGCTTGACGAACCTCAGCACGTCCAGCGAGTCCGCCGGCGCCAGCCTGGGGTCGCGGCCGTAGCGCTCGCGGAAGGCCTCCACGACCGGGGCGTTGTACCCGTACTCCCACGCCGCGTCGGAAGGCCAGGACGCGTGGCTGCGGACGGAGAAGTATAGCCCGTCCACGCCGTAGCCCAGCACCTCGCGGGCCTCGGCCAGCCGGTAGTCCACCACTTCAGGGCAGGCGTAGCAGGGCACGCCGCGGAGGAAGGCCTTGCCGTCGCGGCTTGCCCACCAGTACGCCGGGTGGGCGTCGAGGAACTCGTCCTGCAGATTGGGGAAGTAGCTATCGAAGAGGGTGATCCAGCCCCACACCTCGAGCCCGTGCCGATGCCCGCTCTCGACGGTCAGCGCCAGGGGGTCCCACCGGTCCAGGCAGTCCTTGAGACGGTCGCACAGGCAGGTGGTGCCGCCGACGCCGTGCTCGCCACGCCTGGGATCGCCGTCGAAGGGCGTCATCACCTTGCTCGGGTAGCTCACCTCGCCGCACACCGACACGCGGTACAAGATGCGCTTGACGCCCGCCTCCGCCGATCTGCGGCACATCCGCTCGATTGCCGCGTCCAGCCGGTCCAGGTCCCACAGCTTCTCGACCGTGACCAGGTCGAAGAAGTCCAGGTTCAGCGTTACCTCTCCAGCAGGCTGGGGCGTGGCCGCGCCCAGAACAGCCATGGCCCAGAGCAGAGGTCCCACGGCAGCCTCCCTCCCTCGGGTTAGGGCAGACTCACTCGCCCCAGTCTCCTTCCTCGCCGGCGGCCCTCGGGGTAGGCGCCTCTTCCTCCTCGTCGGTGGGCACGGCGTGGAGCCTCAGCCCCAGCCGGGTGGCGATCTGGTCGGTCACGCTGTAGGCCACGGGCACCACCAGCAGGGTCAGGAAGGTCGAGGAGACCAGGCCGCCCAGCACCGTGATGCCCAGCGGACGCCACATGTCCGACCCCTCGCGCAGAGCCAAGGCCATCGGCGTCATCGCCGCCAGCGTCGCCAGAGCCGTCATCAGAATGGGCCGCAGTCTTAGCTCTCCGCCGCGCACCAGGGCCTCGCGCGTCGAGAAGCCCCGCTCGCGCAGCAGGTTCACCACGTGGACGAGCAGGATGGAGTTGGAGACGACGATCCCGGTCAGCAGCAGAATGCCCAGCATCACCATGATCGAGATCGGCGTGCCCGTGATCAGCAGTGCCACGAAGACGCCGATCACCTCCAGCGGGATGGCCAGCATGATGATGAAGGGCTGGACGACGGACTCGAACTGCGAGGCGAGGATGATGTAGATCAGCAGGATGCCGAGACCGAGCGAGATGAACAGGCCGGAGAAGCTCTCGCGCCTGTCCTCCTCCGAGCCGCGGAACTCGTAGCTGTAGCCCACCGGCATGCCCACGGCCTTGAGGACCGCGTCGCAGTCGGCAACGATGGCGTCCAGCGGTCGCTCCTTCACCTTGTCGGCGTAGATCTCGACCGAGCGCCGGCGCTCGTAGCGGCTCACCAGGGTAGGCCCCATGGTCTCGACGATGGTCGCCACCTGCGTGAGCGGCACCCGGGCGTCGTCGCGCCCTGGCAGCACCAGGTCCTTGAGCTGCTCGATGTCCTGCCGCGTGGCCGCCGGCAGCCGAACGGTGATGTCGTACTCCTTGCCGGCCTGGCGGAACTTCGTCGTCTCCTCGCCCCGCATGAGCGTGCGCACCGACCGCGCGATCTGGGCCGTGGACAGGCCGTAGGTACCGGCCTTCTGGCGGTCTATCAACAACTGGTACTCCGGCGTCCCGCGCTCCCAGTTCAGCCGTGCGTCCACGAGGCCGTTGACCTGCTTGAGCTTCGGCAGGAGCGCGTCCCCCAGGCGCGCCAGCTCGTTGAGGTCGTCACCGTAGATCGTGATGACGATGGGGGACTGGCCGCCTCCCATGCCGCTCTGGAAGGAGATCTGCACGCCTGCGCGCCGCCCGAACTTCTTGCGCACCTCGGCGATGATGTCGTCGGTGCTGCGCTCGCGTTCGCGCCAGGGCTTCAGCCTGGCCTGGAAGCTCGCGGTGCGAACGTCGCCCGAGGACGTGCCGCCTCCTGCCTCGCCGACCGTCGTGGACAGGACGATGATCTCCGGGTAGGAGAGCAGCAGGTCCTCGACCTCCGTGGCCATGGCGTCCGTCGTCTGGATGTTGGTGCCCACCGGCATCTGGAGAGTCATGGCGATCTCCCCGCGGTCCGTGTGCGGGAAGAACTCCATTCCCACGAGCCCGGCCAGGAACAGGCTGAAGATGAAGATCCCGACCGCGAGCCCGAGCACCGTCGCGCGGTTGCTCAGGCACCAGGTGACCGTCCGACCGTAGGTCCTCTCGACCCGCAGGTACGCGCGCTCCCAGGCCGCCAGGGCTTGCTGCACGACGCGCAGCAGCAGGTTGCCCGCCGCTCCTTCGGCGCGGGGTCGCAGCAGTCGCGAGCTGGCCATCGGGACGACGGTGAGCGAGATGACCAGCGAGGCCAGCAGCGCGGTGGCCACCGTCTTGGCCATGGGCGAAAACATCACGCCCACCAGTCCGCCCACGACGGCGAGGGGAGCGAAGACACAGATCGTGGTCAGCGTGGCGGCCATGATCGCGACGCCCACCTCACCGGCCCCGGCCACGGCCGCCCGTGCGGGGTTCTCGCCCTCTTCGATGTGGCGGTAGACGTTCTCGAGAACCACGATCGAGTCGTCCACGATCCGGCCGATGGCCAGCGTCAGGCCGCCGAGGGTGACCATGTTGAGGGTCATGTCCGAGAACCGCATCAGCACGGCGGTGACCAGGAGGGACAAGGGTATGGAGGTGGCGATGACGAGGGTCGAGCGCCCGCTGGACAGGAAGAGGAAGATGATGATGACGGCGAGAATCGCGCCTTCCTCGGCGACCGAGTACATGTTCTCCAGGGCGCTCTCGATGTAGTCGGCGCTGGCGTAGGCCTCGGTGACCTTCAGGCCCTGGGGCAGGCGCTCGTTGAGCTCCTGGACGGCCTTGCGCATGCGGTGGGCCACCTGGACGGCGTTGGCGCCGGACTCTTTGCGGATGACCAAGGTCACCGAGGGTTCTCCTCCGAACCGGGCGGTCTGCCGCACCTCCTTGTGCGTGTCGCGGACCTCGGCCACGTCCCGCAGGCGGACGGGCACTCCGGAGACCACCTTGATGGCGATGTCCTCGATGTCCTCGGGGCGCCTGAACTCGCCCAGCGTGCGCACCGTGAACTCGCGCTGCCCCACCTCGATGGTGCCGCCGGGGACGTTCAGGTTCTCGGCGGTAATGGCCTGCTGGATGTCGGACACGCCCAGGCCGTAGGCCGCCAGGCGGTCGCGGTCCACCAGCACCTGGACCTCTCGCTCGAGGCCGCCGAACACGTCTACAGCGGCCACGCCCTCGACCTTCTCCAGGTCCGGCTGCACCACGTCCTCGGTGAGCTTCCTGAGCTCCTGCAGATCGTTCATCCCCGTCACGTTCATCGTCATGATGGGGAACACAGTCTGCGGGTCGTACTTCTGCAGCACGGGTCGCTTGGCGTCATCCGGCAACTGCTCGATGACCTGGTCCACCTTCTCCCGCGTGTCGAAGGCCACGTCGTCCATGTCCGTGCCCCAGTCGAACTCCAACAGCACCACCGACACGCCTTCCTGCGATGTGGAGCTCAAGTGCTTGATGTCCTTCACCAGCCCACACCGCTCCTCGATGGGCTTGGTGACGTACTGCTCCACTTCCTGCGGCCCCGCCCCCGGGTAGATGGTGTAGACGGCCAGCACCGGGAAGGTGATGTCGGGGAACAGGTCCACCTTCAACTGGCTCCACGAGATCACCCCCAGCACCAGCACCGCCAGCATGCCCATCAGGACGGTCACGCCACGGCGAACGGATAGGCGGGCCAGACTCACTCGCTCGCACCTCCCGCCTGAGTGGCCTTGACCCTCATACCGTCCTGCAGGTCCTTCTGGCCCGCCACAACCACCTGCTCACCCGCTGTCAGGCCCCGGTCCACCGCCACCTTGTCGGCCTGCCGGAGGCCCAACTGCACCGCCCGCTGCCTGGCCGTGCCGGCCGTCACCGTGAACACGGTGGGGTTGCCATTGACCCGCACCACCGCATCGTAGGGGATCACGAGCACCCCGCTCTGGGCCGCCGCCTGCACCGTCACCCGGGCGAACATGCCGGACTTGATGAGACCCCGCGGGTTGGGCACCCGCACCTGGACCTCGAACACCCGCGACTTGGGGTCGGCCGCCGCGCTGACCACGCTCACCGTCCCGACGAACTCGGCTCCGGGGAGAGCGTCCACGGTGACCCTCACCTGCTGTCCTTCCCACATGAACCTGGCCCTCTCCTCGCTCAGCGCGCACTTGACCTTGACGCCCGCGTTGTTGACCAGCGTCAGGATCGGCACCGACGGGCTGGTGATCTCGCCCGGCTCAACGTTCCGCCGAACCACGTGGCCCGAAGCCGGAGCGTAGACGTAAGTGTTCCGCAGTTGCGCCTCGGCATACTGCAGATTGGCCCTCGCCTGCGCCACCATCGCCTCCGCCGACTTGATGTCCTGCGCCGCGATGGAGTCCCTGATGCCCGAGGCGCGCGACAGCCGCACAGCAGCCTCGGCCTGGCGCACTCCCTCCTGGGCCGCATCAAGGTCGCGCTGCCTCAACTCGATCTGGAGCCGCATGGCCTTGGCCTTGTCCAGCATGGCCCGAGCCTGCGCGACCTGCGCCTCGGCCGCCTGGATTTCCTCGCTTCGGGGGCCCTCGTCCACCAGGCTGGCCTGCTGCAGCGCCGACTGGTACTGAGCGGCGGCCAGGTCGAAGGCCAGTTGCGCGCCATCGAACTGCTGCCGCGAAATGGCCTGCGCCTCCAGCAGCCTGCGGGCCCGCTCCAGGTCCCGCTTGGCCGTGTCCATGTTGGCCTTGGCCTGGGCCACCTGCTCCTTCGCTATGGCCTTCTCTTGCGTCCGGGAGCCCGCCATGAGGACGTCCAGCCTCGCCTGCACCTGCCGCACGGATTCCTCGGCGCTCACCACGCTCGTCGCCACGTCGTCGTCCGTGATCTGGATGCCCGTCTGCGCCTGCCGCAGCCTGGCCCGGGCCACGGCCAGGTTCGCCTCCGCCTGATCTACGCTCGTATCCGTGCTCACCGTCTGCAGCTTGTGGGAGTCTCGGGCCTTGCCAACGTTCAGCTTCGCGGCGGCGAGCGACGCCCTGGCCTGGTTGACCTGGGCAACGACCTCATCGCGGTCCAGCTCCGCGACCAGATCGCTTCTGTCAACCCAGTCTCCCTCCTTGAAGTTCACCCGCCGCACCTTGCCGGCGATCTTCGAGGCGACGTCCACCTCGGTCTCGGCCTCCACCGTGCCGTCCAGCACGAAGGTGTTCTCCACCGACCCCAGCTCAGCCGCCGCCACCTCCACGACCAGCGGCGTCTCTTCCGTGGCTGTGGTCTCCAGCCGGGTCTGCCTGGAGCTCTTCACGGCCTTGAACACCATGAAGCCGCCCACACCCAGGGCCACGGCCAGCAGTACCGCGATGAGTCTTCTCAACGGCATGGGACTGGACTCCTTGGTCCTTTGATTCAGGGATTGGTAAGGCTTTGGTACCGGCCCGGAGCCGGCGGCAGCATCGCGTTCCTGGCCTCTTCCCGCTCCTGCGCCTGCTGGTCACCGGGCTCGGGATTGGCGGCCGGCTCCGCTCGCGCGCCGGCCGAAGGGGTCGCCGATCTGTCCTGGGCGTCGCCGGGGACCGCAGGGACACCAGGCACCGCCGCGGCCTGCTCCTTCTCGTCCAGGTTGGCGTCTGCGTCCTGCGAGACATCGCCGGAGGGCCTGGCGCTCACGGGTGTGCCCGTGGCGTACTCGAGGTCCACCCGTGCCTGTTCGTAGGCGAACCGGGCGTTGACGAGGTTGGCCCGCGCGGCGATCAGCGCCGCCCGCGCGTCGGTCACCTCGACCGGCGCGCCGACTCCCTCCCGGTAGCGCAGGTCAGCGATGCGCATCGCCTCCTCCGCCTGGGCGACGCCCTTCTCCGCCGCGGCTATCCGCTCGCGGGCCTCGCCCAGGCTCACCCAGGCCTGGTAGACCTCCAGGGCCACGCCCTCGCGCACCTGCTTGGCCGTCTCCTCGGCCTGGGCCTTCCTGGCCGCCGCCTCGTCCACCGCGGCCCGCGTCAGTCCGTGGTCGAAGAGCAGGTGGCTGGCCTGAAGCCCCAGGGTCCAGGTCCAGTCGTGGCCGCCGAAGCCCTGGTTGGAGACCTTCTGGAAGTTGGCGAACATGTCCACCGAGGGCTTGTCCGTGGCCCGCGCCAGCCCGATCTGGGCGTCGGCCAGCAGGATCGTCTTGTCGGCCGCCGCCACCTCGGGCCGCTGACGAAGCCCCTTGGCGATGGCGTCGCTCGGCTCCACCTGGAGGTCGTCGCCGGGCTCGGGGGCCTGAAGCTGGAGCTCCCGCATCACGTCAAGGCTCAGCAGCGTCTTCAGCGCCGCCAGGGACTTGTCCACCGCCGCCCGCACCGCCACTAGACCGTCGCTGGCGTTCGCCACCTCCGCCTCCGCCCGTATCACGTCGAACCCCGGCGCCGTGTCCGCGTCCACCCGCGCCCGCGCGTCCTGCAAGTGCCGAGCCGCCCGCGATACGTTCTCGGCCGCCACGCGCTCTAGCTGCTGCGCCTGCACCACCGCCAGGAACACGGACCGGGCCGCGTGCCCCATGTCCTGTCGCTCTCGCTCGACGCCTATCCGCGCCGTGTCCACGCCCAGCGACGCCAGCACCTCCTGGTAGTACAGCCGTCCGCCGTGATACAGGGGCTGCAGGGCCGTGACACCGAAGTTCCAGGACATCGCCGGCAGAGTGGTGATGCTTACGCTCCGCCCCTCGCCGAGAGGGAACTGGAGCTTCGACGACGGTCCCTGACGGGAGATATTGGCGGACGTAGATACAATGAATCTCTGCGCCGCCAGCGCCTGCTGGAGCGCCGCCCGCGCCTCCTCGACGGCCTGCGCCGCTCGCTTCACCGAGCGGTTTTGCTCCAGCGCCATGCGCACGGCGCCGTCCATGTCCAGCACAAGCGGCTCGGCCGGGGCCTGGGCCGTCACACCCACCAGCAAAGCGATTGCCACAAGAGGTGCCATCAGCCATCACCCTCGCTTGGGGGCCCGTCCTCGCCCTCGTCGTCTCCCTCTTCGGGCTCCTCACTGGCCTGAGTGGCCGTCTGCGTTACCTGCACCATGTGATCCAGCATCTCCAGCACGTCAGACACACGTGCCATGAGCAGACCGAGGCCCGAAGGGTGGCTCAGGAACATCAGCTTGTCGCCTGGCTCGATGGCGCATAGCCTGCGGGCATCCGCGGGGATGACCACCTGGCCGCGCTCCCCTACCGTGGCGACGCCATAGAAGATCGTCGGCTTCATGTCCTCGGTCACTGGGGTGACCTCCCACCTATCCACTCGATTGGGCAAAACACCGCGAGTATACCATCTCGGGATACCATGTCAATCATGTATTTCATACATAGCATGGGCAACTCCGAGATACCATTCTTGCTGAGGGAATCCATGCACGTTCCCAGACGACCGGGCTGCGCGAATCACCCGATGCCCTAGCCCTGACCGTGCTCCAGGCATCACCCAGGCCGCGGCGCGCCTACCGCAACCGCGTCCCCTGGTATCACAACGTGATACCAGCGAGGGTCTCAGGCCCCCTAGAGCACCTTGCCGCGCGCCGCGATACGCCATACGTCCTCCACCCGCCCCTCGCGGCAGACCCACAGGTGGTCGTGGAGATTCAGGCACGTGCAGATGCGCGGCGGAATCAGCAGCACCTTGTGCCCTACTCGCGGCTTCTGGGCCAGCTCCCGCACGTCCAGGTACCCATGCTCGTCATTCAGTCTCACCAGCTTGGCCGGCGATCCTGGCATGAAGCCGCACCCGTCGCTGAGGGGGCTGGCCGCCGTCCCCATGGCCTTGGCCCCGGCGTCCACTATAGCCCGCTCCTGCGACGGCCGACTTATCACCGTTGCCAGCACCGCCGTTGCCACGTCCGCTTCCCCGCACGCCCCCAGGTCCACCTGGTTGTAGTCGTTGAGGCAGTAGGTACCCGGCCGTATCTCGGTGAGCCCGCAGCCCCGCTCGTATCGCGGCCCGGTGGGGGTCGAGCCACCGCTGATTCGCTCCACCTGTATCCCGGCGGCCCGCAATCTCTGGGCGTGCGCGGCCATCTCGCGGCCCTCCCGAGCCGCCACCTCGCGCAGTCCCGCGTCGCCCCGCACCTGGTAGCCCTGCGAGCAGTAGGCCATGATGCCGGCCAGCCGCAGCCCCGGCAGGGCGCCGACCTCCCGCGCGAGGGGCACCAGGCCCTCCTCGCTCACCCCACAGCGCCCCGCCCCGTTGTCAATCTCGACCACCACATCCAGGGTCAGGCCCGCGCGCGCGAAGGCCTGCGACAGCGGCTGGGCCACGTCGAGGCAATCCACCGCGACCGAGAGCCGGGGCACGCGCCGGGCCAGCGCCAGGAGACGGGCCACCTTGCGCTCTCCCACGATCTCGTTGGCGATGAAGATATCCTCGACCCCGGCGGTCGCGAAGACCTCCGCCTCGCTTAGCTTCGCCGCGGTCACGCCCGCGGCCCCGTCCCGCATCTGCAGGTGGGCGATCTCCGGCGTCTTGTGGGCCTTGATGTGGGGGCGCATCCGCAGTCCCGCCCGGTCCGCCGCCTCCTGCATCCGGGCGATGTTCCTCTGCAGCACGTCTACGTCCAGCACCAGTGCCGGCGTGTCAAGGTCGTACATGCTCTGCCCGATCAGTGGCTTCACCGCTCATGCCTCCCGGCTTGCCGTGCCTCTTGTGTCCCTGGGCGCGGTGGCCCTGCATTGCCCTCGGCCGGCGTGCCACGCAGGACCCCGGGACTGCCGCGCGAAGGGGCCACCCATGGACCCCGCGCCCGCCAGCGGCCCAGAGCCTACCACGTCCGAGTCCCTTCGCCGACAGCTCACCCTCGTGCCTCTGCTACTGGGCCTCGCGCTCGCCGCCCTTCTCTCGCTGGCCACCGCGTACACGGACGGCTTCCTGGCGGCGAGTGAGCTGGGCGGCTGCCACTTTCCCCTTGGGCCCGTGCTTGTCCTTTTCGCCGTCCTGCTCCCTGCGAACTGGCTCTTCACACGGCCTGTCCACCGCGGCCTGGGCCCGAGCGGCCTCATCGTGACCTTCTCAATGCTCCTGATCGCGGCCGGCCTGCCCACCTTCGGCCTGGCCCTGTACCTGTTCCCGGTCATGACCGGCCCCTTCTACATGGCCTCGCCCGAGAACAAGTGGGAGGCGATCTTCTTCCAGTACCTGCCCGACTGGATCGCCCCGCCGCGCGACGGCCGCGCCATCCGTTGGTTCTATGATGGCGCTCCGCCGGGCCAGCCCCTGCCCTGGGACGAGTGGGCCCGCCCGTTGCTCGCCTGGGCGCCGCTCGTCGCGGCCTTCTACCTCGCCATGTTCTGCCTCGGTGCCCTGCTGCGCCGCCAGTGGGTGGATCGCGAGAACCTGATCTTCCCCCTGGTCGAGCTTCCCCTGGCGATGGCCGTTCCCGCGCGCCGACGCGAGGGGCACGCGTCCTTCTTCCGTTCCCGCCTGCTGTGGGTGGGCTTTGCTCTGCCCTTTGTGATCCACAACCTCGAGGCGCTGCACGCC
>CAZSOQ010000091.1:0-19994 GCA_964608495.1 uncultured Armatimonadia bacterium | reverse complement strand
TCCTGAGGGGTGCCCGTCAGGCGGAAGGCATTCCAGTCGGGCTGGACGGGCACGTTGATCCCGGCGCCCCTCACCTTCACGTCCTCCGCTAGGGCACCCCGCACGTCGAAGGTGAAGGCCGGGGCCTCCACGGGCGCCGCGCGCAATTGCGGCGCCGGGGCGCCGCCTCCGGGCTGAAACCCTGCCACCGCGTGGGCCACGCTCACCTCGCCCCCCACCCTGGCGGGCTCACCCGCGCTGGGATTCTTGACGGCAAGACGACCCGACAGCAGCCCGTTGAAGGTATCGCCATATTTGACGCGCGCGTCCTTCAGCGCTAGAGCAAGGTCGAACTGGTTCCTATGCAAGCGGGTCCAGTCAAGAGACGTCAGAGTGCAGCCGCCTTCTAAGACCGCCTCGCCCGCCCCGAGTTTCGCCTTGCCCTCCGCCACGCTCAGACGGGCCTCCCCAGGGCGCGTGCTCTCGAACCGGACCTCGAGGGCCAGGTCCTCGGCCGTATTGCCGCCCGCGAAGGACAGCTCGGGGCCCTTCGCCCCGAAGGCCACATCCCACTGATTGTCCAGCAGCTTCTCGAAGGCCGTCTGTGTGAGGAGCACGGTGCCCCGGCCCCACAGCTCCATCGGGCCGTATCGCGCCCTCATCTCGCCCAGGTCCACCTGGCTGCCGCCCTCCGGCCTGGGCGCCATGGCAACCTCGAGGCCCACGCCCTCGACCGGCGTCGCCCAACCGGCCATCTTGACCGCCCCGTCGGTGATGCCCACGGCTCCCGCCAGCGTGGGTTCCTTCAGCGTGCCCCCGACCTGCACGGACGCGTCCAGGCGCCCCGCCGCCTGCAGGCTGGCCCACGGATTCTCGGGCGAGTCGGGGAAGTGCGCGTTGTGGTACTCCTCGGCGAAGGTCCTGAAGGTCTCCACATCCGCGTTCTCAAAGGAGGCCGCGAAGGACAGGGGCTGGTCGGTCGGCACGCCGGGCTCCTCCCAGGTGAAGGGCAGGTGGCCCTGAGCCTTCATCTCGTGAGGCCCGCGCTTGAGGATCAGGCCGTCAACGTCAATGCCCCCCTCGGCAACGGTGACAAAGGGCAGGGAGACCAGGTCAAACTGGAGTCCCTCGACGGTCAGATCGGTGACGTCCAGGCTGCCCTTGACGAGGGGCGCGTCCACGGCCCCGCTGACCACCGACGTGAACTGCAGCGACCCCGCCGCAGCCAGAGGCGTGGGCGACCACTCACTGAGGGAGTGGACGTCCAGGTCGCTGGCGTCGGCCACCAGATACAGCTCGTCGTCCAGAGCGACCCAGCCCTCGACGATGATGAGCCCCTGGCCGTACTGGGCCTCCAGCACCACGTCCTCCACGCGCCGCTGGTCGGGCAGGTAGCGGCAGGCCAGGGAGGCCTCCGGCAGTCGCCGCCCGTCCAGCGTGAGCCGAGTGCCCTGCAGGTCCCCCACAAGGACCGGCTTGTCCACGGGGCCGGACGCCCCGATCGTGCCCGACAGGATACCTCGGGTGCGCAGCGCCAGGCTGGCGTAGGGTCGGCCCAGGGCCTCGGGGTCGTCCTCCCCGCCCTTCGACGCCGCGATGGCCGGGGCGGCCTCCTTCGCCACCTGCAGCAGCGAAGGCAGGCGGCAGTCCGTCAGACGGGCCTCGGCGACCACCTCACGGCTGTCCGTGTCGTACTGGCCGGACAGCAAGACGTCGCCCCCCGCCAGGCCCACGTCCACGGGTCGAAGCTTCACCAGCTTCTCCTCGGTGCGCACGTGGGCGTCGAAGGGCGATAGCTCCTCGTCGCCGAAGCGCAGCGTCGAGCAGGACAGATCCGCGCTGGCCTGGACGAGCTGCGTGCCGCGCATCTCGACCACGGCCTTCTGCACCGACGCCTCGCCGCCCAGCCCGATGCCGTAGCGGTGGAGCACCACGACCCGCGACAGCTCGATGGGGCCGGTGTCCAGGCCCGCCCGCGTGACGGCGTGTGAGGGGTCCGACCGCACGCCGTCCACCTCGGCCCAGGCCGTCAGCGGGATGCCCTGCAGGCGGCCGTGCGCCGGGCCGAAGCTCAAGTGGTCGCCGGCGAAACGCACGGGACCCCGCAGCTCCTCCAGACGGTAGATGTCATGCTCGACGCCCACCACGTGCACCGTGCCCTCGACCGCCGGTTCGGCCAGCGTGCCCGTGATGGAGCCCGTCAGTTGGACGTAGCCTGTGGGCCTGATGTCGCCTTCGTATTCGGCCCATTCCAGGGCCTCAGGTATGGACACTCCCAGGACGCGGAACTGGCCCGCGAAGCTCCCGTAGGGCGCCTCGGCCGACAGCTCGGAGGCGTGGCCCGACAGGCTGAGCACCGCACCGCCCTTGTAGGCCAGAAGCTGAGAGATGTCCGCCTCCCTCTTGCTGCCCCGTCCGGCCGCGTAGACGGCCTGCACCGTGTAGTCCTTGTAGCCCGCGCCATAGGCCGCGACCTCCACCTCCGCCACCGGGTCCTCGTAGGTCCCCGTCACCGTCCCGGTGGCCCAGGCCGTGCCCGCCGGTCCCTCGGTCGAGAAGCGCGAGCTCAGGGCGGCCACGTCCACCTCGGCCGCCCAGAACCGGGCGCTCACATCCTTGCCCGCCATCTCGCCCGCCAGCACGACTCGCCCCTCGGGGGCCTCAGCCAGGGCCCAGGGCACCCGCAGATGCTCGTCCTCCCACACTACCTCGGCGCTGGCGGCCGTCACTGCCTGCTCGTCGAAGGCGGGCTCCGCCACGGCCACCTGCCCGTGCACACTGACGTCCTTCCCCTCCAGCGACACCAGGGCCGTGCCCTGCGCCGTGCCCCTCACCTCGTGGTCGAAGTCCTCGGGCAGCAGGGGCTGCAGGGCCGCCAGGTCCAGGTCCGAGAAGGAGAAGACCCCCTGGCCCTGATTCCCCTCATGGGCCAGCGAGACCACGGCTTCCCCCGACACCGGCGCCTCCCCGGCCCGCAGCTCCAGCTCGCGCACAGACACCACATCGCCCGCCAGGCTCACCTCGGCGCTGAGATCGTGCACGGGCACGGGCAGCCCCGTCACCTCGCCCAGGGCCACACTGGTCTCGGCCACGGCCGTGTCGTCGGCCCACGCCACGCGGGCCGAGAGCTTCGGTATCGGCGACACGGCCGGCTGAGCCTTCTCGCCGCCGGGCAGCTTCACAACCGGCAGGCCCTCGACCTCGACGTCGGCCAGCTCGACCAGGCCCGCGGCGACCGGGCGCGTCAGGTCGTGCAGGACGCCCTCAACGCTCAGCGACGACGCCCGAAGGGTGGTCTCGCGGTAGGTGACCGCCAGGGGCGAACCGGAGGCGACGGAGAGAGTGCAGTCGAGACGGTCGGCGGGGCCCGTCAGCTCCGCCTTGCCGGTCAGCCACTGAATGTCCGGCGTGACGGGCAGGTCGCGCTTCACCTTGGCGGGCAGCAGGGCCAGGACGTCCGGGACGTACAGGCGCAGGTCGTCCAGACGCGCCACCAGCACCGGCGCCTTGAAGTCCCACACCATCGCCTCCACGGCCGTCGAGGTGCTCCGCCAGTGAGCCCGGGCGGCGCTGAGGAAGACGCCCTCCGGCGAGGCAGCCAGAGTGGCGCGCGGGACCCTGATCGGGCCGGACGCCTCTCGGACGCTCACCGATACGTCCTCCACGGCCGCGTTGACCGTCCACCGCGCGGGAGCGCCGCCGGCCGGGACCCACAGATTCGCACTCACATCGGCGAAGCCCGAGCCTATCTGCGCACCGTGGCCCCGGAGGAAGAGATCGCCCAGTCGCGCCAGCCGCGCCCCACGCACCGCGATCTGCGCGCCCACTTGGCCCGTGGGGATCGAGAAGCCCGCCAGCAGCGTCACCTCGTCCACGTACTGACCGTCGGTGGAGAGCTTGAGGGCCAGTTGCCACAGCGCCGGCCGGCGCGGGTCCAGCGTCCCCGTCAGCCCCGAGATGCGTCCCTTCTGGGGCCCGCCGGGCAGGCCGGGGCCGTGCAGGTCGTAGTCAATCGTCCCGTCGCTCACCTCGACGACGAAGCCCATCTCGCCCAGCGGCTTCTTCTCCTTGGGGAGGCCGAGGCGCTGCTGGATGAGGTAGATCAGCCGCTGGACGTTGGTGACGCCCTTCTCGTCCCGGTACAGGCGCAGGTAGGGCCGGACCACGCGCAGGCGACGAATGGCCTTGGCCGGGTCGGCTGTGCGCTTGACGATGGCGGGCAGGTTCCAGTCCACGTGGAGCTGCTCGACGGCCAGCTCGGGCTTGCTGTCCGGGGCCGCGATGGAGAAGCCCTCGATGGTCATCCCGGACCAGAGGTTGCCCGTTACCGGGCCGAGGCGCACGGGACGACCGACGAGGTTGGCGATCTCCTGAGCGGCCGCCTTCTGGAAGAAGCCCCGGAAGCCCTCGGCCCGGCTGGCAGCCAACACGCCCAGGGCGAGGGCCGCCAGCGCGGCCAGAAGCGCCACCATGCTCAGGAGCTCGACTGTTACCTGAACGGTACGTCGCACTGGGTCCTCTGCGAGCCAGGCCGCGTCAGCTCTTCAGGGCCTCTCTCGCTGCCTCCGCTGCTCTGTAACTGCTGCGCACGAGAGGATCCGCGGCGACGTACGTGAAGGCAAGCTCCTGCGCCCATCGGCGGTACTCGGCGAACTGCTCGGGCGGCACGTACCGATCCACGGGCAGGTGCCGCCGCGTCGGGCGCAGGTATTGTCCGATCGTTACTATCTCACAACCCACGGTGCGCAGGTCTTTCAGTGTCTGGTAGACTTCGTCGTCTCGCTCCCCAACTCCTACCATGAGCCCGCTCTTGGTGGGCACCCTCGCGGCCAGCTCGCGAGCCCGCCTCAGGACCCCCAGCGACCGGTCGTAGTCCGCCTGCGGTCGCAGGAGCGGCTGAGTACGCCGCACGGTCTCGATGTTGTGGTTGAGGACCGTCGGCCCGGCCGCCATGACGGTGGCCAGCGGCTCCTCGCGGCCCAGGAAGTCGGGCACCAGCACCTCGACGCCCACGCCGGGCAGGCGCTCGCGAAGGGCCCGGATCGTCGCGGCGAACTGGCTCGCCCCGCCGTCGGGCAGATCGTCGCGCGTGACCGAGGTGACCACCACGAACTCCAGACCCAGCTCCGCCGCGGCCTGGGTGACTCGGCCCGGCTCCTCCGGGTCGAGCGGCCTCGGCCGCCCGTGCTTCACCGCGCAGAACCGGCAGTCGCGCGTGCAGGTATCGCCCAGGATCAGGAAGGTCGCCGTCTGGCAGCCGAAGCACTCGCCCACGTTCGGGCAACGCGCCTCCTGACAGACGGTGTGTACGCCGCACGCGGCCAGTACGTCACGGGTGGTGCTGCCTTGGTGCTTCTTCCCGACCTTGACGCGGAGCCACGACGGCAGGGGCTGGTGAGTGCCGCTTTCGGTTTCCATCGAAGTATCCCGACGATTGTAGGTTGCCTGCCCCGTGGGGTCAAACCGACGGCCCGACCCCGCAAGAGCCCACGATCGTGACGGCAGCACCCGCTCCTCTCGCGAGGTAGGATGTGGCCAACGTGGGCGGAAGGCCCAGGTCGGCCCGCCAGGCTGATCATCCCAGGGAGGTGACCCAGGCCATGAGCACGGAGGAGCCGGTGGTCGTCAGGCTCGAGCAGGTGGAACCGATCCTGCACTCCTGCGGCGCGAGCTACCGGCTGATAACCCGCGACAGCGTCCAGCGCATGGGGCTCCACGTGGTTGACCTGGCCGACGCCAGGGCGCACTACCACCAGCAGACCTCGGAGGTCTACTACATCCTGGAAGGACAGGGAGCGCTGGAGCTGAACGGCCGTTCCGTCGAGGTGAGCCCCGGGACGGCCGTCTACATTCCCCCGGGCGTGGTGCATCGGGCTGTCGGAAGGATGCGAGCGGTGATTGTGACGACGCCGGCCTACGACCCGGAGGATGAGTACCTGGTCTGAGGAATACCCCCGCCAGACCGAGAACGACGCGTCGGCGTGGGCCGACCTTCAGCTTTGGACCAGACCAAGGAGGCCATTGCGATGGCGAAGGGCTACAACCTCGGAGTAGTGGGGACAGGTGGGATCTTCCGTGCCGCACACGTACCGGGCTGGGTAAGCCTGCCTGACGTGCGAATCCATGCGCTGGCCGACATCAGCGAAGCGGCCCTGAAGGCCTGCGCCGACGAGCTTCGCGCCAAGCACGGCATCGAGGTGCCGCCGGAGAGGCAGTACACGGACTACCGGGCGATGTACCGCGACGTGTCCGCGGGCAAGCTGGCGCTGGACCTGGTGGACGTCTGCACGCCGAACTGCTTCCACGTGGACCCCACGGTGCGGGCCTCCCAGGCCGGGTGCCATGTGATCGTCGAGAAGCCCATGGCCACCTCGGCCCGCGAGTCGGAGAAGATGGTCGCGGCGGCCGAGGCCGCGGGCAAGATGCTCATGATCGCCCAGAGCATGCGCTTCACGCCCGAGGCGCTGCTGATGAAGGACATTGCGAGCGCGGGCGTTCTGGGCAACGTCTACTTCGGCGAGGCCGTCATGCTCCGACCTCGGGGCGTGCCCGCCTGGGGCCTGTTCATTGACAAGACCGCCAGCGCCGGCGGCCCGGTCTACGACCTGGCTGTGCACATCCTCGACCTCACCCTTCACCTGCTCGACTTCCCCGCTCCCCTGGCCGTCAGCGCCGGCACCTTCCTCGAGATCTCTGACAAGCCCAGCGTCATGAGGCACGACCCCAAGCGCTACACGGTGCCCGAGGACTTCGCCGTGGCCACCATCCGCCTGGAGGGTGGCATCATCGTCGAGCTGAAGACGAGCTGGGCCCTCAACGTCCCCGGCCACGAGAGCCAGGTGCGCGTGTGCGGGAGCAAGGGCGGCCTACAGCTCAGCCCCGTCACCCTCGTACGCGAGGAGTTCGGCGCGCTGATGAACACCACGGTCCAGGTCAACCCCTACGCCGGGATCGCCTCGCACTCGGAGGAGATCCGCCGCTTCGTCGAGGCCATCAAGGCCGGCAAGCCCTCACCCGTGCCGGGTGAGCAGGCGCTCAAGACCCAGAAGATCCTCGACGCCATCTACAAGTCCGGCCAGACCGGGCGCGAGGTCAGGATCAGCTAACGATAGAGGGCGCTTCAGCGTAGCCAGGGCGAGGGCCTTGCGATGGCGGGCCCTCGCCTTCTCTTTGCTGGGGACGCGGCCCCAAACGGGGCGCCGCCCCTGTAGCGCCCGCTGGTCCCCCAACGCCGTTCGTTGTAGGGCGGGGCTTCAGGCCCGCCATCCCTGCCGCGCCCGCGGCTCCCCGACCGGCGCTCACCGCTCGTACCGCACGGCGTGGACGGCCACACCGCCCGCGTCGAGGTAGTGCGACCGGAAGGCCAGCTCCGGATCGGCCTCGGGGTAGTCCAGGCGCTGATGCGACCCGCGCGTCTCGGCCCTGAGCGCGCTGGCGAGCACGGCCGCTTGCGCCACGGGCACCGCGACGGCCGCCTCGTGCGAGACGGCGGGCGACGGGTCGGCCGCCGGTGGCGCCTCGGCCAGCCGGGCCGACAGTTCCTCCAGCCAGCGGCGCGCCGCCTCCAGGCCCTCGGCGTGCTTATACAGTGACGCGTAGTTCCCCAGGGCCCAGCCCGCCTCGCCGCGCAGCTCCCGGGCCTGTGCCTCGCCGACGCACTTCAGCTCCAGGCCCACATCGGGCTCGCACCCCGCGTGGCCCGCCGCCGACGAAGCCGCGGCCTCGCCCGCCCGGGCGCCGAAGACGATGCAGTCGGCCAGCGCCGCGCCCCCGGGCCGTTCCGCGCCCAGCACGCCCCCTGTGCACTCCCCCGCCGCGTAGAGACCGGGCACGCCGGTGAAACCGTCGGCGTCTATCGCCAGGCCCCCGAAGGCATAGTGGGCCATGGGGCTGATGCGCACGGGCCGTTCGGTCAGGGGCCAGTCCGCCAGAAACTCGTCCCGCGCCGCCGCCAGCGCCTCGTCGCTTCCCAGGCGGGCCGCCACGTCGCTCAGGTCACACAGCAGGTCGTAGCGCTCGTCCAGGCGGTCCACCACGCCGGCGCGCCGGCGGAAGTACTCCTCCACGTCCCCCTTTGCCAGCGGCACGCCCTCGGGCGTGAGCCATCGCCCGGCGGCCACCAGCGGGTTCGCGTAGACGCAGTCCATCCGCCGGCCCTCTTCCGCCAGGCCCGGTCGCCGCACGCTGACGAATTCCATGTCCACCAGCCGGGCTCCGGCCAGCAGACCCAGCGCGAGGCAGTCGCCCAGGTTCCCCCCGATGCTGTCGTTGCGCGGGTACAGCCCGGTGAACCCGCCGCCGCACAGGACCACGGCACCGGCCCGGATGCTCAGCAGACGCCCAGCGTCGCGCGCCAGCAGACCGCACACCGCGTCGCCGCGCTGCAGCAGACCCGTCGCCGCCGAGCCGAACCGGAACCGCACGCCCAGGCCGCGGGCAAAGGCCACCAGCGGCTCGATCATGGACAGCGCCGGCCAGGCGAAGGGGCCCTCGACGCGCACGTGCGATCGGCCGACCTGCAGCGGGACGCCGAAGCGGCTGAGCTCCTCGAGCCGCTGCCCGGTCTCCTCGGCGAGGAGCCGGCGCCGGGAGGGATCGCCCGCGCCCTGAGCCTTCTCCTCCAGCTGCGCCAGGTACGTCTCGGGCGAGGTGCCGCCGACCGCCCCGGAGGCCGCTCCCCACGCGATGGCCGACGTGGTGCCCTGGGGAGGCGCTTTCGAGATCAGAAGCGTGTCCGCGCCGGCCTCGGCCGCGGCGATGGCTGCCCGCAGGCCCGCAAGACCCGCCCCCACGACGACCACATCGTAGGCCTCGTGCTCGGCCACGGGGGAAGCAAGCGTGGCCGCCTCGGGACACGCGCAGCCGCCTTGTTCCGTGGCGCGGGCCGGGC
Organism: uncultured Armatimonadia bacterium; assembly: GCA_964608495.1. Taxonomy (GTDB): domain Bacteria; phylum Armatimonadota; class Zipacnadia; order Zipacnadales; family FEN-943; genus JAKORR01. The sequence continues at coordinate 11,125 of CAZSOQ010000091.1, read as the reverse complement.
TGTTGGGTGATGTCATGGGCAGGGCCTCCCGGATGGTCGGGGCCAATCGTAGCCCAAGGCCCCGCGAAGCGGAAGAGAGATCAGGCCGGCCGCCGGGGGCTCAGCCCGAGCCGGCCTGGCCTCCCTTCGCTCCGGTGACCTGGCGGAGGTTGCGGACGCCCGCGTGGGAAGGGGCTCAGGCAACCTCGCGGGCCTGCCCGTCCGGCAGGGAACCCGCGGACCTACACCAGGGAGTCGAGTGTCTTGACGCGTACAGCCATCCTCCCCGCAGTGCTTCCTCTCGTCCTGCTCGCCGGCGCGGGGCGCCCCGGGGCCGACGACGGGCAGGCCGTCCTCGGTCAGTGGTCGTGGCACGCCGAGGCCGACAGGCCGGGGGACCTCTGGCTCGGCGCCGACGCCGGGCCCGAGGGCGGCCCGGCGCTGGTAGCCAGGGCCTTCCCGTCCACGAGCGGGCGCTGGGTGTCTCAGCCCATCCCCGTCCAGGCGGGCCGGGCCTACCTGTTCGCCGCCCCCGTCAGGCCCACTCTCGGCCATGCCGACGCCCGGCTCGAGCTGGCCTTCCGCGGCTCGGAGGGCAAGGAGCTGCGCGTCTTTTCCTCGCGCTGGATCTTCTGGCACCACGACTGGGCCGCGTACGACGTCGCCGGTGAGGCGCCGGAGGGCAGCGCCGACGTGCTCTTGCGGCTGAGCGTGCGCGGGGCCGACAGCCAGAGCTCCGGCCAGGTGCTGATGGGCCTGCCCAGCTTCGGCCCCAGCGCCGGCTTGGCCGTGAGCCTGGCGGCCAGGGGTCACATCCTGCGACCGGACGAGGCGGCCCAGGCCCGCATGGTCGTGTCCGGCGTACCCGACGACACGCGCCTCGCGGCCTCGTGGCGCGTGCTGGACTTCGCGGGCGACCCGGTCCCCGGAGCCGAGGGGAAGGCCGACCTGCGCCCCGGCGAGAACGCCCTTACCCTTCCGCCCCTCGGGCCCGGCTACTACCGGCTCCAGGTGGAGGCCACCACGCCGGGCCTGCTCGCGCGCCGGGTCGAGACGTCGCTGGGCGTCATCGCGGAGCTGCCCCAGCAGCCCCCGGCCGACAGCCCGATCTGCCTCGACGCGGGCATAAGCTGGTCCTACCCGCCGGACAGCCAGCCCGAGCGCGCCGACCTGGCCTGCTATCTGTGCGAGTTCGCGGGCATCAGGCAGCTTCGCGACAGGCTGTCGTGGGGCGAGGTGGAGAGGGAGCAGGGCAAGCTCGACTGGAGGCGCTACGCCCTGGCCGCCGAGACCCAGCAGAGGCACGGGATCACGGTCTACCAGATCTTCCACGACTGCCCGGGATGGGCCCACCCGGAGGTGGAAGGAGGCAAGGCCGACGGGCACTATGCACCGCGCGACCCGATCTACGCCTACCGCATGGTCAACCGGCTCGTCAGGGACCTTTGCGATAAGGTGCGCTACTTCGAGGTATGGAATGAGCCGAACATAGGGTTCTTCAGGGGCCATCCCTGGGACTATGCCGCGGTGCTCAAGGCCGCGTACCTCGGGGCGAAGGAAGCCGATCCCCGCTTCGGCGTCCTCATCGGCTCGGCGGCCGGAACGCCGGGCGGCTTCTTCGAGGGCGCCTACGACAACGGCGCCGGCGACTACTTCGATATCTACAACCAGCACTCCTACGGCTCACCCGAGGCCCTCTTCCAGTTCCTGGCGGACGTGCGCGAGCAGCTCGGGCGCCACGGCCTCGGCGCCAAGCCCATGTGGATCACGGAGATGGGCCTGCGCGGCTACCCCGATGCTCGGGGCGACTTCGCCCCCATCGAGCGCGACCAGGCCTCCTACCTCGTCCGTGCCTACGCCTGCGCCCTGGCCAACGGTGTCGCCAAGTTCCACTACTTCTACCTCAAGGAGTACTTCGAGGGCAGCAGCTCGCTGTGGGGGATCCTGCGGGACGATCTCACCCCCAAGCCCGCCTTCGTCGCCCTGGCCGACCTCATCCGCCAGCTCGGCGAGGCGCAGTGCCTGGGCTGGAAGCGCGTCGGCGAGAAGGGCTATCTGGTAGCCTTCAGGCGCGCGCCCGACGAGGTCGTGGCCGTGGCCTGGGACCCGGATAGCTCCGAGCTGGCCGTGCCCGCCAGGGGGCCGGTCCTGGACGTCGTGGGGCGCGAGATCGAGCCGGCAGGCCGGCCGGCCGGGGCCGCCGTGACGCTCGGAGCCCTGCCGGTCTTCCTGCGGGGGATCGCGCCCGCCGGCGTCGAGGCCCTGGGGCTCGAGCCGCCCGTACCCGCGCCGCAGTATGCCGCCGACGCGGACCCGGACCTCGCCGCCAAGCGCGTCTTCCTGCAGGCCGAGACCAGCCCGGACCGACCCCAGCCCCCGCCGGCCGAGATGGACCGGCAGAAGCTGGCCGTCCCCGTGATGCCGGGCGACACTCAGATGGTGCGGGCCTGGGTGAACAACTACACGGACGGGCCGGTGCGCGTGGACGTCCGCTGCGAGGCCGACGAGGGCCTGCGAGTGGAGGGTGAGACCACGGCATCGGTGGAGGCGGGCCCCTGGTCGCGCGGCTACCACGACTTCTCGCTCACCGCGCGCAACGTCGTGCAGGGGCGGGCGATGCGCGCCAGGTTCCTGATGATGGCCGGCGCTCACCAGGACGTCGCCTGCGTGCAGTTCATGGCCCGCGCCAGCGACATCGAGCCCACCGAGCGCGGCCTGCTGTTCGACGCCGAGAGTGACCTGAGCGCCTGGGGGAGCAACCACTCGCCCACCGTGGACGTGGTCTTCGCCCGCGACGAGGCGGTGGCCCACGGCGGCAAGGCCGCCCTCAAGGTACAGACGGCGATAGCCGCGGACGCCGACGCCTGGGTCTTTCCCCGTCTTAGCCTTCCCGGCAACGTCAACCTGGCCGACTACAGCGCGATCGAGCTATGGAGCTACGTCGCGCCGGGCGGCGAGGCCCCGCCGGTGCTCATGCTGCAGCTCGTCGAGGATGGCGGCGGCACCTGGGCGATCTCGGGTCTGCGCTCGCTCGCCGAGCCGGGCTGGAAGCGCACGCTGGCGATGCTCGACAGCGCCCAGCCCACCTCCTGGGGCCGCGACCCCGACGGCAAGCTGGACCTGTCGAAGGTCCGCACCCTACTGCTCGGCTGGGGAGGATACACGGGCCGTCCCGGCGAAGAGCTTACCTTCTGGCTGGACGACATCGCCGCGGCCAGGTGGTAGCCCCCGCGTGTCCCGGCCGGGGTGTCGCTCGGGACGGCTCCCGTGGCAGGGTGCGAGAGGTGAGGTGTCCCTGTCGCCGAAAGTGCCCACCTGACGGCCTGGCCCGCCCCTCGCGCCACAGCCGCAACAGCGCCTTCCGCCGAGCGTCGCCGGGCCGTCACTGCTCACCCGCCAAGGAGACCACGCCATGCACAAGTCCGTGGCCGCGAAGCTGCGCGACGGCGAGACCGTCATCGGCACCATGTACTCCGAGCTGATCTCCCCCGCGGCCTGCCGCACCGCCAGGGACGCCGGCTTTGACTTCATCGTCATTGACACCGAGCACAACTGGGCCGGCATCGAGTCCGTGGCCTGGATGTGCCGCACCGGCCGCGATATCGGCCTCGAGGTCATCATCCGCGCCCCGGCCTTCGAGGGCCAGTGGCTCAACCGCTACCTCGACATCGGCGCCTCGGGCGTCCTGATCCCCCACGTCGAGGACGGTGAGCAGGCGCGGGCCATCGTCCGCAGCATCAAGTTCCCGCCCGTGGGCACGCGCGGCCTCGGCGGCGGCGCGCACAGGGACTACGGCCCCGCCGCGGCGGCCGACCTCGTCGCCTGGGAGAACGAGAACCTGGTGCTCGTGGTCCAGATCGAGACCCAGCGCGGCCTGGACAACCGCGCCGAGATCATGGGCACCGGCGGCGTGGACGCCCTCTTCATCGGCCCCAACGACCTGGCCCTGAGCATGGGCTACCCCGGCCAGCTCGAACACCCGGCGGTCCAGCAGGCCATGGTGGACATCTTCGACGCAGCCAAGGCCGCCGGCGTCGCCCCGGGCCTGCACGTCTTCGATGTACCCACGGCGAAGAGATGGCTCGCCGAGGGCGCCCGCTTCCTGTGCTACAGCAGCGACCTGGGCTTCATCCGCCAGGGCAGCCGCGAGGCCCTGAGCCGGATCCGTGACGGTCGGGAGGCCTGAGGCCAATGCCGCGAGTCCTGGTCATCGCAGGCCATTTCAGGGGCGACAATCCCGGCCGCCGGCGCCTGCTCGAGGCGGGCCTGGACGTCGTGGACGCCGAAGCGGCCGACTGCGGCTCCGAGGACGGGCTGGCCGCGGCTCTGCAGGGCTTCGACGCCGTCATCGCGGGCAACGAGGGCTACACGGAGACCGTGCTCCGCCGCGCCGCGCGGCTGAAGACCGTGGCGCGCTGGGGCGTGGGTGTGGACGGCGTGGACCTGGCGGCCGCGAGCAGCCTCGGCGTCGTCGTCACCAACACCCCCGGCCTGCTCGTGGACGCCGTGGCCGACCAGGCCTTCGCCCTGCTCCTGGCCGTCGCCCGGCGCATCGGCGAGGGCGACAGGGCCGTGCGCGAGGGCCGCTGGCAGGGCATCCGCGGGCGGCTGATCTGGGGCAAGACGCTGGGCATCGTGGGTGTCGGCGCCATAGGCACGGCCGTCGCCCGCCGCGCGCGGGGCTTCGACATGACCATCCTCGGCTACGACCCCGTGCCGCGCGACGAGGCCATCGAGCTCGGCGTCAGCTACGTCGGCCTCGACGAGCTGCTGCGCGAGGCGGACTTCGTGTCGCTGCACGCCCCTGCGACCGACCAGACGCAAGGGCTGATCGGCGCCGCCGAGCTGGCCCTGATGAAGCCCACGGCCTTTCTCATCAACACCGGCCGCGGGGCGCTCGTGGACCAGCGGGCGCTCTACGAGGCCCTGCGCGACGGCCGGATCGCCGGCGCGGGCCTGGACGTCTTCGCCGAGGAGCCGCCCGCGCCCGACGACCCGCTGCTGGCGCTGCCCCAGTGCGTCTTCATGCCCCACAGCGCCTCGAACGAGTGGGAGACGGTCGAACGAATCAACCGGCAGGTGGCCGAGAACATCCTCGAGGCCCTGGGCGAGGGCCGCCCGCGCTTCTGCGTCAACCCTGATGTGCTCGGGCACCAGCGCCGGTGACGGTTCCCTGCGCTCGCGCGGCGCCCCGGCCGGCCCGGGCTGGCACATCACTTGCCGCTGTGCGCCCTGAGGCCCGGCTCACGCCCGCCTGGGAGGCGCTGCCGGCGACGCACGACGGTTTCAATGTCGAGCCGCAGGTAGTACAATGCCCCGGTGAACAAGCACCGCCGGAGGTGAGGGCGAGAATGGGACGCCGCGCTATCAGGGCATCTGCTGCAGCCTTGGCCGCAATTGCCGTCGCTACGCTGATCGGGGGGTGCGGTAGCGGAACGGGGCCCACCGTGGTAGGGATCGGCTTCGCCTTCTCGGGGTTCAACGGCGTGGACTGGGATATCTACACCTTCCGGGGCGGCGCGGCCGCACCCTTAGCTCCGGCGGCAGGCGATCAGCTCAACCCGTCGCTGAGCTGGGACCGTCAGCAGCTCGTCTTCGAGGACCGCTCCAGCGGGCTCGGGCAGTTGACGATGTGGAATACCCAAGCCAACGCCCTCCGATGGGTGAAGGGCACCCTCCTTGACGACAGCGACCCCGAGATATCGCCCGACGGCAGCATGATAGTATTCGTCCGGCGTGACGCCGCCGGCAGCGCCGACCTGTGGCTATGCAATGCCAGGGGCGGCGCGCTCGTCCATCTTACCGACTTCGCCGGCAACGAGCTCGACCCCACCTGGTCCGCCGACGGCCGAGCAGTCTACTTCGCCTCCGACGCGGGCGGCCAATACAACATCTGGCGCGTCGAGCTCCAGGGCACGGGGCTCACCAGGATCACCCGCGAGGCGGGCAACCACCGCTGGCCCACTTTGCGCTCCAGCCGTGATGAGCTGGTCTACGCCTCCGACGCCGACGGCGACTGGGAGCTTTACTACAAGGACGCCAGGAGAGTGGGCGATCCCCCCACGCGCCTCACGGACAACGCCGCGCAGGATATCGAGCCCTCGTGGCTGCGCACGGGCAACCGCAACGAGATCATGTACACGACCGACGCGGGAGGCGGCTTTGGCCTGCGCAGGCAGATGGTTGATCCGCTCGGGCCGTCGAACCCCGTCGTCGTGGGCGTCCCGGCCATCCAGCCCGCCTTCTAGCCGAGAGCGTCGCGCGGCAATCCGCGGTCCGGCGGGGGCGCCGCTCTGGCCCTCGCCGATCTGTTAGCTCTCCGACTGTCCCCTGTGCCGGCGCGCGACCCGTCCCCACGGTCCCCTGAGAGCTCCTGGCCGGACGCGCCGTGCCGACCTTCGGACCGACCTTCCGCAGGTGTCCGCCAAGCTGCTATACTTGGGCGAGCCGCGCTCCGCCTCCTCCCTGGCCACCGCCTTCTGGCGCGGGACTTGCACCCGCATGGGTCGGGGCGGCCCGAGCGTCATCTCTCGGAGGACCCTGATGAGCCCGCTCCGCGATGAGGACATATCCTGGCTTCTCGATCTGCTGATGTCCGAGAACCTCACCGAGATCGAGGTGGAGTGCGAGGACGAGGCCTGGCGCGTGCGGGCGGCCCGCAAGCGCCCGGTCGCGCAGGTCCTGGCGCCCCTCGGGCAGGCCCAGCCGCCGGCCGAAGCGGTCGAGCAGCTCCCCGACGACGTGGTGCCCGTCTTGGCCTCAATGGCCGGGGTGTTCTACCGCGCCGCATCGCCCGACTCGCCTCCCTACGTTGAGGAGGGGGATCAGGTCGAGCGGGGGCAGGTCGTCGGCCTGATCGAGGCCATGAAGGTCTTCAGCGAAATCGAGTCGCCCGTCACGGGTGTCGTAGTCAGGACAGCCGTCGGCAACCAGCAGCCCGTCGAGGCCGACCAGCGGCTCATGCTGGTCAGGGTCAGCCACTGACCCCACCTTCGCCGACCCTCAGCACGCGTTACGGAGGCGCGGACAATGCAACCTCAGCAGGTCAAGGTCGGTATCCTCGGTTTCGGGATCGTCGGAGGGGGTCTCTACCGCCTCCTGAGCAAGAATAGCGACGAGATCGCTCGCCGCACCGGCGCCCTCATCACGGTGGCCAGGGTCGCCGACGTGGACTGGCAGCGCGAGCGCCCGGCCTACCCGCCCGCCGAAGTCAGGACGACCGATGCCTTGTCCGTCATCCAGGACCCCGAGATCCCGATCATCGTCGAGACCATTGGCGGAGTGGGTGTCGCCCTCGAGTTCGTGCGCGCCGCCCTGGCCGCCGGCAAGAGCGTGGTCACCTCCAACAAGGAGATGATCGCCAAGCACGGCGCCGAGCTGTTCGAGCTGGCCCGGGACCACGGCGTGGACCTGCTCTTCGAGGGAGCCGTCGGCGGCACGATCCCCGTCATCCGCGCACTCAAGGAGAGCCTCGAGGCCAACCACCTCGACCTGGTGCTGGGCATCGTCAACGGCACCACCAACTACATCCTCACCCGCATGGCCGAGGAGGAGCAGCCCTTCGAGCCCACCCTGGCCGACGCCCAGCGCCTGGGCTACGCCGAGGCCGACCCCACCGACGACGTCGAGGGCTACGACGCCCGCAACAAGCTCGCCATCCTGTGCGCCATCGCCTTCGGCCTGCGGGCCCACGTCGAGGACATCCACACCGAGGGCATCCGCCCCCTCACGCCCACCGACATCCAGTACTCGGCCCAGATGGGCTACGTGATCAAGCTGCTCGCCCTGGGGCGACGGCACAACGGTCGCGTCGAGCTGCGCGTCCATCCCACCCTCGTGCCCCGGACTCATCCGCTGGCCTCGGTGCGCGGCTCCTTCAATGCCGTTTTCGTCCACGGCGACGGCTGCGGCGACGTGATGCTCTACGGTCGCGGCGCCGGCGATCTGCCCACCGGCTCCGCTGTGGCCGGCGACGTCATCGAGGCCGCCCGCAACATCGTCAACGACTGCCGCGGCCGCGTGCTCTGCACCTGCGTTGCTGACGCCGATGTGGTGCCCATGGCGGACGTCGCCACCAGCACCTACCTGCGTCTTCGCGTCGCCGACAGGCCCGGCGTGTTGGGCAAGATCGCCACCGCCTTCGGCGAGGAGGGCGTGTCGCTGGCCTCGGTCATCCAACTGGACACCAACGGCCGGACCGCCGAGATAGTCATGGTCACCCACGTCTGCCCCGAGGGCCGGATGGACAGCGCCCTGCGACGCATCGAGGCCCTCGACGTCGTCGAGGCGGTCGCCGCGCGCATCAGGGTGATGGAGCAGCCGGCCGACTAGGCTCGCCCCGCGGCCTCGGGGCTTCGCCCGTCGCCCTTGGGGCGGCTCGTACCACGGCCCGGCGCCTTTGCCTGGAGGGACACTCATGCCCAGCGTTCTCAGCCACCACTGGCCGTGGCGCGGCGTCATCGAGGAGTACCGCGAGTTCCTCCCCGTCAGCGAGGACACGCCCGTGGTCACTCTCCTCGAGGGCGGCACGCCCCTGATCGAGAGCAGGGCCATCGGCCCCTCGCTGCCGGGGCGCATCAGGCTGCTTCTCAAGTACGAGGGCGTCAACCCCACCGGCTCCTTCAAGGACCGGGGGATGACCATGGCCATCACCAAGGCCAAGGAGGAGGGCGTGCGCATCACCATGTGCGCGTCCACGGGCAACACCTCGGCCGCCGCCGCCGCCTACTCCTCCGCCGCGGGCATGATGTCGGTCGTCCTCATCCCGTCGGGCTACGTGGCCCTGGGCAAGCTCAGCCAGGCCCTGGCCTACGGCGCCCGCACGCTGGCCGTGGACGGCAACTTCGACGACTGCTTGGCCGTCGTCCGCGCCGTGACCGACAGTTACCCCGTAGCTCTGGTCAACTCCCTCAATCCCTACCGCATGGAGGGCCAGAAGACCGCCGCCTTCGAGGTCTGTGATGCCCTCGGCGCCCCGCCGGACTTCCACGCCCTCCCCGTGGGCAACGCGGGCAACATCACGGCCTACTGGTGGGGCTACAGGGAGTACCACGAGAAGGGCCTTGTGGACAGCCTGCCGGCCATGCTGGGCTTCCAGGCCGCGGGCGCGGCCCCCTTGTGCCTGGGCCGCCCCGTCGAGAAGCCCGAGACCGTGGCCACGGCGATACGCATCGGCAATCCGGCCCGCTGGGCCGACGCCTGCACGGCCGTCGAGGAATCCGGCGGCCTCTTCCGCGCCCTCACCGATGACGAGATCCTTTCCGCCTACCGGGATCTGTCTTCGATGGAGGGCCTGTTCGTCGAGCCGGCCTCCGCCACGGGCCTGGCGGGCGTGGTCAAGCTCGCGCGCGAGGGCTTCTTCGGCGACGAGCCCGTGACGGTGGTCTGCACCCTCACAGGTCACGGCCTCAAGGACCCCGACAGGGCCATCGAGATGGCCGACGAACCAGAACCCGTGCCGGCGGACGTGGACTACGTGGTGGACCTGCTGGGGCTGGACGAGCCCGGCCTCGGCCGGGTCGCCGGCCGCGAGCTGGCCGACGCACGAGGCTGACAGGATGGGAGGTAGATGAGCGCATGGGTGACGAGCGGGCGAAGGTAGTCCTCCAGACCGATCTCCCGGGCGCGGTGTCGCGCCGGTCCGGCAAGGTCCGCGACGTGTACGACTATGGCGACGGCGTGCTACTGGTCGCCAGCGACCGCATCTCCGTCTTCGACGTCATCCTGCCCTCGGGCATTCCCGACAAGGGCCGCGTCCTCACGGGCCTGTCGGTCTTCTGGTTCGGCAAGACGGCCCACATCGTCCCCAACCATCTCCTCAGCGCCGACGTCGCCGATTTCCCCCAGGCCGTCCAGCCCTACGCGGACATTCTGCGGGGCCGGGCCATGTGGTGCCGCAAGGCCGAGGTCGTCCCGGTCGAGTGCGTGGCCCGCGGGTATCTGGCGGGATCGGGGTGGAAGGAGTACCGCGAGACCGGCAAGGTCGGCGATCATCACCTGCCCCCCGGCCTGCGCGAGGCCGACAGGCTTCCCGAGCCTATCTTCACGCCGACCACCAAGGCCGAGGCGGGCCATGACCTCAAGATCACGCGGGCCGAGGTCGCCGACCTGCTGGGCGCGGACCTGGCCTCGCGCATCGAGCGGCTCACCCTCGAGCTGTACTCCTTCGCCGCCGACTACGTGGCCCAGCGCGGCTTTCTGCTCGTGGATACCAAGTTCGAGTTCGGCATCGCGGACGGCGAGCTCATCGTCGCGGACGAGATGCTCACCCCGGACTCCTCGCGCTACTGGGAAGCCGCCCGCTGGCAGCCCGGCAGGCCCCAGGAAGGCTTCGACAAGCAGCACGTACGCGACTATACCGAAGGCACCGGCTGGGACAAGGAGCCGCCCGGGCCGCAGCTCCCGCCGGACATTGTGGCCAGGACCCGCGACACCTACCTGCGGGCCTACGAGCGCATCACGGGCCATCCGCTGGACGTCTGACCCGCCCTGACCGTCCGCCCGGCCGCCCGTTCGGCACCGCCGCCGCCCCCTTCCTTCCCCCGGGACGTGCCGCCGGCGCCTTGACAGGTGGGGCCCCGAGGACGATACTTACGCCACCGGTCGGGGCGTGGCGCAGTTTGGTCAGCGCGCACGGTTCGGGACCGTGAGGTCGGCGGTTCAAATCCGCCCGCCCCGACCAAGTAAGAGCAGACACACGGGCCCCCGCAAGCGCGGGGGCTTTCTGCGTTCTGGAGTGGCGCTGTGTTGAAACGCCGCCGCCGTCGTGGTATGATGAAATGGAATACCAGACTCTGAGGAGAGTACGATGCCCACCCGGAAGGTAGCCGTTACGCTGGACGAGAACGCCCTGGCCAGACTCGACCGCCTTGTGGCGGCTCAGCAGTACACCAGCCGCAGCCGAGCCGTGCAGGCAGCGGTGGACAGTTTCCTCGCATGGAAGACGCGGCGGCGTCTGGCGGAGGAATGCGCAAAGCTCGATCCCGCCGAGGAGATCGCCCTCGCGGAGGAAGGCCTGTCCTGGGAGGCGCAGGAATGGCCCGCATACTGAGAGGCGCGGTCCACTGGGCGGACCTTGGCTCGCCACAGGGAAGCGAACATGGCGGCGAACGGCCCGTGCCCGTCACCAGCCATGACGTGTTGAACG